>PABE01000083.1 GCA_002702725.1 Porticoccaceae bacterium
GGTGTACAAGTCCCTTTGAAACTAAGGCTGGGCGAACAAGCATTTTGAAGAGTCAGATTGTGGGGCGATTCGACGGGAACCGTCTGGACAATCGAAGATGAACGTCATTGCTTGGCCGAACCGGTTACATAACCTTCAACAACTCGTGAATGGCAGGCGCAATGATCATAGTCGGAGTAAGGGAGTGGTGGCGGATAGCAGTACTGGCAGTTCACTCGACAGTCAGAATAGGAATGGTAAGCAGGTGCACACCCGAACAAGATCGTTCCACTTGAGAGGGCGAGAATCGCCAATCGTAAAATGCTGCTTTTCATCAACGTTTATCCAATCGTTCCTTCGTTCGCGATTCGTGCCTACTCGCGTCTCGTCGACACATCACTGAGAAGCTTACTCGTCGCTGGCGGACGTACGTTCTCTTCCGAAACGCTTAGTCCTCCAACCGTCTGCTCAAGCTCGGCCAAAGTCTGTTGAAGCGTTGCCTGCAATCGCAAGTTGGTGATTTCGTACCGGAATAGCTGCCGCCAGTTGTCGACAAGTTGAAGAAAATCGACTTCCCCTACGTTGTACGCTTGACTTGAAACAGCAAGCGTTTGACGAGCCGTTGGCAAGATGTCGTTCTCGAAGAGCTCTAGCATTTCGCGCTGACTTTCAACCTTCGCGAAGAGATCGGTGACTTGTTCCAGGGTTTCGTCTCGCAGCGCATCGTAGTTTCGGGCGGCTGAAACTGCCGACGCCTCGGCGGAACGCACAGCCGAATCTAAACGCTTACGATAGATCGGCAAATTGACGCCTGCAGAAAGCAGCACAGAATCCCGTCCGTTGGCAACGGGACTAACTCCGCTGTTTGAAACATCGATCCACGACATCCCCAGTGTCACGTCTGGCTTGTAATCGAGCCGCGCCAATTCCACTGCCATTCGCGATGAGTTCAGTTTTGCAAGCATGACATGCAATTCTGGTCTCGCGGAAACAGCGGTTCGTTGCAGCGTCTCTAAATCCAAGATGGTTGGAACCGAAGGAGAAGTCTCGTTGGCCAGCAGTTCTGAGTTAGGCGCGACATGGATGTGTCGTGCCAGCCGAGCCTGTGCACTGTCCAATTGTTGCCGTAGCTGGATGAGTTGGCTTTCGGTATCCGAGATCTCAAGATTGGCACGAAGTACGTCTTGTTGACTAGCGCTTCCCGATCGATATCTCGCGTCGGCAACGGTCCTGATCTCAAGTAATAACTGCTGATCGGCTTCGGTAACTTCGATTGCCTTTTGAACAAAAAACAACTCAAAATACGCCTTTTTAACTTTCGCGACTGTCTCAAGTTCAATCGCGGCGAGTTCTGCGCGAGCGACGTTTGTCTCTGCTTCGGCGACGCCTGCCTTCGCCGCTAACTTACCAAACCACGGAAATCGCTGAGATAGCGCTAAGATTGCGTCCTGTTGACCCGCAGCTGTTTGCACGGGCTGCGGCTGGACTGTCACCGTTAGCGAAGGATCCTGGAGGCTCGCCTCGACGGGAACTCGATGGGCTAAGGCTTCCATCCGTTTGCGAACGGCTTGGACTCGCGGATTCTGACCAAGAGCAATCTGAATGTACTCTTCCAGCGAGTGTGTCCCCATAAACTCAGGAGAGGGAATCGGTGTCGCTTTAGTCTCATCCGTGTCGATGCGAGCTTGTTGAACGTGTTGGGTTAGAGTTGCGTATTCGCGATCTCGGATTTGGCGCGACGCCTGGCAACCGAGCGATGTGCTCGCCATCAGCATTAATGCGAGAATTCTGCCGGACCATTTCATCGCGCGACACTCCTATGCAACCTTAAGACATCGGAGTTATCGTCATGCTGGGCAGAGTTTTGCCAGCAATTCCACCCCTCTCAAACAACAATGTCATCGCGAACTGAGAAGATTTGCGGCCTGGGAGATCCTTGCTTCCCGAGATCCAACCTTTGTAGAAAGGAACGGGTCGCCGGTCAACGATGTCTCATCGTCATTTCGGCGACCCGTGTTTTGGCGGTACGAAATGCACCCTCTAATCACTCACCTGACGGTGACGAACGGCGATCCTTGAGATACTGCTCGTAGGCAGCATCGACCGCAGCCAAGTACTTCGCTGACTCTGCCTTGATTTTGTCGATGCAAGGTGGGCAACAAACGTAAACGATTTGACCTTCAACGACAGTCCATTTCGGTTGAGCTGGAAGTGCTTTCTCCATCACAGGACATATCGATTGTGCCTTGGCAAAATTCTCATGGATCGTTTCCCAATGCTTAGGGTCGATCTTCTTTTCAAGGCAACCCTTGCAACACAAAAAGACTTGCTCCTCGCCAACCTTGACCTTAATGGGATCGCCATGTTCACCAAGCTTGTTGCCCGAGATTGGGCAGATTGCTTGGACATTCATTTTTAATCGATCATGCTTTTCTGCGTCGGTCTCTTTCTGCTCAGCTTGCCCAAACGCCGACTGTCCCAAGCTGAGGGCCAGCATCAATGCAGCAAATGAAATTGCACGTGACATCAGTTCTATCCTTTCCAAAACAACATGAAGACTTACAGCCAATCGGACTTACTCAATCCGAGAAAAATAACCACTAACATCAGGCCGCTCGCCTGGTTTCGAACGATTCGGTTGGACTGGGTGACACGAAGGATGCGTCACTCAGGCCGAGTCGCACTTTCAATTCGAGATACCCGCAATACAGCACCGGGACAATGAATGTCGTGAAAGGTTCCGCAAGCATCCCGCCCAGGACGGGAATTGCCATGGCGCGGGCGACATCTGCACCTCGGCCAGACGACATAATGACCGGCAACAATGCGATGATCGTCGTTAGAGTCGTCATGACGCACGGACGAATGCGACGAAGCCCAGCCTCGTAGATGGCGTCCCTTAGTTCAGATACGCTGCGAGTAGGATTTCTTCGAAGCGACTGTTGCATGAATGTCCCCATGACGACTCCGTCGTCGACGGCGATCCCGAATAGCGCAATGAACCCAACCCATACCGCAGTGTTCAGTTCGATCCCGGCAACAGCAACGGCGATCATCCCTCCGGCGAATGCGACGGGGATACCCGAGAACACAACCGCTGAGAGAGCGATGTTGCGAAAGCCAAAATAGATCAGAAAGAAGTTGATTAAGAGTACCGTGGGAACAATCCACATGAGCCGCCGATTTGCTTCGACTTGATTTTGAAAAGAGCCTACCGCTTGAAGTTCAAAGTTGCCTGTGGGGAACTCCAATTCTCCGGACTCACGTGCTCTTCTTAAGAACGTCATGACCTGGTCCACGGTCTCTAGATCGCCTGCCATTCCGGAAGGAGAAAACGAGACATGTGCGACGAGTCGAGCATCCTCGCTATTGATCGCACCTGGGCCCCAAGTCGTAGATACTTTGGCCAAGCGTCCGAGTGGAACAACGTCTCCTTCATGCGTTACGACAGAAACGTCCTGTATTTCATCGACTCGCTCTCTCACGCTACGATCGTAACGAACCTGAATGGGATAACGCTCACGCCCTTCAACGGTCGTGGTGACGTCGACTCCTCCCAGACCTGCGGCGACGATTTGATTGACCATCATGGTCGTCATGCCATATCGGGCCGCTTCTTCTCGATCGACGTCGAACTCATAATACGGCTTTCCCATCACGACGTCGGGGTTGACGGTGCCCTCGTTGACATAAGGGCTTTCTTTGAGTTTGCTCGCGACTGCTCTTGCTGCGTCCGAGAGCCCCTGCAAATCGCCACCATAGATCCTTACCGCCATGGATGCCTTGATCCCACTCTGCAACATCACAACTCGACCTTCAATCGGTTGCAGCGCAGAGGCTGGAGTGACTCCCGGCAGAGTCGCTACTCGATTGATCTCATCCCAAATGTCGCGCGACGTAATGCCTTCGCGCCATTGCGACTTCGGCTTCAACATGACGTACGTTTCGACCATGGCGGCTGGCGCCGGATCGAGGGCCGATTCGACACGGCCAATCTTGCCGAGAACGTTTTCGACTTCAGGTATATCCTTAATAAGTGTGTCCTGAGTTTGCAAAACCGTCATCGCCTGAGAGAAACTCGCTGCCGGGTAGAGGCTTGGCATGTAGAACCACGAGCCCTCGTCCAATGCGATCCAGTCGTCGGACTGCAAACCTGTAAAGACGTGCTTGACGTCAACGTACCCCGGAACCTCGTTAAAATCAGCTCCGAGCGCTGCACCAACGCGTTCGAAGGGCATCAATATCTTGGGTAGACCGAAATAGGCACCCAGGCCCAGCAGCAACAGAAACCCGGGCAAGGTGAGCATCGCGAACTTGTGATTGAGTGCCAAGCGCAAACGACCCGCGTAGAGAAATCGAACGAATCGGCTTGTTGGATTCTCTTCCATCGATCGAATGCGTTCTCGGCTCATCCACATTCCTACGATGAATCCAACACCGGCCAGCGTTAATGTTGCTGTGAGCTTGCTTACATGAGCAACATGCTCAATTGCGTTGCCCCAAACAAAGTAGCAAAGACCACTGACAACCAATGCCAGGCCGATTCCAGGCATGATGCCAAACCATTGAGGTCGTTTTGCCGACTTCAAGAATAGGCGGCACAGCATGGGGATGATGATCACGGCCACAATGAGGCTCGAAACCAACGCGTAGGTCTTCGTCCAGGCAAGTGGAGCGAAGAGACGATGATCTCTACCTGTCAACATGAACACGGGTAGGAAACTCACTACCGTCGTGCTAACGGCAGTAAGCACCGCGGGTACGACTTCGGCAGCAGAGTCTCGAATGACAGACAAACGCTGTTGGGCTCCGCCAGGCGACCCGTCTGACTCCCACTTAGACAGCCCCTCGTAAATGTTCTCGAGGATGATGATTCCCATATCGACCATCGTCCCGATCGCGATGGCGATTCCCGCAAGTGACATGATGTTTGCGTCAACACCAAATAACTTCATCGCAATAAACGACATCAGAACAGCCATTGGCAGCGTAATGGCGATGACCATGCTTGCGCGAAAATGAAGCAAGAATAGAACAACGACCACAATCGTAATGAGGGTCTCCTGAAATAGCGCTTCGGTAAGCGTTGCGACTGTCTCGTCAACCAGTGTCGTCCGGTCGTAGATTCCCTTGATCTTGATGCCATTGAGTTCTGACTCGAGCGATTGAATCTTGGCCTCGACTCGCTCGATAACGTCTCGTGGATTTTCACCGTAACGCATCACCACGACACCACCGACTGCCTCTTGCCCATTGAAGTCCAAAGCGCCGCGACGGAACGCGGGCCCAACTTGAACCTGAGCGATATCCTCGACTCGGATTGGGATCCCATCGCGATTGGTGATAATCGTGCCTCCAATCTGCTCGATGGTTTCTTCAACCGTGCGTCCGGAGCCGATAAAGCCCTTGCCTCGCACAAGGAATTCCATTCCTCCGTTTTCAACGGTCTTGGCCCCAACATCGATATTGGACGCCTTAACAGCTTCTATCACAGTGCTTAATGGGATATCGTGATATCTCAACCGGTCTGGATCGACATCGATCTGGTACTGGCGAACATAGCCGCCTATCGACGCAACTTCTGCAACGCCTTCGACCGATTGCAACGAGTACTTGATGAAGAAATCCTGCTTCGATCGCAGCTCGGCCAAGTCCATTCCTTCCGGAGCTTCGAGCACGTAGTAGTAGATCTGACCGAGCGCAGTGGCATCAGGTGCAAGCGTCGGGACTACGTCATCAGGAAGATTGCCAGCGGCCGTAGCAAGCTGTTCTGCAACTCGTGATCGAGCCCAGTAGAGATCAACATGATCGGCGAATGTCACTTGGACAAAGCTGAATCCGAACATGCTCTTTCCGCGTACACTTTTCGAGCCTGGGACAGCTTGAAGAGCAATCGATAGCGGATAAGTAATCTGATCTTCGATGTCTTTCGGAGAACGCCCTGGCCATTCAGTGAGCACAATAACTTGGTTCTCACCGACGTTTGGTATCGCGTCGATGGGAACGGTTTGTGAAGCATACCAACCAAAAGCGATCAAACCGACCGAAAGCAATAGGATGACCAATCGTTCGCGAATACAGAATTCCAAGAACTTTGAAATCATCGTTGCTCCTCCTGATCAAGTTGATGGCGCGATGCCGAATGAGGCGCGGAGGAATCTGACTCATTTGTGTCGTCGACGATCAGTTCAATCTCACCGATCTGTGGGGCCAGCCCAGGTGCATCAACAATCTCCATCACTCCAGTTGGCGGAGGCGCAATATCAGAAGGCGCGGATTCACCTACTGAGGCTTTGAGTTTATCAAGATACTCTTTGGGGCTTGCAAGTAATCGTGACCGGCAACCTTCGCAGCAAATGAAGACAGGCGTGCCTTGGACGTCCACTTTGATCGGCACCCCCATCGCACCAAGAGGGTAGTCTGCAACGGGGCAGGTCTTCTGTTGCATCGCGATTTGGCGATCGTCGGGTGGTAGCTGATCCAGCGCCTTTTGAATCTCTGGATCAATCGCCACTTCGCCACGCGACTGCTTGAGATTGGCCATGTATACATCCGGTTCGCGACGCAAACTTCCTTCGCAACCTTGGCAGCAGAGAAACACCGTCTCGCCATCAAGATCAATCTTGACGGGCTTTCCCATTGAACCAAGTGGCATCTCGGTAACTGGGCAGATTTGCTGCATCTTCGCTTGCGCTTGTTCTTCAGCGGGAAGTTTCGCAATCGCTGCGAGCATCTCCTCCGTGAAGATGACGCCCTCGCTCTTTTTTATTCGAGTAGGGTCAATAAGAGACGGGTTACCCGCTAGCTGCATCTGGGAGTCGATCAAGAAGTTGCCGTCTGTCGCCACCTTGTCGCCGCGCTGAAGCCCGCTGAACACGACGATCTGGCCATCAACACTCGGTCCCAGCGTCACGTCACGGATTTCAAAGCGGCCAGGTTTTGTCTCGACATAGACAATGCTACGCTCGGCTGCCATCAGCACGGCGTTGCGAGGAACGGTGCAAGTTTCCTCTTGGCTCGCAGGGGAATCACGATAGCCATAGGTAGAAGTTCGAACCAAGTCGAGGCCCGACAAGGGGCAAACGCCCGGCTCATCACTAATCACATGAGGATATCTTGGGCTGATCCAGCGATTGGCCAGTTCTGAGTCATAGAATTCGTCAGATTCAACACCCTTCGTTGAGACCGGCACACGAATGGACGCTTTGGTATAGTCGCCGATTCTGAGCCGCCGATCGGGGTTGGGAAACACGACGCGAATTCCAACCGTTCGCGTCTTCGGGTCAACTTGAGGATCGACAAATGCAACGCGTCCCGTGAATGTTCTCGATGGCATCGATTGAACAATTGCTTCCACTTTCTGTCCGTAGTGAACGTCCGCCGCATCTTCTGGAAACAATTCCAACATCAGCCAAACCGTCGAAAGATCCGCGAGGCGGTAGATCGGTTGGCCTTCCGTCACATACTGGCCCTCGACCGCAAGTTTCTCGATAACAGTCCCCTGATTAGGTGCACAGACTTTGAGTCGGCTCGACGCCTTTTCGTCTTGCTCGAGCGATTGAATTTGGTTGTCGGTCAGCCCCATCTCGATCAATCGTTGCTTGGCGCTTTCGTACAGTTCCTGATTTGATTGCGAAACGCGGAGTAACGTCGAGTCCTTCGAGTTCTCCATCGCTTTCTTCGCCAGCAACAACTCAACCTGCGCGGAATAGAGTCCCGGTGAGTAAATAAGAGCTAGGTGATCACCATTTGCGACCTCGACACCTGTGAAATCTGCATAGAGTTTCTCAATACGACCATCAACATAGGCCGCAATTGTCTTGAGAGTACTCTCATCAAACGTGATCTCGCCAACCGCTCGAATCTTCCTTGAAATCGCGGCTGTCTTGACGTCGACTGTTTGTATATTCGCCACTCGTCTTGCGGCAGGAGCGATTTCAACTGAGTCTTTATTGTCCGAACCTGAATTCGATGTGGCGGGAACAAGTTCCATAGCGCAAACCGGACACCGACCAGGTTCAGAAGAAGGCGGAGTGCACATCATCGGGCAGATGTAACTTACTTCCTCGCCTGCCGCGGAAGGCGCACTCGCAGACAGGGTTCCAGCAGAAATCCACTCGTACTTTTGAGCTAGTCCTAGGCCTGCAATCACTATGGCTCCGCTCACGATGAGTAGCGTTGGCTGAATCATGAGCTTCAACCACCATCGTCGTGATTCGGTTCGAGACTGGGGAATAGGCGGATCTTGCCGCTGCGTCGAACCCGCGTCCGGCTCTTGCACGTCGATTGACTCAACGATTTCTGGAACGACCGGTTTGTTATCCGGTGTCAGATTCTCGCACATCGGATTACTCTCACAGGATTATGGAATCACCGCGTAAAGGCTTCGGAGAGTTGATCAAACCGACGCCGTGATTCGAAATGGATAGTTCAGTAAGACAACTCGATTGGGCCTGTCCGAGCGGGTCGACTCTTGGTCACAGACCTTGGATCATTTGGCACCGAAATGGCAGCCTACGGATCGCGACTCGCGTGAGCCGTCGACGACAGATAATGGTCTGTAGCTGCCGCACGATACGTATCTCGTCGTGATCCATCAGATAACGTACGCACTCCATCGGCGCCGCAAGAATTCCGTCGCGACAAACGACGAACGACGAACATCTTGTGCGATGAATCGAACACACCGTGACCTGTCCATCGATTTCCGGTCCAAGAATGACCGACGAAATGGCTCAAAGATTGAGTCGAGAGTGCAAGATGCACATCGATGGAGATGCAAACTGTGTCGCTGGGCTTGGTCCTAGCCGAGCTTGCGCGCGGCAACTTGCGTGCGCCCCTACGACAGACCCATGCATCGACTGCTTCGAACTCGAGAAGTGAAATTCCGAGAGGCGGTTCGGTGTGGTAGCGAGTGTGGCGGAGAGGGTTGAGTCCCTCCCACACCCACAAAAGAACCCGCACTGACAACCCGATTGGCGGAATTCCAAACGTTCATGGATTGACGATTTCGTCTCGGTTCGAGCAGCACAACTGGCTGCATTCGTCGGCTCGCCGCAACAACATGAGGACGATTCTAAGCCAGACGCAGTCGCTCCGCAGCACGAGCCTTGCGACGAACCATCGCAGCATTTGCCTTCGCTGCAATGACAAGCACCTAGAGGAATAGTGTTCCCCACCAAACAACCCACAATAAGCCAGGAGAGCATGATGGCCGTGTGTCGTTGGAGCGAAATCATTCTGAGAATCCCGAGGAAACAACGTGCGCCAACGCCGGTAATCGACCCACCGGGCCAATCTCTGCGCTGGTCGAGGGTGAAGCGTCTCCTATCTCCAAGACGGTGTCAAGATCAGTCCAAAACCCACCTCAGGAGATCGAGAAAGGTGAATTTGGAAGCGAAAACATCGATGACAGGCAATGTCTTCGGCAACTTGGATTTGATGTCTTGACCCAATCGATTCTTCACATATTGAGCAGAAATTTTTTTTCAGAATCCTAAGCATTGACAATGCACGTCTCGCATTGCAGCAATGCCAAGCGGGCGAGCCGATCCTTTCATCGATTGTGACAGGGACCCTAGTCGTCGGGAGTCAGAAAAGAATCACCTTGGGTGACACGTTCGAGGAACCAACGCTCACCGACGAAAATGACGACCATTCCCGCGACCGCAACCCAAAGCACAAGTGCATCCGTCGTCGCTTTAAACCAAACGAATGCTGAAAGTACTATGACATCTAATGCGATGGCAATGATCAACACCCACGCTTGAGCATCGACTTCCTTTCGAACGCGTCTCAGCACTCCCCAATGTACGGCGATGTCCATCACGATGTAGAAGATTGCGCCAAGCGCAGCGATTCGTGTGAGGTCGAACAACAGTGTCAACGCAATTGCGAAGATAACGGTATACACCAAGGTGTGCTTCTGAACACTTCCAGGCATTCCGAAGTGACGGTGAGGAACGAGCTTCATCTCGCTTAGCATCGCGAGCATTCGGGAAACGGCAAACGTGCTTGCCAGGAGACCCGATACCGTGGCAGTAATCGCTAGTCCTACTGTCAACCAAGTTCCCATCTTGCCCATCGATGGTCGAGCTGCCTCCGCAAGCGAGTAATCTCGCGTCCTGACGATTTCATCGACGGAAAGATTCGCGGCAACTGCAATGGACACCAGCAGGTACACAAGCACGCAGATACCGAGAGAGATAACAATTGACCGGCCGATATTCACCTTCGGCTGCACGAGCTCGGAACCGCTGTTTGTGATCGTTGTGAATCCCTTGTAGGCCAGGAGTGCTAGAGCTGTTGCGGCCAAGAATCCCCCCAAGGATGTTCGCTCGGTTGGTTCCGGGACGATTCCCGAGAATCCGGCTGCCCAAAGAGCACCGCAAGCGAACAACACTACCCCACCGATCTTGATGATCGCTGTTACAGTCGAGATCCGATCGACGAACCGGGTACCAAGAACATTGATTCCAAACACAACGATCAATAAGAAAGTTCCCAACAATGGGACCCAATATCCCTCAGCATTGGCGCCAAACAGTTGCAAAAAGTACGTGCCGAATGTCCGTGCTACGAGGCTTTCATTGATGACCATCGAGAAATACATCAAGAGTGCAAGCCCAGCCGTCGCGGTCCCTTTTCCGTACGCCTTCATCAGGAACATCGCAATGCCGCCAGCAGATGGATAGGCTTTCGCCATCTTGACATACGAGTAGGCGCTGAAGCTCGCCACGATGGCTGCGGCCAGAAACGCAAGAGGAAACAAACCACCTGCTTGCTCCGCAACTTGGCCGGTCAGTGCAAAAATGCCAGCGCCAATCATCACGCCGGTCCCCATTGCGACTGACCCTTTCAGCGTGAGACTGTCTTCGTCATATTGAGACGAAGTTGGGTTCGTTTCTTTCATCATTGAGCTCTTCGGGTTCAATCAAAAACGCGCGTAGCGGATCCAGGAATGCTTTCGTCCATCAAGACATCAGCATTCACTTCAGGGCAACGCACAAGACAGTAACTTGTGAATTCCGCCTCATACGGCATCGCCAGGATTCGCTTGCTGGGATCCGATGCCCCACAGCATGATGTGGCATAACGAAGATGAAGCAGGACTTCCCGCGCATGCGCTCGCCTAACCTGCGAATGCTAAGCCAATTTCAGCACGATCTGGGCAACAGTAACGATAGCCATCGCGATCATCACGCTGTTTTCTATGATCGTGACAACCGACATGGGAAGGTTAAAAGCCGTACCCAGGCATGCGCACTGAATGGCCTGTTTCTTCCGAACGGCGACGATGACTCCGACAAGCCCAACGGCCATTACGATGGCGGTGATCGAATTCACTATCAATGGAAAGACCCCTAGAACGAATGCGACACCGAGACTCAGCTCGATGAAAGGATAGGCAAGACCGTAGACGCGACTACGCCTTGCGATCACGTCGTAGGTGGAGAATGCATCCGCAAAGGCCGCAACATTTAGAAGCTTAAAGAACGCGAAGCCTAGAAAGAAACCTCCCATGAAGTACCGCATGAAGAGTTCCATGGTCCAAGTGTTCAAGGCATAGCACATCAGAAGCGAGAATCCCGTCACGTATCCGACAACAAGCATCAGAGGCTTGTAAGTGGCTAGACGAAATCTCGGTGGCTCGACGCTTGAATCAAGATTCGCCTTTTCTTCATCTGATTCGGGGTCCCGGTCAATTGGCCATGCTCGAAAGCCTGCCTCTTCAATCAGCTCAGTCAGCAATTCGATCGGGCTCTCTGTTGCGACATGAGCGGTGACAGTTTTTTCTGGATGCAACATGTCTGCTGACCAATCGATGATCTCTGCCGCGCCATCCAACGTTGGCGATAACTTCGCCAAACAGGACTGGCACTTCAAATTTGTCCGCACAGAGACGCTGACGGCAGGCTGGTTTGTGTTAATGGTCGCCACGGTATATCCCTTTACTTAGATATCGCTTTGTTCGGATCGAGTGACGATTGATTCAATGATCGGGCAACCGGCTATGGAACCCCGGCCATTACATCTCTCGTGGAGAGTCGTGAGTGTCGCTTCAAGCTTAGTGAGATGTTCGATTTTCCGGCGGATCTCGCAGATCTTTTCCTTGGTCAGTTGCTTTACTTGCGCTCTTGAATTGCCTTTGCATTCAGACAAGTCGAGGAGCTGTTCGATTTCCGTGAGAGAGAATCCCAATTCCTGCGCGCGTTTGATGAAATGGATGCGGGCAATGTCATCTCTTGAGTACTCGCGAAAGCCCCCATGTTTCGGTGGCTGTCGAATCAAACCACGCCGTTCGTAATACCGAACGGTTTCAACGCCAACACTTGCCGAATTGGCAAGTCGCCCGATTGTGAGCTTGGTCATAATTCACTCCTCGATGCAACTAACGGCGGCGTAAGCAAGTCGGCAGTTCAACCGACGGAGGCCTGGTGAAAGCGAGAAAAAAGTAGAGCCAAACTCAAAATGGCTCGCGCGATGCTAAACTTATTATCGACTCCGTACTGCGGTACGGAGTCAAGGGGTAATCCGAGAAAGGATCAACTTCGTCCAGAACGGAACTGGAAAAACGAACGATATCGGCGCCCAGGAGATACCTGCGCAGCTCCTCTGAAGTGTTCATCGAACCGAAGTCATGCCAATTGAAAGGCGTGCGGCGCTAAACGCGAATGTCATTTCGTTCAAGGAATGCCTCGGCCTCGACGTCGATCAAGACCGCCGTAACATCATCTGTTTGCCTCCCGCCGCTTCGAAAGTCGACCAGCGCTTGTTTCAATCCCATCACACTCTGGCTCACGGAAGCCGACTGGTATTCCTTCAACACATTGGGAATGCGCCACCGTCCGAAGAGTGCCTCGTTGGGTGAAAATGTCTCACTGACGCCATCCGTCACCATCAGTATCCGATCGCCGGGTCGAAGCTGTTCAGTAGTGCTTTCCCACGTAGCTTCAGGATCGATACCAAGAACTGTCCCCGTAGAGAAGAACTCATGGATCGCACCATCCGCACTCATGATCCATATCGGCTCATGTCCCGCGCTCGCCATCGATAACTGCCTCGTTGACAGGTCGATTTCCACGAGAACCATCGTGACAAAGTCGCTACCTGGACTCACCGTCAGCAGCTGCTCGTTGATGAAAGAGAGTTTACCTGCCGGAGATAAGCTCTGTTGAGATGCTTGAACGACGAGCGTCTTTATCATCGTGGCCGCCATCGCTGCGGGGACACCGTGCCCAGTCACATCGGCCACACAAAACAACCAAGTGTTTTCTGCCATTTGAACCACATCGAAGTAGTCGCCTCCAACTTCATCGGCCGGATCAAACAAGCTGGCAATCTGAAGGCCTGGTGCCGAGACATCCCTCGGACAAAGATCGCTCTGGATCTGACGGGCCCTGTTCATTTGCGACTGTCGTTGGCGATCGACAACAGCCAAAGATGCACTCATCGAATTGAGCGCTCGCGCGAGGTAATCGAGTTCTTTCGTCGAGAATGATCCTACTTCTATACCGAGATTGCCTCGGCCGATCTGCTGCATCATCTCAACAAGTCGGTCAAGTGGCTTGCGCACGACTCGAAATAGAACTCGATTGACAGCCACACCTGCAACGATTGTCAGAAACGCAATCCCTGCCAATCTCCGGAGCATATCTGCCAGCACCGAACCTTGCAGATTCTCCAATGACTCCGAAACATAGACCGAGGCGCCATCCCTCTCTTGATGGCCCACGATGAGGTTGGACGAACCAAAAGCGGCGACATGCCGACTTGAATTCACCGCTTCTCTCATGGCATCGACGATCGCGGGCGATGAGCGGTGGTGGGCGGAAGCCTGGAACACCTGACCATCTAGTTCCACCGCAATATGATGGCCGGGCGAATCTGCATCTTGCATTTGGCCGCAGACCGAATCGATGTAGTCTTGGACTCTTGCTGGGCCATCGTCGCGGAACTGCAGGACCGCAGGAAACATTGTTTTCGCTTCTTCATTCAGGGCGATTCGTTTCTCATCCAGTCGCTGCCGAAGTTCTCGCGCGTAGTCATAGCCGAGGAAAATGGACACCAATACTGCCAGCGGGATATTAACCGCGAGGAGCAACTGCCAGCGAATGCTGCGTTTCCTTTCTCGACTTCGTGGCACGGGCTTTTTGCGGGACAAATCCATCTCAATGACAGGTTTCCTGACCGAGCATCTTTTCTGCCCGCCACTACTTCAGAATCGTGGAGCAGCGCCCGATGACGTCATAGCGCAGCATCTAGGCGCCAAGAGAGACGGCGACTTCCCTGACCTGCGTATCCGATGCGGCAGTGCACGTTTCGTATGTCGTGAGAAAGCCGAAACACGGATGCCGGTAGTTCAAGTATCAGAACGGTGGGTGAGAACGAAGTGGAGGCATGCCTCACCGCTAATCACGTTGAGTGCCCTCTCGTACCCTTCTTTGGCGGTTAGATGCGGACAAACCCGAGATTCTTCATTTAATTCTGAGACGATTTTGATTTTTCACCGCGACGGAGAGAATTCAAATCGAGCGACATTTCAGATGCCTGGTTGGACGGTTTGCCAGGCGCAATGCCAAGAAAAAATATGCGACCAGACTTCCGTTTCTGGAAGAAGCCTGGGAAATGAAGTAGCCAAGCGATGAACTGTACTTCATTGGCGCTTGTGCATCCCTTGTCGAGACTATTGCATCTCCTTAGGTGCCTGACGATAAGTGGCCGGGTCACCGAAGCGTTTCACAATTTCAGCGAACGTGCTCCCTTTTTGCACGTCATTGGGCGACTCCATGACTTTGTTGAACAGATCCTCCGGTAACACTCGAAACGACGTCATCAGGCCCGCCATTGACATGGCTGCCGATGCTCGCATGCCCTGCATTTCCGCTGCACTCCAGATCTTCTTCATCGCTTCCATGCTGCGGTTCATTCCCTTCATGGCTTGGGAGTAGCCCGGCGCCTTGCCCTCCGTCGTCGTTGGGGATAGCTGAACCTGAGGCCGCGTATCGAGGTCGGCCAAGTAGGCGTCGACGGAGACATCTTCGCGCAAGCGTGGTCCATACTGCTCGACCATATGGTTCATCATGTGATGGACCATGTGACAATGGAATTGCCAATCACCCGGATTGTTGGCGATCAGTTCGATTTCACTTGCCTGAGCGACCGCCACCAGCTCGGTGTTACGCGGGACCCACGCGGACTTGGGAGCTCGTGCCCCTTCGTGCGCGGTGACCCAAAAAGTGTGGCCGTGCAGATGAATGGGATGATGCTGCATCGGACTAAAGTTAATCAATCGCACGCGGACTCGTTCACCATGCTTGACGACCAAGGGAGTCGTATAGGGACCGCTTCGACCATTGATCGTGTGCCAGTTCCAATCCATCATCCAGGAATCGGAGACTGTTTGATTAGGTCGGATGAAGAAGTTCTGAAAGATCAACACGAAGTCGCGATCGACCGGTGGGTCAAATGTCTGGCGCGGATGCACGATCACTGGCCCAATCATCCCCATCGCTTCCTGCATGGGCAAATGCGAGTGGTAGAAGAACGTTCCGTGTTCGTGCACATCAAACTCGTACTTGAAGGTCTCTCCCGGCTTGATAGGGTTTTGAGTCATCTCGGCGCCACCGTCGTATTGGACCGGCAACTCAAAGCCATGCATGTGGAAGAATGTCGGCTCGTCCAATCGATTGGTCACGAGCACGCGAATGCGGTCACCTTGATTGATCTCGATCAACGGTCCAGGCATGCTGCCGTTGTAGCCATAGACGTTCATGTGATAGCCGGGTAAGAATTCACGGAATACCGGCTCAGCGAAGATGTGAAACTCCTTGACTCCATCACGCTCAACGTAGTCAAGTCGCTTGAGATCTGGCGTCGTAATCGGGACAGGCGACTCGTCCACCGAACGAAAGCCGGGGACGAGTTTGCCGCAGTAGAAATCGTTGTCAGCATCGTTGCCTCGACTGGGCTTGTATCGGGAGAAGCCGTCGAATTCGTCCTCTTGCCATTTCGAGCTTGAGCGAGTGACTGAACCAAATGATCGATTGGTTCGCGAGACCGCGAAACTTGACGCGAAAGCGGTCAGTCCGGCTTGCAGGAAGCCACGTCGTCGTGTCCGGTCGGTCATTAGTTTGATCGCTTTCTTACCGGGGCTTGGCAATGGCGTCGATATGTCCGGCCGGTGGCACGCCGGGCGCAGCGTTCAAGCCACCGTGCAGCAACATTCCGTCGATCATGACTTCGGATTCACGCCACCGCGCCAGCCAATCGGCGTAGTCCATCCTGGCCATGTAATAGTCTTGCTGCGACTGCAAGACTTCGCTCCAGTTGATTCGGTTTTCTCGATAGCTTTCCAGCGTCAAGCGATACGCTTCCTTGTACTCAGGCAAAATCAACGTTCGGTACTGATCGACGTGTTGGCTGGCTGTCACATAGTTTTGAAACTGTGTGGCCAAGTCCTGTTGCAATCGAAATTCAATTCGCTCGATCTCGGCCCACTGTCGCGCCAGGTCGGCTCTCGCTTGTTGAATCGTTCCTTGATTGCGATCGTACAACGGGAGGCGGATACTCACGCCCGCTGTAGCGACGGTCTGATCCGCTTCGTAGTTGTAGCCTGCGCCCCCTTCGACGTTTAGATTGGGGACAGGTTCAACCAACTCACGCTCAACCGTGATGCGATCCGATTGGGCTTTCGCTCGCGCGGCAATCAACTCTGGACTCAATTGAAATAGCGATTCCAGGATCTGTTGATAATCGAGAGGAACAGGTTCGCCATCCAACTCACCGGCGAGCATTTGCGGTGAGAGTTCAAGTCCGGCGAGTGCCGAAAGCTGACGCGTGCGTTGATTGAGTTGGTTTTGTTCGGCGAGCAGATCGAGTCGCGAGCTTTGCAAACGCACATTCGCGCGACGAATGTCGGCGACATTCGCCTGCCCCATGTTGTACGCCTCCCGTGTTGAGAGCGCGTGATCCTCTGCCGACTTCAGCAACTCCTGTCTCAGCGCAACCCGCCGCTGGAGAGCGAGCGCGTGGTAGAAGTGAGCTTGCACATCATTCGTCACGCGAAATTGTTGGGCCAGTGCCAGCGCTTCGGCAACACGGATTCGCTGCGCGTACTTCGCACGGCTGAGCTGGAGCTTTCCGCCGCGCACAATCTCTTGACTGATGATTCCGCCATGAAACTCACCAGCCGTGCCGCCCACTCCAATCTGCTCGGCTGAATACCGAATGACTGGATTCGGATACAAGCCAGCTTGAATCGCACGCCCTGTTTCGGCAGTAATGTGCGCTTGTGACTGACGCAGTGTCGGATTGCGTTGAAGGGCGATGCTGAGCAACCCATCGACCGTGACTTGCTCCAGCGCTCGGTCGGGCATCCTGTCGATGACACCAGTGGCTGCATCGTTGGGTGGTAATCCGGGCGGCGCTGAATACCGATGACCAACCCCTGTCGGACCATCTTGGTCAGAGAGCGAAAGCGTGATTGCCGCGGGCTGCGGTTCGAAAGACTTCGGGGTCGATAGATCTTCACCCCGCCGCGACGAGCGACTGGTGAAGGTTGCTTGCGTCGTCTGCGCGGCATTAACAGTCGTGACGCCCGTTCCAGCGACAAGCAATATCGTCAAGCAAATCGAACTCGATTGTGTGATACGCTTCAACATCGACCGGGCTACTCTGACTGGCGAGAGACTTCGTTACGTTCAATGAGAAGCCCATGCGTGCATACGTAGGATTCTCTCGCAACTGGAATCTAGAATTTGACGTCTGCTCGGATTTCATCCGTATCGAACATCTACAGAAATCGAATTCAGCATATTCCGTCCCTCGCTCAAAGCCTCCCCTACGCCGACAGACTTCCCAAATTGCCCATGCCAGCGGATCGTTAGCCCTAGTTGCCGATTTCGAAGCCATCTGCATTGAGCGTCATTGGTGCATCCTTCTCATCCTCGACCTCCCTTCGGTCATAGAGAATGAAGAACACGACGCGGCTCCGCTTCATGTTTAGGGTGGTTTCCATACAGGGATTCAGGTCAGCAAACGTCACTACCCTCGATGCAATTCAAATCGTGTCGGGGTAGCATGTTCAACGAACCTGCCTCTTGCGAAACAGCGATATCCGGAAGGCTGCCAATGACGACTTGCGAACCGGCCAAAGGATGCGTGAACGACTTGATCATCGTGGAATACGCAAGTCTCACGCCGCCGGGCAAGACAAGCCTGATTCCAGCCAAGAAGACGCGACGCCGTCAGAAAATTACATTGCGACTTCCGACCGTGACATACATGTGGCC
Source organism: Porticoccaceae bacterium (assembly GCA_002702725.1). Classification (GTDB taxonomy): domain Bacteria; phylum Pseudomonadota; class Gammaproteobacteria; order Pseudomonadales; family Porticoccaceae; genus NAT127. The sequence goes on from PABE01000083.1 coordinate 18,273, forward strand.
CTAGGGTAAATGACCCTGAAATCACTATCGACCGCGTCGACATTGCCGACGGCTGGGTCTGTTTTCAAGCAAGCGAGAAACCGCCCGCACCAGATCAGCTTGCCCTCTATCTCAGCCACACGATGACGAACTGGCTTAAGCGCAACAGCGAGTTCCGCGTGCGGACCGTCCTACCCATGACCGTGGAGGGCAACACAGTCGCCATCCACGTCTGGTTCGACTAGGGAATATGCAGCGTGCTGAGTCGATCCAACTGAAGGCTCTCTGCGTGCGCAAATGATAAGCGGCCCCCGTTAGCTGGAACGTCGCCCAAGCATGAGGGGCAGCTGCATGCGAGAGAACCGAATCCGGAGTCCGCTTCAAATGCATCGTACGCAAAGCGAACGCAACGTTCGAATAAATCTTCGAATTCCGCGACGTCCGGAAGTCGTCTTAATGGAATCGACCGCGTCACGAAGCTCAAGCGGCCGATGCAAGCAAGCTGAGCAACCGCTTCGCGACTCGACCGTGTCCTCGCTCCAAGCTGCCGCAACTACTCATTCCCAATCTGTGAAACGTGCGGACGAGATCCTGGCGCGCCAGTGTCAATTAGCCTTTTCGGAGTCGAAGTACCGATAGCCATCGTCGTTCTTCTTGTATTTCACGCTCCACTTCTGTCCGTCCGAAGTCTTGTATTGCAGTTTGCCTTGCTCGACTTCTTGGACACTGCCCGACTTGACCTTGCCGTGCGGCACGTACGTCGAGTCGGCGTGTACACGTTCAAAGTGTTCGGCTGGAGTCGCTTCCGCATCGCTGCTCTGAACGCAACCAGCTGCCGACACGATGGCCAGCACGACCGACAACGCTACAGCGGCAATCGTTCGGTTAAACTGTGAAGAGTCCGACAGTCTCTCTTGCGTATTCATTTGCTGCCTTTGTGATGGCGGCCTCTTGCCATATATGCAACTCCTTGATCCGATCTCTGACCTCCACTTCGAATTGCTCGCCAATGCGATTGCCGAGCGAAGCAACTCGTTCTGAGATCGCCCGTTGGTAATCAATGGATCGATCCGTGACTCGATCGATGATAAATCGAAAGACATCATCGAAGGCGTTGATCGCAAACAAAGGAAGAGCGATCACCATGCCGGGAGGACCAAGATTCGATAATCGCAACAATCCAATCGCTGATTCGCCAATCGATTCGACGGTTTCACTGATCGAGGGGCGCTGCGAACCCGCGTAGGACAATTCGATCGAGATGGCAATCTCTCTTCGAATCAGCGGATCGATTCTGCGCATGACCTTATCGCGAATCGCTGCGGTGCTTGATTCGTTAGGCGCATGCGCTCGCGATTCCCAACATCGAGCAAGCTCTTCGCAAGTGGCCGATCGACTGTGATCTAGTTCCAGGCCAACGCGATGCGCTATCTCACTTACCGCGTCGTTCAGCTCGACCGTCGAAAGCACAAGACTCGTGAAGAGTGCATACAAGTGGAGACGTTTGGATTCTTCGCCTTTGAGATTAGCGAGCTCTTCTGCAAATTGGGAGGAACAAACTAAGCGAGCAAACTCGGCGGCATTGAATGAGGGAGCATGAAACCAAGCACGGATCTCTTCTCGCGCCATAATCGGAAGGTTGGATATCTCATCGCGCGTGCGCTCCCTGAGAATTGGAGCGGCATCTTCGACGAGAGTTCGCGACAGAGAGTGCCTTGCGTAAGCGCGCCTTCCAAGTAGCCCGCCACCAGCCAACAGAACTGCCCCGCCGCCCAACAAAATCGTCGAGACGGCACCCCGGCGAGTCATGATTGGTTCCCGAAGCTTGTCGGAAACTTTCGAACCGGCGTCGATCTGGGTATTCGCTGGAGGTTTTCCGTCCATTTCTCGTCGCTCTCCCCTGTGAACTTCGACGTCCAAACGGCGGCAACTAGTCCATTTTGGCCTATTCCATGTTGGAGTATACGCTCTTGGCCTTCACCAGGCAAGAGACGTGGAAAAGTCCATTTACACCTCCGAACACGTGGTCCTCACAAGACTCTTGCGGCAATGCCGCGAAGAGCGCGGCTACACACAAACAGAGTTAGGCGAATTGCTGGGCCAGTCGCAGTCATTTGTCAGCAAGTTCGAGCGAGGTGACCGCCGTCTCGACTTTGTTCAGCTTCGCGAAGTCTGCCGCGTGTTAGGTGTCACACTCGTCGATTTCGCCAAGCGATTTGAGCGGGAGCTGAAGAAGGGGTGATAAATGTCAAGCGAGAACTTGTTCGCAGCTTTCTCTCCCAACTCTCTCGCTGCCTTACCCAAGTTACGAAGTCGATGACATTTTACGTGTGCGACAGGGGTCATTCCGCGAAACTCCTACCGCAAGCCGCGAACGCACAATTTGTGGTCTTAGAAGAACAAGTGGGCTTATCTCGCCATAACGAGCCACGCCCAGACACCTGGTACTTCAATTTTTTCTGCCTGCA
>PABE01000084.1 GCA_002702725.1 Porticoccaceae bacterium
GGCCTCTTGGCCACTGCCCGCCTGGGCAACCACCTTGCAGCCCGGGATAGCCTGAACCATCCGGTTCAACCGGTCGCGGGCCAGGGGTTCATCATCGACAATTAGTACATTCATTCACTCAGCCCACAGACTGCACAGGATAGCGAATCCGGGTAACGTAGTGGAGGTCGTCCACTTCAGCCTGCACCGACGCCGTTGGACCAAAATGCGCCTCAAGCCGGGTATGGATATTACTCATGGCCATCCTGTTGCCTTTGTTATGTTGCATGCGCGGATTGCGGGGATTAATCACATCAATATGGATCCAGTTATCGGTGCGATGAACCTTAATCGTCACCTGCCCCCCCTCAGGTATCAGTTGTATACCATGGTAGACCGCATTTTCAAGCACGGGTTGGATAGTCAGGCACGGAATTTGAACGCCTGTACCGTAATCGCCAATCTCCCATACCGCCGACAACCGTTCGCCCAGTCGCAGCTGCTCCAGTGCCAGGTAGCGGCGACTGAGACTGAGTTCTTCCCGCAACGGGATAAGGGTATTGCTGTCGGTCAGTGCATGCCGGAAAAGATCCGACAGGTCCTCCACCACCTGTTCTGCCTTATCGGGGTCGGTCGCGATCAGACTGGCAATCATATTCATGCTGTTGAAAAGAAAATGCGGCCGGATTCGGGATTGCAGTGCCTGGATTCGCGATTCCAGTTCGGCGCGCTGCTGCAAACGCAGCTGTTGCTGAAGGTACAGATAGCGCAACAGGATACCCGCCGGAATCGCCGCAATCAGCACCGATTCAAGCACTGACCAGAGTCCGAAATCGTCACTGATCGCCCCCGGGACCCAGTACCACAGCAGCCAGCCCCCGACACCGCTGCACAGGGCACTGACCAGCAAGATGACCGCGAAGCTGGCCAGCGCAGCGCCGACATGGCCCAGCTCCGCCAGGAGCTGTCGGGTAACACAAAGGACCAGGGCGCTGAGGAGCGTTATCCACAGCGCCAACATCGAGACCTGACCCAGCGAGCGCCAGTCGAAAGGGTAGAGACCACCCCTGGCGAGAACAATCAACAGAGATAACAGTTCGGCGATGACAACCGCCGCGAACAATCCCTCGCCTCGACACAGGTCGGGTAACAATGTATCGGCATCCTTGCGATGCCGGGGCAATCGATAGCTTTGGAACTTTATTTTCAACGAGGTTCACCCTGTCACTGCGCTCTCGCTATAATAACCGTCCAGGGGAGCCTGGCCATACATTTCCTTCACAAAACAAGCTGTTGAGACACCCGATGAGCAAAACCAAGGAAACCAATCAATCCTGGGGCGGTCGTTTTTCCGAGCCCGTCGATGCCTTCGTGGCCCGATTCACCGCCTCGGTCGGCTTTGATCAGCGTCTTTACCGCCAGGATATACGGGGCTCGCTGGCCCATGCCCGCATGCTCGCCCGCACGGGGATACTGAGCGACAGGGAACTGAACAGCATTGTTCAGGGGCTGATAGAGATCGAAAAAGCCATCGAAGACGGCGACTTTGTCTGGTCGGAAGCCCTTGAAGATGTGCACATGAACATTGAGGCGCGGCTGACCGATAAAATCGGCATCACGGGCAAAAAGCTTCATACAGGACGTTCGCGCAATGACCAGGTGGCCACCGATATCCGGCTCTGGCTGCGCGACGAAATCGACGTCATCGCCGACGAATTGACACGGTTGCAGGCGGGCATCCTCGAGCTTGCAGAGAAGCACGTGGACACCATCATGCCCGGCTTCACCCACCTTCAGACCGCCCAACCCGTGACCTTCGGCCACCACCTGATGGCCTGGTATGAAATGCTCGATCGGGATTTCGGTCGCCTCGCCGATTGCCGGAAACGGCTCAATCGCTCGCCACTGGGGGCCGCAGCTCTGGCCGGCACCACCTACCCCATCGACAGGCACTTCACCGCCGGCGAGCTGGATTTTGATGGCCCCACCCGAAACTCCCTGGATTCGGTCAGTGACCGGGATTTTGCCATCGAGTTCTGCGCCTTCGCCAGCGTGCTGATGACCCACCTGTCGCGGGCCTCGGAAGAGCTTATCCTGTGGGCATCGGCCCAGTTCAACTTCATTGACTTGCCGGACCGCTTCTGCACGGGTTCGTCTATTATGCCGCAAAAGAAAAACCCGGATGTGCCGGAGCTGGTGCGGGGCAAGACCGGTCGGGTCAACGGCCACCTGATCGCGTTGCTGACGCTGATGAAATCCCAGCCGTTGGCCTATAACAAAGACAATCAGGAAGACAAGGAACCGTTATTCGACACCGTCGATACCGTCCGCGACTCACTGCGCGCCTTTGCCGACATGATCCCGGCGATTCAGGCCAATAAAGCCGCCATGCGGGAAGCCGCACGCCGAGGTTTTTCGACCGCGACGGACCTCGCCGATTATCTGGTTCGCAGGGGACTGCCTTTTCGGGATGCCCATGAGGTGGTCGGTAGCGCCGTCGCCTTTGGCGTCAAGCAACAGCGCGACCTGGCCGAAATGAGCCTGGATGAACTGCAGACCTTCTCACCTCAAATTGAAGCGGATGTCTTCGAAGTTCTCACCCTTGAGGGATCAGTAGCGGCCCGCAATCATATCGGCGGCACAGCACCCGAGCAGGTCCGGACCGCAATTACCGAAGCTCGAGAGCATTTATCCGGGCGATAGACCTCTGTCAGGGCACACGAAGCCCGATCTGTGTCCCTTTCTGGTTGCCGTGTCCCTTCGTTGCGGGGCTGGACTTCCCGCGCGGACCCGCGCAGCGATTGAGGGAAAAGGGTATGCACCTTATACTTGCCGGCTACTTCTGATTGACAGCGCTGTCCATGCACCCAATCCAAGCCGATACGCCCCGCTGCCCTTCGCTGACCGCCGTATGCCGGGCGGTACTGTTCGCGGCCGTCCTCTCCGGCATTGCCGGTTGCGGCAACAAAGGCCCGCTTTACCTGCCCTCATCCCCTGAGGCCCAGACCGAAGCCCCGGACGAGGCGGCCCATGATGCCGACACTGAACAGGGCACTGACCCACAAGGGCAATAACATTCATGAGTTTTGTAACCTCTAGGGATGGCCAGCTTTACGGCGAGGATGTCCCCTTAAGCCAGATCGCCGAAAACTGTGGTACACCCTGCTATGTGTACAGTCGGGCGGCCATTGAAGGGAATTTTCGCGCCTACCAGGATACCGATATAGGCCGTCCTCTTCTGACCTGCTACGCGGTCAAGGCCAACTCAAATCTGGCCGTCCTCAATATTCTGGCCCGTTTGGGGGCCGGGTTTGACATTGTCTCCGGCGGCGAACTGGAGCGTGTCAGACTGGCCGGCGGCAACCCTCGCAAAATCGTATTCTCCGGCGTCGGCAAACAGCCGGATGAGATGGCCGCCGCGCTGCATGCCGGCATCCTGTGTTTTAACGTCGAATCAGAGGAAGAGCTGCACACCCTGAACAACATCGCCGGGAAACTGGGCAAAGTGGCGCCCGTGTCCCTGCGGGTCAATCCGGACGTCGATGCCAAAACCCACCCCTACATCTCCACCGGGCTTCGGGACAACAAATTCGGCATCGATATCCAGCGGGCGCCGGCGCTATACCGGGAAGCCAGCAAAATGGCCAACATCACAATAACCGGCGTCGATTGTCATATCGGTTCGCAACTCACCGATACTGCACCGTTTATCGACGCTCTGGATCGGGTTCTGGAGCTCATAGACTTACTCGCCGCTGACGGGATCACCATCGAGCACCTGGATCTCGGCGGCGGTTTGGGTGTGCGCTACCGTGATGAAACACCCCCCGAACCCTCGCAATATCTGCACCAGGTGGCAAAACACCTTGGCGATCGGCCGTTGTCGATCATTGTCGAGCCCGGACGCTCGATTATCGCCAATGCCGGCATTCTATTGACCCGTGTCCAGTATCTGAAACCGGGGGAGCACAAAAATTTCGCAATCGTCGACGCCGCCATGAACGATATGCTGCGACCGGCGCTTTACGATGCCTGGATGGCTATCGAACCCATCCAACCCGGCTCAGGTCTTTTGCGACGTTACGACATAGTCGGACCGGTGTGCGAAACCGGCGACTTTCTCGCCAAGGACCGTCCTCTGGCCCTGCTCAATGGCGATGTTCTGTGCCTGCATTCCGCCGGGGCCTACGGCTTTAGCATGAGTTCCAATTACAACAGTCGCGGCCGCGCTGCCGAAGTCATGATCGACGGCAGCCGGTTCTACGTGGTCCGACAGCGGGAAACCCTGGAAGACCAGGTGCGCGGTGAAAAACTGCTGCCGGAGTGATTGCCAGTGTTATTGCGCTTCACCAAGATGCATGGCCTGGGCAATGACTTCGTTGTCATCGACGCGGTTACCCAGGAAGTCACGGTAACACCAGAGCTGGCCCGCCAACTGGCGGACCGGCATTTCGGCATTGGTTGCGATCAGGTTCTGGTCGTGGAACCACCTTCGGTGCCAGACGTGGACTTTGACTACCGTATCTACAACAACGACGGTGGCGAAGTCGCCCAGTGCGGCAACGGTGCCCGGTGTTTCGCCAAGTTTGTCCGCGACCGTCGGTTGACAGGCAAACACGAAATCCGGGTACGGACGCTTTCGGGCGTCATCACCCTCAAGGTCCTGCGCGATCACCAGGTTACCGTCAACATGGGGGTACCCGTTTTCGACCCGCCAAAAATCCCGTTCCAGGCAGAGGTTCAGGCCGACACCTACACCCTTGAGGTCGCGCAAACATCAGTCACCCTGAGTGCGCTTTCCATGGGCAACCCCCACGCGGTGATCCGGGTTGACGATGTAGCCACGGCACCAGTGGAAAGCATCGGACCCGCCGTTGAGCGGCACGCGCGGTTTCCCGAGCGGGTCAATGTCGGCTTTATGGCGATACGCAGTCGGCAAAATATCGACCTGAGAGTTTTCGAACGCGGTGCCGGTGAGACACTAGCCTGCGGGACAGGGGCCTGCGCTGCCGCGGTTGCCGGCATTCAGCAAGGCCTGTTGGACCATCGGGTAGAGGTCAACCTCACCGGCGGAACCCTGACTGTTGAATGGCAGGGGCCGGGACAGCCGGTCATGATGACCGGGCCCGCTACCAGTGTTTTCCAGGGGCGAATCAGACTATGAGCGACCGACAAAAGAGTGCCGATCAACTTCGCGAGGAAGAACGGGTTACCCGGTATCTGACACAACACCCGGAGTTCTTTGCACAACACCCGGATATTCTCGAGAACCTTAGCCTGCCCCACGACTCGGGCAGTGCCGTATCCCTTGTGGAACGCCAGGTTTCGGTACTGCGCCAACGCAACGTCGATCTTCGGCACCGCCTGAATGAGTTGCTGGCGCGGGCCAAGGACAACGATCAGCTGTTTGAGCGTACCCGCCATCTCACTCTCAGCCTTCTCGACACTCGATCCGTCAAGGAGCTGGCCCAGGTGTTGATCGCCGATCTCAAAGACCGCTTCGATATTCCCTCGGTCAATTTGCTGCTTTTTGCCGATATCGAGCAGGAACAGGCACCGGCGATTCAGACCTCGGAGATCGACGCCCAGGTGCACATCGGGATTGTGCTCAATAGCACAAAACCGGTTTGCGGCCTTATGCGCGCCGAGGAGATCGCGTTTCTCTTCCCCGGGCAGAGCAAGTCTGTGGGCTCAGTCGCGGCGGTTCGGCTGGGGGGCAAAAAGCCCCTCGGGATTCTCGCCCTGGGGCACCCGGATCCGCACTATTACACCAAGGCGTCCGGAACGCTTTTTCTCGGCTATCTATCGGATATCCTCGCCCGCCTGATACCACGCCTTCCCTAATTATCCAAAGTGCGGGATGATCCCGGACATGGGCAAACTCGAGACTGAAATCCAGGCCTTTATCAGCCACCTGAAGCGGGAACGCAACCTGTCGCCCAACACCCTCGAAGCGTATCAACGGGACTGCCGGCGCCTCGCACTGTGGTGTGACGAGCGATCCATCGGCGCGCTCTCTGACCTGGACAGTCAACACATTCGCAACGCCATGGCAGAGCTGCACCGCCGGGGCCTCAGCCCTCGAAGCCTCAGGCGATGGTTGTCATCGCTACGCACCTTTTTTGATTTTTGTATCCGTCAAAAGTCGCTGCTTACCAACCCGGCACTGGCTGTACAGGCACCCAAGTCACCTCGCAAACTGCCGGCCACCCTGGATACCGACGCGGCAGCACGTTTTGTCGAGGTATCTGGCGATGACTGGCTCAGCGTCCGCGACCGGGCCATGGTCGAACTGTTTTATTCCTCAGGACTCCGGTTATCTGAACTGGTAGCGCTGGATGGCCGGGACTTCGATCTCGCGGATGCATCCGTGCGCGTTATCGGCAAAGGGCGCAAGGAGCGCCAGCTGCCTGTGGGCAGGAAGGCCCTTCTGAGCATGCGCCGGTGGCTGGCCATTCGCGATCAGCACGCCGCCCCTCACTGTCCGGCGATTTTCGTCAGCCAGCGGGGCAGTCGTCTTTCGGCGCGCAGCGTTCAGGACCGCTTTCACAAGCTGAGTATCGCCCAGGGCATGCAGGCACGGGTGCATCCCCACATGTTGCGCCATTCCTTCGCCAGCCACCTGCTCGAATCGAGCGGTGACTTGCGCGCCGTTCAGGAGCTTCTCGGCCATGCAAATCTGTCCACCACACAAATTTACACCCATCTCGATTTTCAACATCTGGCCCAGGTGTATGACGGCGCCCATCCGAGGGCGACACGCAAAAAAGTTCCCCTCGACAAAAACGATGAAACGTAGGCAGTCAGTATTGCCAAGTGCCGCGGACCAATAGGCAGGGGTAAAGAAAGCTGGCGCAGCCAGCCATTTCCGCCCAAGGCACGACATAAGGTTTACGGTCAACCCCAATATGGCCGCGTCTACGGTGAATTTTTCCCCGGACACGGGGTCGGAATCGAACACTGACAGGAAAGGAGTGAGCTGTGACGAAGAGACAATTGCTGGCCACTACAATGGCGATGCTATTCACCCTGGGCGCCAACGCAGAGCCGGAGGGCCGCACCCTCACCACCAGCGGACAGGGTGAACTCAGGGTTCAGGCCGATCAGGCTGTGATCACCATGCAGGTGGAAACCCAGAGTCCCTCGGCGAGCGAAGCGAAAACCACCGTTGACGGCAGGGTAAACGCCCTGCTGGAAGCCCTGTCGAAATCCGCTGTATCCCGCGACGACATCGTCGCCTCTACCCTGCGCATTTCGCCAAGTTTTGACTACCGGGACCGTCAGCGCGTGTTCACCGGCTATCAGGCCTCAAGGGATATTGTCATTACCCTGAAGAACCTGGATTCACTGAATGGTATTCTGGATGACGCTGTCGAGAGCGGCGTCAATCAGATCAGCCAGATTCAACTGACCTCCTCGAAGGAGGACCAATACCTTCAGCAAGTGCGGGATCTGGCCATCGAAGACTCGAAAGCGAAATCCCGGCTTCTGGCAGAGGCCTACGGCGCCAGACTCGGCCCTATACGCACCATTCGCTATCAGAGTGTTCGCCCATTGCCTATGGTGAAAGCGGAGATGTCGATGGATTCAGCGCGACTCAGCGCAGCCTCGGAGGGCGGTCAATATCTTCACGACGAGATTACCTTCCGGGACAACATTGACGTCGTCTACGACCTGATCCTGCCCCATTGACGGACAAACCACCCGCCATAAAAAAACGCCCCAAATTGGGGCGTTTTTTTATTTTTGCGTTAAACCGCATCTGAACCGGTTTCACCCGTGCGAATCCGGATCACTTCCTCCAGACTGGAGATAAAGATTTTACCGTCACCAATCTTGCCCGTATTGGCCGATTTGGTAATGGCGTCCACGACCCCGTCCACCATACCGTCGTCGATCGCTATTTCGAGCTTGACCTTGGGCAGAAAATCTACCACATACTCTGCACCGCGATAGAGTTCAGTGTGTCCCTTTTGACGTCCGAACCCCTTCACCTCGGTCACGGTGATCCCTTGAACACCCACTTCCGCCAATGCTTCGCGGACGTCGTCCAATTTAAACGGCTTGATAATCGCGGTCACTAATTTCATGTCTACCCTCTTGCAGAATCTGACTGACAGTCGCTAAAGATACACCGGTTACCGGCGAATTGCATCCGTTGCCCGACGCGGATTTTGCGGAGAAATAACAGGGTGTTACCGCAACGGGCGATCCAGACAATCGGTCCCCAAACGAAAACAGGGAGGTATTACCCTCCCTGTCTTGACGCGCATCACATCGCGATTATTTCGATGACGAGACGAACTCCGGATAGGCTTCCATACCACACTCGGAAAGATCGACACCATCGTACTCATCCTGTTCACTGACGCGGATACCGATGACCGCTTTCAGGATGGCCCAGACGATCAGGCTGGTGATAAATACCCAGGCAAAGATGACGCCGATGCCGAGCAACTGACCAGCCAGGGTAGCGCTGTCGTTGCCGGACAGGCAAACCGCCAGCAGACCCCAGATACCGACGACGCCGTGAACCGAAATGGCACCGACCGGATCGTCGACCTTGACCTTGTCCATGAAGACCACTGAGAACACCACCAGTACACCACCAACGGCGCCAACCAGTGTGGCCGGGATGGCCGTCCAGCTGAGAGGCTCAGCGGTAATCGCCACCAGGCCGGCAAGGGCACCGTTAACCGCCATGGTCAGATCCGCTTTACCGAACAGGAAGTGAGCGGTGATCAATGCGGCGAGCAAACCACCACAGGCAGCGGCATTGGTGTTCACGAATACATCGGACACCGCATTGGCCTCGTCGATATTGGACACCATGAGCTCGGAGCCACCGTTAAACCCGAACCAGCCCATCCACAGGATGAACATACCCAGGGCCGCCAGGGGCATGTTGGCACCGGGAATAGCCACAGCCTTGCCGTCCTTGGTGTATTTGCCTTTACGGGGCCCAAGCAATATGACACCGGCCAGAGCAGCTGCAGCGCCACACATGTGCACGACGCCGGAGCCGGCAAAATCCTGGAAACCGGCCGCGTCAAGGAAGCCACCGCCCCACTTCCACATTCCCTGCATCGGGTAAATGAAGCCGGTCATGACCACAGCGAAGGCCAGGAATGCCCACAGTTTCATACGCTCCGCAACGGCACCGGAGACGATAGACATGGCTGTCGCCACGAACACCACCTGGAAGAAGAAGTCAGACGCGCCGGAGTAATAGGTATCTCCACCGCTGGCAAGGACTTCATCGACACTGGCGTTGCCAATACTGTTGCCAAACCAGGCGTCGGGCAGAATGCCACCTTCGGAACCGCCGTACATGATGGTGTAACCCATCACCAGATACATGGTGCAGGCGATAGCGAACAGGGCGACGTTTTTGGTCAGAATTTCAGTGGTGTTTTTGGCGCGAACAAGGCCCGCCTCGAGCATGGCAAAACCTGCAGCCATCCACATCACCAGCGCGCCGGACACAAGGAAATAAAATGTGTCCAGTGCGTATTGTAAATGAATAATATCGTTTTCCATTAGTAAACTCCCAATGCGTGGTTGCCTTTAAATGGCTTCGTCGCCAGTCTCGCCGGTACGGATACGGATCACTTCCTGAAGATCGGAAATGAAAATCTTTCCGTCGCCGATCTTGCCAGTACGCGCCGAGTTCAAGATGGCTTCCACTGCCCCGTCTACCATGCTTTCCGGCAATGCAACTTCGATTTTTACCTTGGGCAGAAAATCGACGACATATTCGGCACCCCGGTAAAGCTCTGTGTGACCTTTTTGTCGACCAAACCCTTTTACCTCCGTGACGGTAACTCCCTGTACACCGATCCCAGCGAGGGTTTCACGCACGTCGTCGAGCTTGAAGGGTTTGATCACCGCTGTGATCATTTTCATAGGACTCTCCTATTCTCTGGGATTTTGCCTGTTGGGCCGGCAACAAGCCGACCCAACAGGCGATTCTCTACTTGCTTAGTCAATGATCGGCAGGCTGTAGGAAACGACGAATTTGAGATCGTCGTCATCGGGCTCGTCGGAGATAAACTGGCTAACGGTAAAACTCAGGTTTTCGTTAAAGGCATAACCGAGGTTCAAGTGAACCGGATCATCACCTGTGGTGTTGTCATGCATGCCAGCGAGGATTGAGAACTTGCCGAACTCAGCACCAAGCGTGTAGTACTCGTAGTCTTCAGTGCCATCACCAGCGACGTTGTCGTACCAGGCGAAGCTGACCGGACCATAGCCGATGGTATAAATAACATCTGTAAAATCACCAAAATCCGTTTCACCATCAATGGTATAACCGGCCCCTGTCGGGTAGTTGTAGTTCCAGACACTAATGTCAAAGGTAAAACCGCCTACTTCAAGGCCGTACCCAGCATAGAGGTCGTATTCGGTACCCGCGGAGGTATCGCCGGACGAACCCCAGATACCGGCGTAGGCGCCACCTGCACTGACAGACAGGTCACCGGATACCGCCGGGGTGCCTGAGCCGAGGTCGTAACCGCGCCACAAGTACGTGCTGGCAACAGCGGCTGAGCCGGATACTTCAACAGCGGCGGCATTGGCAGAGATCGTCAATCCGGCCGTTGCCAAAACGGCGGCGGCGACAGAACTGCTGATGATTTTTTTTGAAAATTTCATTGGTTACTCTCCTCATTGCGACTTTGTGATGTGTTAAATCAGCTCTGGTATCGCTGACTTTTTTGAAACACAACCAGTGAGGGCAAAATGGATGCCAACTCGATTTATTTGCATTTTTTCATAGTGTTAGCAGCAAACGACCCCGTCTGCGCCAACTGGCGACAACCACAAGCCGAAGATTGCACCAACAAAGTGCACGAAAAACCTGGGGGCAAAAAAAAGCGCCCGTTAAAGGGCGCCTTGCTGAAGCAGTTGAACGGCTACTCGTTCTCTAAACTGTCCATTCGCTCCTGAAGAACACGCAATTGCTCCTTCAGCAATCGGATTTCCTCTTCCGACGCATCAGATTCGGAGCTCGCCGCGGGCGCGGGGCGATAATCGTTAAAGGGACCATATCCTCCGGCCTGATTATTCTGCTGAAAGCCCGTGAACTGCCCTCCGACAAAAATCTGGCCATAGCGACCTTCCTGGCCCTGCTCCCCCGGGGCGCCGTTGCGTCCACGGCGCCCACCGGCCACCCACTTGCTGCTGCCAGTCAACGTCTTGGCTCTGACATATTCACCCTCGGACCCTTCGCCTCCAACGCCACCGAGACCGCCACTGCCGGCTTTACCGGGCTTCACGGAAACCCGCACGGCAGCGGTTAGCGCGCCAAGACCCGTTTTTTCATTGAGCGGATTAAGGCTGACAACAACATTGCCGCCGTCACCCCCATCGCCGCCCTGACCACCGCTTCCGCCGTTACCGCCCTTGGCGGGGTTGCAATTGAGGATCTTGCCCGCTTGCTGTCCCTGGCCGCCCTGGCCACCGGCACCGCCATCACCGCCATCAGAGATCACTTCCAGTCCCCCGATTTTGCGGACATCCATGCCTAAATAGATATCAATCCCCCGAGCTCCGGGCTCCCCGGCATCACCGCCGGAGCCGCTCTTGCCGGAGCGGCAGGCATCGGCCGCCTCATCGTATGACGTCCCCGCCGCGCCGTCGGCACCATCGCTGCCGCGACCGTCGATGACAACGCCATAGCCGATGGTGGCATCCTTGGCCAGCAGCTCCCAATGGGTGACACCGGGCGCAAAGCGAATTACGGCCTTGTCGCCAATTACCAGTTTGTCGACGGACAAATTTGTCGACTTCTCATCGACGATGAAGGTCTCTCCGCTATCGATCACTAAATCTTCTGCGAATACTGCCAAGGATGCCACGGAAAGCATCAGGGAAATCGCAAGTCCGACTGTCGTCTTTTTCATGTAACACTATCCGGGTGATATTCGGGCTGGAATTGTAGCAAGAATCCTGTGGTCCGGCAGGGCAGCTACGATTGCCGAAACACTCTGTTGCCCCAAAAAGGTGCGCTAGACACTCATCATTCCGCGCACACGCTCTTCGTCCATCTCCCCACCGCGGCCGGAAATGACAACCGTGCCACGGTCCATGACCGCGTAATGATCAGCAAGATCGCGGGCGAATTCAAAATACTGTTCAACCAGCACCACCGCCATGTCGCCGCGCTTTCGCAGGCTTTCGATAACCTTCTGGATATCCTTGATGATGGACGGCTGAATCCCCTCCGTCGGCTCGTCGAGCAACAGCAGTCGGGGGTTGGTCACCAGCGCCCGGGCGATGGCAAGCTGTTGCTGCTGGCCACCGGACAAATCACCACCGCGGCGATGCAACATTTCCTTGAGAACGGGAAACAGGAAGTAAATCTCATGATCGATGAAGCGAGCGCTTCGCGGCAGACAATTGAAACCGGTCTTCAGGTTTTCCAGTACCGTGAGCTGGGAAAAAATCTCCCGCCCCTGTGGCACATAGGCGATACCGGCGCGGGCGCGCTCGTAAGGCGGCATGGATCGAATGGACTTCCCCTCCCAGAGGATATCCCCGTCAGCGATGGACTGGTGCCCGGCGATGGCGCTGAGCAGCGATGTTTTTCCGACGCCATTGCGGCCGAGAATACAGGTTACCGCGCCTTTTTCTGCCTGAATCGACACATCCTTCAAAGCCTGGCTCGCGCCATAAAATAAATTGACGTTATTGATTTCCAGCATAATCAGCGTCCCAGATACACCTCAATGACCCGCTCGTTTTCCTGCACCTTTGAAAGCGGCCCCTCCGCCAGAACCGATCCTTCGTGCAATACCGTGACCGTGCTATCGAGGGAACGTACAAATTCCATATCATGCTCGACAACCACCACGGAGTGTTCGCCGGCAATGCTCTTTAACAACGCGGAGAGATTGGCCGTCTCCTCGTCGGTCATTCCCGCCGCGGGCTCGTCAATCAATAGCAGCTGTGGCTTCTGTGCCAGCAACATGCCGATTTCCAGGCGCTGTTTTTGGCCATGGGCAAGAGAGCCCGCCATTGCGTTGCGTTTCTCCCCCAGGCCGACCACTTCGAACACTTCGTCAATACGGGCGAGGCCCTGCCCCGAGAGGGAAAAGAAAAGGCTGTCCCGGACTTTTCTGTCACCGGCAAGGGCCAGCTCAAGGTTTTCAAACACCGTCAAGGTTTCGATCACCGTCGGCTTTTGAAACTTTCGACCAATACCCATATTGGCGATTTCCGCTTCGGTGTAACGGGTCAGATCCACTTCGTTATTGAAATAAACATCACCGGTATCGGGCCTTGTCTTACCCGTGATAATGTCCATCATGGTGGTTTTACCGGCGCCGTTAGGGCCGATTATGGCCCGAAGCTCGCCGGGTTTGATAATCAGGTTCAGGTTGTTGATCGCCTTGAAACCGTCAAAGGTTTTCGAGACACCGTTCAGATAAAGAACTGTTTTTTCCTGCAACGAAATATTACTGATCATTATCAGCCCCCCGCTTCCGATCGCCGCGAAGCCATCAATTTGCGGAGCAACCCGCTGTCCGCGACAAGGCCCTTGACGCCCTTGGGCAGGTAGAGCGTGGTAACCACAAAAAGACCGCCGAGGAAGAACAGCCAGAGATCGGGGAACGCCGCTGTGAAATAGGTCTTCCCGTAATTCACCAGCACCGCACCAATGACTGCCCCGTAGAGGGTTCCGCGTCCGCCGATGGCGACCCAGATAATGATTTCAATGGAATTGATTGGAGAAAACTCGCCGGGGTTAATAATCCCCACCTGCGGCACATACAGGGCACCCGCAACACCGGCGATCAGTGCCGAGACGACAAAAACAAACAATTTGTAATGCTCCACACGGTAACCCATGAACCGGGTGCGGCTCTCGGCATCGCGTACAGCCACCAGCACCCGACCGAATTTCGATGCAGTCAGCCATTTGCACAGTACAAAGGCGGCAGCGAGCAGCACCGCACTGATCACAAATAACGCACATCGGGTACTGTCAGTTTGCAGATCAAAACCAAGAATATCCTTGAAATCTGTCAAACCGTTATTACCGCCAAAACCCATTTCGTTTCGGAAAAATGCCAGCATGAGTGCATAGGTCAGCGCTTGCGTGATAATCGAAAAGTACACGCCGGTGACACGGGAACGGAACGCCAGCCAGCCGAAAATAAACGCCAGGGTTCCGGGCACCAGCAAAATCATCAACGCCGCAAACCAGAACTGATCAAAACCCTGCCAGAACCAGGGCAACTCCTGCCAGTTCAGGAAGACCATGAAATCAGGCAGTACGGGGTCACCGTAGACCCCACGGTCACCAATCTGACGCATCAGGTACATACCCATGGCGTAACCGCCGAGGGCAAAAAATGCCCCGTGGCCCAGGCTCAGAATTCCGCAATAACCCCAAATAAGATCGACTGCCAAAGCAAGCATCGCATAACACAGATACTTCCCGACCAGTGTCACGGTATAGGTGGAAACGTGTAACGCAGAATCCTGCGGGAAAACCAGGTTCATCAGGGGTACTGCAACAGCAACCACCGCCAATACCGCCAGAAACCAGCGGCTGCTTCGTTCGCCCAACAGGGCTGACAGGAACGGACCTTGATACGTCATCATTAATCCTCGACAAACCTTCCCTTGATGGCAAAGAGCCCCCTGGGCCATTTCTGGATAAACAGGATGATAAAGACCAGAATCATGATCTTGGCCAAAACCGCACCGGCCATTGGCTCCATGAATTTATTGGCCATGCCCAGGGACA
Organism: Porticoccaceae bacterium; assembly: GCA_002702725.1. Lineage (GTDB taxonomy): Bacteria > Pseudomonadota > Gammaproteobacteria > Pseudomonadales > Porticoccaceae > NAT127. Next base: position 14,735 of record PABE01000084.1, read on the forward strand.
TGGCGGCGAACAGGGTACCGAAAAGGTTGCCGACGCCGCCGAACACCACCACCATAAAGGAATCGATAATGTAGGCCTGACCGAGGTTTGGGCCGACATTGGTCAACTGACTCAACGCAACGCCGGCCACGCCGGCAATGCCGGAACCGAGGCCAAAGGTCATGGCATCGATCCAGCCCGTCTTGATACCCATGGAGCTGGCCATCTTGCGATTGAGGGTTACGGCCCGCATCTGTAAACCAAAGCTGGTCTTTTTCATCAGCATGATCAGCGCAAACAAAACCAGGAAGCTGAACACAATGATGTAGAGTCGATTAAAGGTGAGCGACAACATGCCGTTCACCGCCCAGGAGCCGCTCATCCAGTCCGGTGTAATAACACTGCGGTTGAGGGGTGAATAAATACTGCGCACCAGCTGTTGCAACACCAGGCTTAAACCAAAGGTCGCAAGTAGCGTCTCAAGCGGCCGACCATAGAGGTGGCGAATCACCAGACGTTCGATAAGAACACCCATCAAGCCGGAGACAAGGAATGCCACCGGTATGGCCACCAGAATCGACGTCCCAATCATATTGGGCATCAATAGCTGGACAGTGTAGGTGGCGTAGGCGCCGATCATGATCATTTCGCCGTGTGCCATATTGATCACACCCATGACCCCGAAGGTAATCGCCAGGCCAACGGCCGTCAGTAGCAGTACGGAGCCGAGACTGACCCCGAAGAACAGGTTTTGTATCAAGTCGTAAAACGACTGTTTGGCTTTGAGCGTTTCCAGCGCCTTTTCGGCTGAACTTACCAACTCTGCTTCTTTCTCAAGATAATTACCGTCACTGTCCTTTAGTGTGAACCGGCTCACCAGTCCGATGACATTACTGTCCGTCGCCTCGCCCAGGACGCTCAAAGCGGCTTTTTTTTGCGCGACCGTACTGCTTTTATCGGTGACAATAATCGCCGCCTCGGCGAGGTCCAGGACTGCCCGCACATCAGTATTGGTTTCTTCCTCGATGGCTTTACTGACCAATGGCATCAAGTCGACCGATGGGTCGTTGATAATGCTCCTCGCCGCTTCGATGCGTTCACTGGTCTTATCCGACTTGAGCTTGAAACCGGCAATGAGCTGCTTCAATTCGCCGCGCAGCGCGTTATTGATGGTGATTTTCTTAACATCCCGCCGGCCAGCCACGCCCAGTTCCTCACCGGTCAGAGAATCCGTGATGGCATACCCGCCTTCGTCGCGGGTTGCGAACACTGTCCGCCGATCGCTCTTGCGGTAGTACAGATCGCCGGATGCGACTGCGCGCAATATGGCCAGACCATTTTCAGAGCGAGTATCCGCGATGCGGGAAAACAAGGCAGATTTTTCCCGGAAACTTGCCGTCGGCAACTTATCGAGAAGAGGTTCCAGACCGCCATCGCCCCAGCTCGGCTGGACCATCAGGCAACTGAAAAAAATCAGCATCAGTGAAGCTAAGACGCGCATAATCATCATCCATAAAAACCCGGGCACGAAGGCCCGGGAATGAACTGACCAACAAATGAAACTTACTCGTAATTCTGGCCTGAGCACTTGCCGGTTTTGACGTTGTAGTTACCGCAGCTGAGCGGCGCACGCCAATCGGCAATCACGTCTTTACTGGAAGGGAGGAAATCAGACCAGGCGTCTCCAGGAACGGTTCCGGGGGTTTCCCAGACCACTTCAAACTGGCCGTCGTCCTGGATTTCGCCAATGAGAACCGGTTTGGTCAGGTGATGGTTAGGCATCATCACGGCGTAACCGCCGGTGAGATTGGGCACCGCGACACCGATCAGTGCGTCGGCAACTGCATCGGTTTCGGTGCTACCCGCTTTCTTCACCGCCTCGACCCACATTTTGAAGCCGATATAGTGTGCTTCCATGGGGTCGTTGGTGACTCGATCTTCATTTTTAATGAAGTCATGCCAGGCGCCGATGAATTCGTCGTTCTCCGCGCTGTCGACACTCATGAAGTAGTTCCACGCCGCCAGGTGACCGACCAGAGGTGCCGTATCGATTCCCGAGAGTTCTTCTTCACCAACGGAGAACGCGACCACGGGAATATCGGAAGCCGAGACACCCTGGTTACCGAGTTCCTTGTAGAACGGCACATTGGCATCGCCATTAATGGTCGAAACCACGGCGGTTTTCTTGCCTGCGGAGCCAAAGGATTTAATGCTTGCCACAATGCTCTGCCAGTCGGAATGACCGAACGGCGTGTAGTTGATCATGATATCCGCTTCAGCGACGCCCTTTGATTTCAGGTACGCTTCCAGGATTTTATTCGTGGTGCGGGGGTAGACGTAATCGGTTCCGGCCAGAACCCAGCGCTCAACACCCAGATCATTCATCAGATAATCCACTGCGGGGATCGCCTGCTGGTTGGGAGCGGCACCGGTGTAAAAGACATTTTTCGACGACTCTTCGCCTTCGTACTGAACGGGATAGAACATCAGGCCGTTGAGTTCTTCAATGACCGGCAACACTGACTTGCGTGATACCGACGTCCAACAACCGAAAATCACATCGACTTTTTCTTTTTCCAGCAGCTCACGCGTCTTTTCCGCAAACAGGGGCCAGTTGGATGCCGGATCGACCACCACGGCTTCCAGTTTCTTTCCGAGCAGTCCACCGGCCTTGTTTTGCTCTTCCACCATCATCAGGATGGTGTCCTTCAGGGTCGTTTCACTGATCGCCATGGTGCCGGACAGTGAGTGGAGCACGCCCACCTTGATAGTGTCAGCGGCTTGTGCGAGGCCC
>PABE01000085.1 GCA_002702725.1 Porticoccaceae bacterium
ACGGACCACGGCTGGAAGATATCGCTGGATCGAGGGTTGGACATTTTTCAGCACTACGAGATGAATGAAGCCTTCGCCTTTGCCAACCGGTTGCAGCAGTTTCGCTCCAGCAAGGCCTTTGAGGTGACGTTTATCAAGAAGTCATAAATGTATTGGGAGACGAAAGGTCAGGATTCCTACTCCCGCTGCCACCAGAACTGAAACAGTTCATCACCACCCGGCACGTAGGTGTGAACCTCACGGCCATGGACTGGATGTGCCAGAAAACTCCAGTTTCTACCTGTTCATCTTAGAGGGAAGCTTACGGGGGTTCGCCGGCAGATTGGTTGTTCGTGAATGTTGCGGATGGCCACTGGCCTGAGAACCGTCGATGCCCCGGCAGGTGGGCGGGGCATCGACGGTTCTCAGGGCAGTGCGCCCGTGGAGGGCAGGATCTCATGGTGTGCGCGATTCGGTGAGGTGTTGCCAAAGGCCGCTGAGGGAACGTCCTTTCGATTCGATCAGTGACGCGAGGAGGATGGCACTGATGCCGAGGATGGCAAGGCCAATCCAGCTGCCCATATGAAAGTGTTGGAGCAGCGCCAGGGTTTCGCGCAACACGCTGCCGACCAGCAGTGATATTCCGCCGACAACGGAATAGCGCTGCTCTGCCTTGCCGCCCAGGACGACCATGGCAATTCCGCCGCCGACGCCAATAAATGCCGCCAGCAGAGCCTCGCTAAAAAGCAGATTGGTCCCCAGTGTCATGACCAGTACCGTCGAGGCCAGGCCCTCCAGTCCCCTACCGTTGTCCTGATAACGGACGCCGTAAATCATTGCCGCTGCTATCGTGCCGGCCAGGGGCAGGGCCAGCGCTTCGGATAGCCGGGGCGTGTCCAGAATAGCAAGGGTCAGCGAAGGTATTTGTGCCAGAGCGGAGAACAGCGCGAGCATCTCCCAGACGGCCTGAAACGGTGACCCCGCTGACAGCATGGGGCGGGTCTGACGTAGCAGCATGTAGAACGCCAACCAACCTGCAGAGACCAGATACAGGTCGAAGGCATAGAGCCAGGCACTGCGCACCAGCAAAATGACCAGGGGCAGAAAGACCAGGCCTTGCGCCAGGAATCCCTCGTCGGTTCTGGCGCTGATGTGCCCCCCGGCTATCCTGCGGTTGATTGCAAAGGCAAGCCCGAGCAGAGCAAGGGCGAGCCAGGCGATCCACTCTCCCTCCCGTATGGGTAGCAGGAGGGCCGCATTATTGAGCAGGAAAAGCGCACTCAATGGCTTTGCCAGTGGCCTCGCCAGGGCGGTAAAACCGAGGCGGGTAACAGGGATCAGCACTGCCATGGCGACGGTAGCGGTCGCGGCCAGGGATACAGCGCCTGGCGCCTGCCAGAGCATATAACCGGGTATCCCCGCTCCCGACGACGGCAGGACAAGGGAGTAGAGTAATGCGCCGAGCACGGCAAAATTGGCCGGTACTGAAGCGACCGCAAGGGTGACCAGTAGCCGGGGGCCTTTTGTCTCCCTGAGCCAGCCAGGGCAGGCCAGGCCAATAATGGCCAGCAGGCCGGTGTGGGCCAGCAGCAGGCTATAGCGCCAGAGATCGTTGCCCTGGTTCCAGCCATCGACCAGGAAACTGTAGAAGGTGACCAGCAGAACAACGGTTCCGAGCACCCGAAGAAGGGTTGGCAGCTTGTCTATTACGCGCTGGTTAAAAGGGGCGGTGTGGTTTTTTTCGGGGGTGCCGGTCGGCTCCGCGGCGTCCGAGAACCTTTGGCAATCCCTCGCGGATGGACCGGTCATGACCTGTCCTCCGCTGGCGCGGCTATTCCGCCTGCCATAAGTTCGTTCAGTTCGGCCCTGAGCGATGCTTCTTCTTCCTGCCTGTCGAACTGCTGAGCCAGGGGGTCGCTCGAGGTCTCAAGCCCGCCAGCCAGCTCCGCTTCGGTAATGGCGATTTCCCAGCGGGCAAAGGATTCACCCAGCTCGTCGCAGACCCTGAGGGGTGATGCTGCACTGGCGGCCATCGCCTGTTGGGTAGAGTGCCGGGCGCGAAGCAGTGTGTGTTGGTGACGGGTGTCCGCCAGCCGCTGCTCCAAAGTACTGATACTTGTCTCGAGCTTTTCGGTCGCCAGTTTATAGTCGGTTTCCAATGCGTCGAGGCGTTCCGCCTCGTGCCGACACTGCCGGGCACGCCTGAGGCACTCGAGGGCGTTGTCCTCGTCGTGCCTGCCACAGCGCAGCGCCCGTTCGTGCCACTGGTCCTCCCCGGCACGGAGGTCGCTGGCCCTTTCCCGTAGTTGCTGTTGTTCCCGGTGCAATTGCCCGAGCCGCACCTTGGCCGCAGCCGTTTTTTGAGCCAGTTCCTTCAGGCTTGCCTGAATCACGGCATCGTGGTTTTCGATTTCTGCCACCGCCTGGTCGATACGCGACACCAGGGTGGCGGAGAGCCGCTTGATGATGGACATGATTATCTCCTCGCAATGTGAATGGCAGGGAGAGTGTGGGCAAGGTATACGGATAATTGAACCAATACAGAAAAAGACGCCTATAATTGTCCTTGTGGTATATATTAATGCTACTTTTCAAGAGTTTTTCGGCAATGACCCAGGCCAGCGCCCTCGTCGATACCCTGAAACGCGTGCTCAAGCAGCATCAATTGACCTACGGCGAAGTCGCTCGTCGGCTGGGTATGAGTGAGGCCAATATCAAGCGGCAATTCGCCAGCCGGCGTTTCAGCCTCGAGCGGTTGGAGGCTATCTGCCAATTGATACCCATGGAGTTGTCGGATCTGTTTTACCTGTACGAGAGCTCCCGACAGCGGATCAACCAATTGACCCGCGAGCAGGAGGAAGAACTGGTCAGGGATCGGACCCTGCTACTGGTGGCGGTCAGTGTCCGCAATGGCCTCAGTTTTGATGAAATCGTCAGACAATACGCCATCAGCGCCACCGAATGCATTCGCTGTCTGGCGGCACTGGATCGACTCAAGCTGATCGATTTGTTGCCGGGCAATCACATCCGGTTGCGTATTGATGAAGACTTTCGCTGGCTTCCCAACGGCCCTATTGAGCGATTTTTCGAACAGCAGGTGCTTGGCCAGTTTCTGCGCTCGGGCTTTCACGGGGAGCTGGAGCAGCGCCTGTTTGTTTTCGGGTTGTTGAGCGAAGCATCGGCCAGTGTTCTGCATGGCAAACTCCAGCGGCTGGCCGCCGATCTGGCCGACCTGCACCGGCAGGATGCCCGTCTGCCCCTGAGCCATCGGCACACGGTCATGCTATTGGCGATGCGGCCCTGGGAAGCGGAGGTATTCAAACCGTTTCTCAGGACGCCGGATGCCGATTGACCGCGCTGTCCTTGCGGTAAGATCACTGACCTATGAGTAATGACCCTGTGAACCTGCCCATTGATGCCGTCCTGCCCGATGTGTGCAGCAGTCTCTCCGTTGGCAACCGCTGCCTGCTGGTGGCACAGCCCGGCGCCGGCAAGACAACACGGGTGCCACTGTCGCTATTGAATTTGAACCCCTCGGGAGGGCGGTGGCTTTTACTCGAGCCGCGGCGGGTTGCGGCGCGGTTGGCAGCAACCTATATGGCGGCGCAACTGGGTGAAGCCGTGGGAAAGACCGTTGGCTACCGGGTGCGGGGTGAGCAAAAGGTGGGTAGCGGAACCCGCCTTGAGGTTGTCACCCAGGGCATCCTTATCCGGATGCTGCAGGACGATCCGGCCCTGGAAGGGGTGGACGGGCTCATCTTTGATGAGTTTCACGAGCGGGGATTGGACTCGGATCTGGGGCTTGCCCTGGCTCTGGATGTACAGAGTGGATTGCGGGATGATTTGAAACTCCTGGTCATGTCCGCGACTCTGGACGTGGAATCCCTGCTCGGGTTACTGGGACGCGAGACACCGGTCATTGAATGCCCTGGGCGCACCTGGCCGGTCGATACAGTGTACCGCCCGCCGCAATCCCGGGAGGCGCCGGCGGCTCACCAGGCCCGGGTGATCGCCGAGGCCCTCGGGGAAGTCGGGGATATCCTGGTGTTCCTGCCGGGTCAGCGGGAGATTCGTCGCCTCGCCACCACCCTGCAAAAAGTCGTTGCGGACGATGTCGCCATTCTGGCGCTACACGGACAAATGCCACTCGCAGCCCAGCAAACAGTATTGCAGCCCTCCGGCGACGGAAAACGCCGGGTAATTCTGTCGACAGCCGTCGCTGAATCGAGTCTCACGGTGCCCGGGGTGCGTATTGTCGTCGATGCAGGACAGGAGCGGGTGCCGGTGTACCAGTCCCGCAGTGGGCTCACTCGCCTGGACACCCGCCGCGTTAACCGGGCCAGTGCCGATCAGCGGCGCGGTCGTGCCGGCCGCGAGGCGGCGGGCATCTGTTACCGTTTGTGGTCACAGGAGCAGGTACTGGTGCCCCACGGGGAGCCGGAAATTCTCCAGGCCGATCTCGCCGGCCTCGTCTACGAACTCGCGCTTTGGGGGGTAACTGATGCCGGACAGCTCGACTGGGTCACGCCGCCGCCCGAGGCGGCGCTTGCCAGTGCCAGGGCGCTGCTCGCGCAGCTGGGGATGGTGAATGCCGATGGACGATTGACGAATCTCGGGCACGGTTGCCGGCGTTGGCCGGCCCATCCCCGTATCGCCGTCATGCTCGAAGCCGCGCGGCGCCAGCGGCTCCTGCCGCTGGCCTGCTGGCTTGTTTCCTGGCTCGAGGAAAACCCGGCTTTTGACGATCCGGATTTGCAGCAGCATCTGGAGCGCCGACCGACGGGCGATGGCGGCGGCGACGGCGGGCGCTGGTTTCGGGCCGCCCGGCAGTGGGCGCAGCGCACGGGCGTTTCCCTCTCTGTCGACGATTTTTCCGGGGCGGCAGGCCTGCTGGCGCGGGCCTACCCGGATCGTATTGCGGAAAATCGCGGCGCTGGCCGTTTCCGTTTGGCGACCGGAGGACAGGCCCTGCTGCCGGAGAGTCATTCCCTTGCGCGCTCTCCTTTTCTGGTCATTCCGGCGCTCGATGGGCAGGCCAGCGGTGCGCGGATTTACTCGGCCATCAGTATCACGCAGGGTGACATCGAAACGGCCCTGCCCGAGGCGCCGCAGTGGCAGAGATCAGTCTACTGGGACGAGGATGCCGGTCGGCTGGTGGGGGAGGAACGGCGCTGCCACGGTGCCGTAATACTGTCGCGCCGGACGATCAAAGAGCTGCCCGCCGCCGCTGTCCGGTCGGCGCTGATAGAGGCGGTGCGGCGGCGTGGCCAGCTCAGCTGGTCGGAGAGTGACCGTCAGCTCCTGGGTCGTCTGCGGCTTGTGCGCCGGGTATTGGGTGATCCATGGCCCGATGTCAGCGACGCTGCCCTGCTCGCCACGCTGGAGGATTGGCTGACGCCCTATCTGCAGGCTGTTACCCGTCTTGCCGATCTGGATCGTCTACCCCTGGGTCGCTACCTGCTGGACTCCCTGGATTGGCAATTGCGCCAGCAGCTGGACTCATTGGTGCCCAGGCAGCTGACAGTACCCAGCGGCGCGCAGGTCAGTATCGACTACAGCGGCGAGGAACCGATACTGGCGGTCAAGCTGCAGGAAATGTTCGGCCAGACCAACACGCCGCGGTTGGTGGGCGGCCGGGTGCCAGTGCTTATTCACCTGCTGTCACCTGCCCGGCGTCCGGTCCAGGTGACCCGGGATCTGGCCAATTTCTGGGCTACCACCTACTTCGACGTGCGCAGGGAACTCAAGGGCCGCTACCCCAAACACCCCTGGCCCGACGATCCTCTGACGGCGATCGCCACCGGCAGGACGAAAAAGCGCGCGGGCAATTAATGTCGAGCCGAACGGTTTTCGGAATAGGAGGCCGGTTTTTTGGCCCTAGCTTTTGGGGCCGAACAGCAGCCAGATAATCAGGCCCAGAACCGGCATCGCCAGCAGGATCACGATCCAGATGGCCTTTGCCAGGGGCGTGGCGCCACTTTGTGCGCATTTGATCACGGCCCAGATCACGATGATCAGCCAGATCAGCCCGAGCAGACCGGTAACTTCAATACCCATAGTGTGTTCTCCTGTGTCAGTGGTTGGTCAAAAGTCTTGGCAAATCGCCCGGGAAAGATTGCGCAGGGATTGTTTCTCGCTTTCCAGGGGCAGCTTTGCCTCTGCCTGAATCAATGCTTGCTCGCTGTGCCGCCGGGCGTTTTCGGCAAAACCCTCGCAATCGATGGCGGCGAGGATTCCGAGGGCCTTCTGCAACCGCAGTTGCACCTCTATCATGCCGGCACCATCCCTGGCCACGGTGGTGAAGATGTCGTCGAATAAATCCTTCGTTGCCAGCGGTGGCACACACACCCTCGGGTGGGTTGGTGTCTTGGGCGCGGTGTAGTTCTCCCAAAGACCCAGGATGCGGACCGCTCGGCCGATAACATCGATCGCGGTGCCCGGATCATTGACGGCGGGTGACAGGGCGCGGGCGGCGATTTCCGCCAGTACTGACAGGCAAAATCGGGGATCCTGGTCGAAGGAGCGTTCCTCGCCAACAGTGAACGCTTCAAGGAGAGCGTCCCGGTCGGCTCCCCGCTGCGCAACTGACCAGGCCATCGGACGGTTGGCGGCGACAAAGGCGCCGGGCAGTGCCGCCACGAACACCTGGCCCTGGTGAGCCTCGGCCCAATGGCTCAGCAGGCCTACGTCCAGGTGCTGAACGTAGCCTGTGCGGTCGGAGAACAGCGGTTCTGCATCGGCTGGCACCTGGTCCGGACCGAGGAGGGGGACGCCGCCCAGGCAAGGGTTGGCGATGCGGTCGGCCATGGTCTTTGTGGTGATTTCTTCCACCCGGCCGGTTGTCTCTCCGACGCGGCCGAGCCGGGACAGGTGCTCAACCCAGCGCAACAGCGTCAGCACGATGATGGCAATGACCACCAACGTCGCAAGGAAAAGTACCTGGCGGCCCGTCTGACTGTAAATTTCGGTGCTGAGGGCGATAATGCCCACCAGGCTGTAGAGGAATGACCCGATGAACGTTGCCAGGACCGTTTGAGTGGTCGTGTCCTGACGCAACAGTCGGGTCGCCCGGGGCGACACGGTGGCCGTCGCTGCGCTGTAGGCGGCGACCATGACGTTTAGTGAAAAGGTGGTGACCGCCAGCATGCTCGTGGCAAGTATGTTCAGTATGCCGTCGACGGCATCGGCGCCGATGTTATAGGCGAGGGAGTTCGGCCAAAACGCATCTGCGACAATACCCAGCAGCGCCGTCAGTACCCCCAGCACAGCAAACAGTGCGGCGCGCACCCACAGGGTGCGGGTCAGTTGCGATAGAAGCCAGCGCCATTTTGAAAGCATCTGGTTATTGTCTCAGCGTCGGATTCTGGTTGGGTTCATCGTCAACAGTACCTCGTTTGGTTAACAAGTAAACCCTGTCCCCGAGTGGTGACCTGTCATCATTGCCGGCCACAGCGGCGACGTGGATAGCAATCGATGCCGGAAGTGACTGCGGAGTGTGCCAGCGAAAGCGCCAGGCTGTCCCATGTTGACTGTTCAGGCGTCGGGCAGGGGCGTGTCCCAGGTAGTCAACGGTGCCCGCCCGATCGACGACGAGATCGGCGTCCAAGGGCACCAGAGTGCCAATGCCGGCACCGTCCGGCCCTCGAATGCTGAGTTGGAAACCGGCGATACGGGCTTGTGAGTCCCCGAGTGAGAGATGGAGTTGATAGCTGCGATCGGGTTGGGGGCTAGTGACGAGTCCTGTCAGGGTGATTCCGCCCTGTACGGGAGGTGCGCCGAAATGACACTGACCACAGTGCGGTTCGCCAGATGCGCCTGTTGTTCCCGCCGGTGCCCCTTCAGGATACGCGAGTGTCGGGGACGCCAGCGTCAGCAGCAGGGTGGGTATCCGCCGGAAGGCCTGTTTCATTCAGGCAGTTCCGCACGGCCAAGGGTATTGGTATCGGTGCCAAACCACAGCGAGTTGGTGTCGGCGTCGTAATACATATGGCGGACAGTGCCGCCACCGCTCGGTATTGGCGCCGGCTCCGTGAACGTTTCGGTGGCGGGATCAAATCCGACCAGTCGGTTGGGTGTGACCCCTGTCTCCACGAACCACAGGCGACCTTTGCTGTCGGACGCCATGGCATAGGGGCGGGACATTCCGGCAGCGGGGGCGCGCCACTCTGAGACTTCCCCGGTTTCCGGCTGGTAGCGACCCAGATAGCCTTCAGCGTAATCCACGTACCAGATGGCGCCATCGACGGTCGCCGCCAGGCGGCGGGGTCTGGCCTGCTCCCTGGGCAGTACGATTTCGTGAAGTCCGCCCTGCCGCCAGCTGACGAGCCTGTGGCTGCCGAACAAGGTCGCCCAGGGGCTGTCGTCGACAACGATCAGCCCGTAGGGGCGAGCCCCGGGGGTGGCGATATCGTACAGCTCGATGTCGCCGCTTTCGGTGTCGAGGAAGCCGAGCTGGTTGCCCCCCTGAACAGTGAACCAGATATCACCGCCACGGGTGAATGCCATGGTGTGGCTGTCCCTCGGCCCCTTACCCGGTAACGGAAAGCGGGTGATGGCGCCGGAGTCCGGATCCACAAGGCCGATATGTTGCTGGCGATTGCCCGCGTACCAGGCGCCCCTGTCATCGACAATGACCGTGTGCGGACCGGCTCCCTCCGCCAGTGGATACTGGCGAAATGTTTCCCCGACCGGATCGAATCTTCCGACGTAGTCGCCCCGCTGGCCGACAAACCAGACATTGCCGCCATGGAGCCAGGGATCCCGCGGGCGGGTTTGTTGCCACGGTACCGTCCATTCCGTGATCGTCGGTGCCTGCATTGGCGATGCCAGGGCCACCGCCGTGCCGAAAGACAAAATCGCGCCTATGGTGCGCGTCGCTGCTCTTATCATTGGGTTTCCCTCCGGCCGTAGCGTTTTGTTGACTGGCAATGACGGTATCGGTCCAATGCACTTATAATAGCTCGTTCGCGCCGCTTCGAGGGAACGGTGGCTGAGCTATCACGCCAATATCAATCGGGGAAACTGTGTCCATGACCACCAAAGGCACGCTCTTTACCGTGTCGGCGCCATCGGGTGCGGGCAAGACAAGCCTGGTAAAGGCGCTCATCGACCGTATGAACGACATTCTGGTGTCCGTATCACACACCACCCGGCCGAAGCGCCCCGGTGAGGTGAATGGCATCAACTACCATTTTGTCGATGTGCCAACCTTTGAGCGCATGTTGGCTGATGCCGCTTTTCTGGAGCATGCCCGGGTGTTCGACAATTACTACGGGACATCCCGGGAGTGGGTGCAGTCGACCCTCGAACAGGGTGTTGACGTAATCCTTGAGATCGATTGGCAGGGCGCGGCGCAGGTGCGTGAGCTGCTGTCCGACACCGTCGGTATCTTTATTCTGCCGCCGTCGCGGGAAACGCTGGTCCAGCGCCTGACCGGCCGCGGGCAGGATGCCCCCGAAGTGATTGCCCGCCGTCTGGCGGAGGCGACGCGGGAAATGCAGCATTATGGAGAGGCGGAGTATCTGGTGATCAATGATGACTTTGACACGGCGCTCGGGGAACTTCAGGCCATTGTCAACAGTCAACGCCTGAGGGTGGCAAAACAGAAGGCCCGTTTCGGCTCCCTGTTGCATGAACTACTGTCCTGATAACGGTTTTTTTTGTAAACTGACTAGTTCCGCAAGCCGGTGGACTGCGTTTTCTTGTGTCCCCGGTGTTCATTAAGGTAGAGAAAATATGGCCCGTATCACCGTAGAAGATTGTCTTGATCACGTTGAAAATCGCTTTGAGCTGGTTATGGTCAGTTCCAAGCGGGCCCGTCAGATCGCCACCGGTGGCAAAGAACCCATGGTGGCCTGGGAAAACGACAAACCCACCGTGGTGGCGTTGCGTGAAATCGAGGAAGGATTTGTAGACGCCAGTATCCTGGACGAAAAGGAAGAGACCGACGATTTCATGGATTTGAATATGTTGGATGCTTCCATTGATGAAGCAATAGGCGAGCAGCCCGCCGCTGACGAGTCCTGATGGCTTGGAGGAAACTTGGAAGCCATTGCAGCGCTGGAACACAAGCTTTCCTCCTATCTTGAGCCTTCACAGGTCAAAAAGGTTACGCGCGCCTACGAATTCGCTGATCGCTATCACAAGGGGCAGGAACGCCAAAGCGGTGACCCGTACATAACCCATCCCATTGCCGTGGCGCATATCCTCGCGGATATGCACATGGATCACGAAACGCTCATGGCAGCATTGCTCCATGACGTCATTGAAGACACGCCCGCGACCAAGAAACAACTGAGCTGGCGCTTCGGCCGCGCGGTGTCCAACATGGTCGATGCGGTCAGCAAACTGACCGAAATCGAGTTTTCCTCAAAGGCGGAGCGGCAGGCGGAAAGTTTCCAGAAAATGACCCTGGCGATGTCCAAGGATATTCGCATTGTCCTGGTCAAGCTGGCGGACCGCCTTCACAACATGCGCACACTGGGCGTCCTCGCCCCTGAGAAGCGTCGCCGTATCGCGCGGGAGACCCTGGATATCTACGCGCCCCTGGCCCAGCGCCTGGGTCTCAATGACATGCGGGTGGAGTTTGAGGACCTGGGCTTTGCCGCCCTGCATCCGCTGCGCTCGCGGCGCCTCAAGGAGGCGATCAAGGCATCCCGCGGGCACCGCAAGGAGATCATCGCCGAAATCAAGACGATGCTTGAAAACCGCATTGACGGTGAGGGCATAGAAGCCTCGGTGATGGGTCGGGAAAAGCACCTGTGGAGCATTTACCAGAAAATGAAGGGCAAGAAAAAGTCCTTCAAGGACATTATGGATGTCTACGCTTTCCGGATCATCGTCAAGAGTGTCGACGAGTGTTACCGGGTGCTCGGGATCATTCACAATCTCTACAAGCCGGTCCCGGGGGAATTCAAGGACTATATCGCCATTCCCAAAGCCAACGGGTATCAGAGCCTGCATACCGTTCTGCTTGGCATGCACGGAGTGCCCATTGAAGTGCAGATCCGTACAGAGGACATGGATGCCATGGCCAACTACGGCATTGCCGCCCATTGGCTCTACAAGTCCGGCAGTCAGGATGAGGCGAACCACGCCCGGGCCAACCGCTGGGTGAAAGGTCTTCTGGATCTGCAACAGCAGGCGGGTAACTCCCTGGAATTCATCGAACACGTCAAGACGGATCTGTTCCCGGATGAGGTCTATGTCTTCACGCCCAAGGGGCAGATCATCGAACTGCCCAGTGGCGCTACCCCGGTGGATTTCGCCTATGCGGTACATACCCAGGTGGGCAATGCCTGTGTGGCCTGCCAGGTCAATGGTCAGCTGGCGTCACTGTCCCAGCCGCTGGAAAGCGGCGACAAGGTGCGCATTATCACCACGAAAAATGCCCAGCCGAATCCGTCCTGGTTGAATTTCGTCACCACGGCCAAGGCCCGCAGCGCCATCCGCCATTTCCTGAAAAACCAGCAGCACGAGGAGTCCGTCGACCTCGGCAAGCGGCTGTTGGACCGGGCGCTGCAGAATTTCGGCACCAGCTATAAAGAGATCCGCAAATCGCAGATCAAGAAGCTGCTCAAGGAGACCGGCGCCCCCACCTTCGAAACGGTACTCCAGCAGATCGGGCTCGGCAGCCGGGTCGCCTATGCGGTGGCCAACCTGCTGGTGCCGGAATCGAAACGCAAACCGCCGGATGCCCGGAGTGTCAATTCGCCGATTCTGATAGATTCCTCGGAAGGTCTTCTGGTGAGCTACGCCCGTTGTTGCCACCCGATCCCCGGCGATCCGATCATGGGTCATATCAGCCCCGGACGGGGGTTGGTGGTCCATCTCGAGAGCTGCAAAAACCTCGACGATATCAGGCTCAATCCGGAAAAATGCATTCCCTTGACGTGGTCGCCCACCGTCGACGGCGAATTTACCGCCGAAATTCGGGTCGAGGTTGCGGCGGAGCGGGGGATTATCGCCATTCTGGCCTCCCGGGTAACCGACCAGAACGCCACCATCGAACAGATCCGGGTCAACGAGCGGGACGCGCATACGAACATCGTAGCGCTCACCCTGAAGGTTAAAAACCGTGTCCATCTGGCCAATATCATGCGCCGGATTCGCAATCTGAAGCCGGTGCAGAAGGTCTACCGCATCAAGAACTGATTTACCGAAGGCCCACAATGACCAATAAAGCCGTTATTCACACTGAACAAGCCCCGGACGCGATCGGCCCCTACTCGCAGGCCGTCAAGGCGGGAAATACGGTTTACCTTTCCGGGCAGATTCCCCTCAACCCGAAAACCATGGAGCTTGTCGGGCCGGATTTCACGGATCAGGCCGAACAGGTCTTGCGCAACCTCGCCGCGGTGTGCGAGGCCGCAGGGGGTCACTTGCAGGATATCGTCAAACTGAACATATACCTCACCGACCTGGCCAATTTTGCCGCGGTCAACGACATCATGGTCCGTTATTTCAAGGCACCTTATCCCGCCCGTGCCGCCATCGGCGTCAGCCAGTTGCCGAAGGGGGCGCAGGTGGAAATGGATGCAATAATGGTGCTTTAATTGCCGCCCTTTTCTACCCACCCTGATAGAGTCGTTTCTATGTTGCGTACCTGTTTTGCTGTTTGTCTGTCCGTTCTGGTGCTGACATCAATCTCCGCCGAAGCCCGTGACAAAATCACCTCCGGTCAGCGGGTCTATGGCTGGGTCGAAAAAGGCATCGTGGTACCGGTCAACGCCCTGGTAAAAATGAAGCTGGATACCGGCGCATTAACGTCGTCCATGCATGCGGAAGGTATCGAAATTTACGATCTTGAAGACGGTCAGGACGGTGTCCGTTTTACCCTGAAACTCGAGGACAAGGATACCGGTGAAGTTGTGGACAAACAGATGGACCTCGAGGTAGAGCGCTATTCCATTGTCCGCGGTGCTGGCGGTGTCGACCGACGGCCCGTTGTCAAACTGCCCATCTGCATCGGCGACCATGTCTTTACGGAGCAGTTCTCCTTGCGCGACCGCGACAATATGCTGTACCCGGTCCTGCTGGGCCGCAGAACCCTGCGCCACCTCGGGTTTGTTGACAGCAATGCGACCTTCCTGACCGAGCCGGAGTGCAACGGTAAGGCCAAAGAAATCAAGTGAGGCAGCTGAGTCCCGGTCGTGCTCTGACGGGTGATTTTAAAGCCATTGCAGTTTGCCGATGAGCGCGAAATTGCCGGATTCACGACCGCACAGGCTCAAGCGTTAACCACTCACCAGTCGTTGTCCTGCAGCAGTGCCCCGTAGCCTTCGATATAGGTCGGATACCGGAATCGGTATCCACTGTTCAGGAGCAGCGTATTGCGACACCGGCGGTTGCCCCGCCGGGCGCTCCGCCCCGGGACCGTCGCGACGGAGACGCCCAACCGCTGAGCCAGCCATCGCTGAACCTCATGGAGCGGCACCGGCTCGCAATCGGTACCGAGATACAGCGGTGCGATCCGGTCGCCTGCCCGGGTTTTGTCCAGCAGGTGCTGTAGCGCACCGGCACAATCGTCACTGTGAATACGGTTGGTCCATTTCACCGGGCCAGGCGGGGCGCAGTGACCGCCTTTCACCGTATTGATCAGTTGTTGCCTGCCCGGCCCGTAAATACCGCTAAATCGGATGATAGTAGATGGCACCGGACCCGCGGCGATAATTTCCTCCGCTTCGAGGAGGCATTTACCGGAAAACGATTCGGGTTCTGTCTCGCTGGTTTCATCGACCCATTCCCCGTTGCTCTGGCCATAGACACTGGTGCTCGAAACCCACAGGATTCGGGCCGGCTTGACGGCCAGTTGGTTCAGGGCATCGACCAACGCCTGTGCTCCCGCGATATAGGTACGGCGGTAGGCCTCTTCATTAAACGCCGCGGGTGTGAGGGTAACCACCACGGCATCGCAGCCGGCCAGAATCGGCACGAGCGGCTCAGGGTTTGTGCAGTCACAGGCCTGCATCTTCACGTCCGGGAATGCCATCTCGCTGCGACGCAAGCCGGCCACCCGGTAATCAGCGGCAACCAGTCGCGGGGCCAGTCGCATTGCCAAATCGCCAAAACCGATCAAAAGGACATTCAATTAGGTTGCCTCCCGCAATAATTTTTGCCTATTATCTGGGCTCATTCGAGTTCCATTACACAGGCACAAAGCCCCATGACTTTAACTGAACTGCGGTACATCGTCACCCTGGCCCAGGAGCAACATTTCGGTCAGGCAGCGGAACGGTGTCATGTGAGTCAGCCAACCCTCAGCATCGCGGTAAAAAAGCTGGAACAGGAATTGGGGGTCGAGTTGTTCGAGCGGTCCAAGAACAAGGTTTCACCGACACCCACCGGTGAAAAGGTGATTGCCCAGGCCCAGAAGGTTCTGGAGGAGTCATCCAGAATTCAGGATATCGCCGCCGCCGGCAAGGATCAGCTAAACAGCCCCCTCAAAGTGGGCGGAATTTTCACCATCGGACCCTACCTGTTTCCCCAGTTCATTCCAAAACTACGGGAGCTGGCTCCGCACATGCCCCTGGTCGTGGAAGAGAGTTACACCGCAACCTTGAGACGCCGTCTGCGCAATGGCGATCTCGATGTCATTATTATCGCACTGCCGTTCACAGAGCCTGACGTTGTCACGCAGCCCCTCTACACAGAGCCTTTTGTTGTACTAATACCTGAAAACCACCGGCTGACCAAACGCAAGGTCATCGACCAGGACGATCTGGAGGGGGAAAATATTCTGCTCCTGGGTGAGGGCCACTGTTTCCGGGACCAGGTGCTGGAAGCACTGCCCAAACTCGCCAGTCAGCAGGGCCGGGATCATGTCCGCGGTATCCGCACGGATACCGAGGGCAGTTCCCTGGAGACCATGCGCCATATGGTTGCCAGCGGTCTCGGCATTACTATTTTGCCGTTGTCGGCGGTTCTGGGCACGCAAAACAAGGTGCAAAATCTCGTCACGCGGCCCTTTGCGAAATCAGGACCCTGCCGGACTGTGGCGCTGGCCTGGCGCGCCAGCTTTCCCCGCCACAAGGCGATTGACGCCCTGCGCAAGGCGATTCTGGAAACCAAGCTGCCCGGCCTGCAACAGGCTGATTAAGCGGTCAGCGGCCTGACGGAGTTGTCTTTTGGCCAGTCAACCCCTAGACCAACTGCCGGTTACCGACCTTCGGGGTGTCGGCAGTCAATTAGCGGAAAAACTTGCGAAACTGAATATCCATACCGTGCAGGATGTGTTGTTCCATCTGCCCCTGCGTTACATGGATCGGACCCGCGTGACCCCCATCGGCGCCCTGCAACCCTACGGTGATGTGGTGGTCGAGGGTGAGGTGCGGGGATGCGATATCGCCCTCGGGCGGCGGCGCAGCCTGGTGTGCAAAATCCAGGATCGCACCGGGGTGCTCACCCTGCGTTTTTTCCACTTTTCCGCAGCCCAGAAAGATAACCTCAAAACCGGCTCCCGGCTCCGCTGCTTCGGCGAAGTGCGTCCCGGGGCGAACGGGCTGGAAATGTACCATCCTGAATACCAGCATCTGGACAACACAGCGCCGGCGCCGCTTGCACACCATCTGACCCCGGTCTATCCCGCCACCGACGGTGTTACGCAACAGCGCCTGCGACGTATTGCCGAACAGGCTTTGGCGCGCGTGGATAACGGTCTTGCGGAACTGCTGCCCACCGGGCTCATGGGTTCCGATGCACCCGGCGCAAGGGGTGATCGGCTGAGCCTGTCCGCCGCCCTGCGTTTTCTGCATCGGCCACCGGCAGATACTTCGCTGGATCAGCTGATGGCGGGACAGCACCCCAGCCAGCAGCGGCTGGCCTTCGAGGAGCTGGTCGCTCACCATCTAAGCCTGCTGCAGTTGCGTCAAAAGGCCCAACAGGTCCCGGCCCCTGTGTTACCGCTGAGTGAGACGCTCGACAGGCAATTCCGGGACGTATTGCCGTTTGCCCTGACCGCCGCCCAGGAAAGGGTGGTCGGCGACATTGTCAATGATCTGCAAAAACCGTTGCCAATGCTGCGCCTGGTGCAGGGTGATGTGGGCTCGGGGAAGACGGTTGTGGCAGCGCTGGCGGCGCTGTGTGCCGTGGGCAATGGCTGGCAGGCCGCCATCATGGCGCCGACGGAAATTCTTGCCGAGCAGCATCGCCACAACTTTGAGAGCTGGTTGAAACCGTTGAATATTCGCATGGCCTGGCTGACCGGGCGTCTCAAGGGCAAGGCGCGGGAAATGCAGATGCAGGCGATCGCTGAGGGTAGCGCGCAAATCGTCGTCGGCACCCATGCGCTCTTTCAGGAGGATGTCCAGTTCCACCGGCTGGGCCTGACCATTATCGACGAGCAGCATCGCTTTGGAGTTCATCAGCGGCTTGCCCTGCGCGAGAAAGGCGATGAGGGCTTGACCGCCCATCAGTTGATCATGACCGCCACGCCGATCCCCCGAACCCTGGCCATGAGCGCCTACGCGGACCTTGACGTTTCGGTCATCGACGAATTGCCGCCCGGCCGCACACCGGTCAATACCGTTGCGGTCAGCCAGTTGCGCCGCAGCGATGTCATCGAGCGTGTTCGCGGTGCCTGTGCCGACGGCCGGCAGGCCTATTGGGTGTGTACCCTGATAGAGGAATCCGAGGCCCTGGAGGCCCAGGCGGCGGAGGCAACCGCCGCAGAACTCCACCTCACCCTGCCGGAGTTGCGCATCGGTCTGGTTCACGGCCGCCTGAAACCGGCGCAAAAAGAGCAGGTCATGGGTGAATTTAAAGCCGGAAAACTGGACCTGCTGGTGGCTACCACCGTGATCGAGGTCGGTGTCGACGTGCCCAATGCCAGTCTCATGGTAATCGAAAACCCCGAACGCCTGGGTCTGGCACAGTTACACCAGTTGCGCGGCCGGGTTGGCCGCGGCCGTCAGGAAAGCCACTGTGTTCTGCTCTATGGCCAGCAACTGTCGCAACAATCCAAAGCCCGGATTCGTATCATGCGCGAGACCAGTGACGGTTTTGTCATCGCCGAAAGGGATCTCGAGCTGCGCGGTCCCGGCGAGGTGCTGGGCACACGACAAACCGGCGATCTGCAGTTCCGGATTGCAGACCTGCAGCGGGATGCGCACCTGCTGTCCGGTGTCCGGCGGACCGCCCACCGGGTGCTCGACGAGGCGCCGGAAAAGGTTGCCCCACTGGTTCGACGCTGGCTTGGCGAAAACGCCCGTTTCGCCAATGCCTGATGGCAAAGGCCGTGGACAGGAAGGTTAATTGCGCCTAGGATTCCGGTTATTGTGCGCCGCACCATGGGCGCCTCACCTGTAGTCGGCGGCAATCGTAAGGAGCGATTAGATGAGTCAATCAAAAGCAGCGGTAATCACAGGGTCTACCAGTGGTATTGGCCTGGGTATGGCGAGGGCGTTGGCGGCAAAGGGCCACAATATCATGCTCAACGGCCTCGGCGACCCCGGTGAGATTGAGCAACTGCGCAGCGGCATGGCCTCGGAGTTTGGCGTTGCAGTGCACTACCACGGCGCCGATATGACCCGACCGGACGAGATCGCCGATCTGATTGCCGAGACCGGCAGGGTTTTCGGTTCGGTGGATATCCTGATCAATAATGCCGGCATCCAGTACGTTGCGCCGGTGGAGGAGTTTCCGGTTGAACAGTGGGACCGGATCATCGCCATCAACATGACGTCGAACTTCCATACGATTCACCATGCCTTGCCCTACATGAAGCGGGCCGGCTGGGGCCGGATTATCAATCTGGCTTCCGCCCATGCCCTGCGCGCCTCGCCATTCAAGGCGGCCTATGTCACCGCCAAGCACGGGATTGCCGGCCTGACCAAGACCGTGGCGCTGGAGGTCGCGGAACAAAACATCACCTGTAATGCCATCTGTCCGGGTTATGTGTGGACCCCGTTGGTGGAAAACCAGATCGTCGATACGGCCCGCACCCGGGGCATCAGTGAGGAGGAGGTAAAGCGCGACGTGATGCTGCTGGCCCAGCCCACCAAACAATTTATCCGCGTTGAGGAAATAGGCGAGTTCGCGGTTTTTCTCTGTAGCGATGCGGCAAAAAACATCACCGGCGCCATACTTCCGATGGAGGGCGGCTGGACGGCTAAATGACGGCGGAGAAATACCCCTGGCAAAACTGGGGGTATGGCGACATCATGACGCGATGAAAGCTGTCCGGAGGATATGACAATTCCGTGACAGGCCACTATACTGCGCGCCATTCGCTGAGGAGACCGGAATATGAGCAACCCGCTGTCCATGTTGTTCGGCAAGTCGCCCATAAAGCCCTTGCAGGAACACATGACCATCGTTACCGAATGTGCCCACGAACTCACTTCCTTTCTCGATGCCTCCATTGCCAATGACTGGGCTGCCGCCGACCAGCACTACACCAGTATCTGTGCCAAGGAAAACCGGGCCGATGACATCAAGCGTGAAATTCGCCTGCACATGCCCAAGGGGTTGTTCATGCCGGTTTCCCGCTCCGACCTGCTCGAACTGTTAACGGTTCAGGACCATATTGCCAACCGGGCCCGGGACATCGCCGGGCTCATGCTGGGACGGAAGATGGTGGTGCCTGAAGTGATCCAGCAGGAGATGCGGGACTTTGTCGAGGCCGCGATCGCGGTCGCGGATCAGGCCTATACCATCATCAATGAGCTCGATGAGTTGCTCGAGACCGGTTTCATCGGCCGGGAAGTGGACTTCGTCGAGGAGCTCATCACCAAACTCGACGCCAAAGAAAAGCAGGCCGATACCTGGGAGCGCAATGTTCGCCACAAGCTTTTCGACGTAGAAAAGGAATTCCATCCCGTCGATGTCATGTTTCTGTACAACATCATAGAGAAAGTCGGCAGCCTGGCTGACCGGGCCCGCCGCGTCGGCGGTCGCCTGCAGCTTCTGGTCGCACGCTAAAAAAACGCCGGGGGATTTCATGACTTTTTTTGCTGAGTACGGGCAGGTACTCATTATCCTTGCCTGTATTTTTGGGTTTTTCATGGCCTGGGGCGTCGGCGCCAACGATGTCGCCAATGCCATGGGGACCTCTGTCGGGTCCAAGGCGTTGACCATCAAGCAGGCAATTCTGATCGCCATGGTCTTCGAATTTATGGGGGCTTATCTGGCCGGTGGCGAGGTTACTGCGACCATTCGAAAGGGCATTATCGACGCGTCGACACTCTCCGACACACCCCAGTACCTGGTCTACGGCATGATGTCGGCACTGCTCGCCGCCGGTATCTGGCTCTTGATAGCCAGCATCATGGGCTGGCCGGTCTCCACGACTCATTCCATTGTCGGCGCAATCGTCGGCTTCGCCCTCGTCGGTATCGGTTCCGACGCGGTCAAATGGTCGAAAATCTGGCAGATCGTGGCCAGTTGGGTCGCGTCTCCGTTGCTTGCCGGAGTGATTTCTTTCAGCCTCTTCCGCAGCGTCCAGTACCTTATCCTCAATACCGCCGACCCCTTTGCCAACGCCAAACGTTATATCCCGGTGTATATGTTTGCGGTCGGGTTTCTGATCTCCATGGTGACGATCGTCAAGGGGCTCAAGCACGTTTTCGACGATTCGGGAATCACCCTCAGCTTTGGCCAGGGAGCCTTCTATTCCGCAGTCATCGGGATCCTGGTCGCCATGGTCGGCAGCTATTTTCTGTCCCGTGTTACCCGAGACAGGGAAGCGGAAAAGGATAATCGCTTCTACAGTGTTGAAAAGGTTTTTGCGGTGCTGATGGTTTTCACCGCCTGCAGCATGGCCTTTGCCCATGGGTCCAACGACGTAGCCAATGCGGTGGGTCCCCTGGCAGCGATTATCAGCGTGGTGCACTCCGGTGAAATCGGGTCCACGGCGCCGATGCCCAGCTGGATTCTACTTCTCGGTGGCATCGGTATCGTCATTGGTCTTGGAACCTATGGCTTCAAGGTGATGGCTACCATCGGGAGAAAAATCACCGAGCTGACCCCCAGCAGGGGCTTTGCCGCTGAACTCGGCGCGGCCTCCACCGTTGTGCTCGCATCTGCCACGGGTATTCCCGTTTCCACAACCCATACCCTGGTCGGCGCCGTACTCGGTGTCGGTCTCGCCCGAGGTATTGCAGCCCTCAACCTCCGGGTTATCGGTTCTATCTTCATGTCGTGGTTGGTGACGTTGCCGGCGGGTGCCGGCCTTGCGATTCTGTTTTTCTTCTTCTTCAAGGGGATTTTTGGCTGACTGCGTGATCGCAACTGTCGAAAAGGCGGCGTTTGCCGCCTTTTCTGTTTTGCAGATCCAGGGCCTGAAGCCCTTCGGGTTGTGGCCAAAATCCACCACACTTGGTTGCTCCTCGTTCCTCTCGGGTAACCATACTTATTCGTCCCTCGTCCGTGCAGCGGACCGCTCGATGGCCGAATTTTCGGTCACAAAATGCGTAACCAGTGAGTGATAACAAACTCTAGAATCGCAATCCCGAGCTAATCAGCCAGACCAGAATAGCGCTGAGACAGAGGGTCGCCAGCAGGCGGTATCGGCCGACATAGAATCCGTTGGGAAGGGCCGACTGGAGGGGGCGGCGACCGTGGACCATGGCGGGCAGCAGTCGCTGCTTTCGGATTACGTCATACCAGAGTACCGCCGCCAGGTGCAGTGCAATCAGGCCGAGCAGAACATTGAAACTCAATTCATGAATGTCAGCCAGTAAGCGTCCGCCGTCAAAGCTGACCAGATAGGCAAGGGGGCCGGATTCCAGTCCGTCCACGTCGACGGCGAACAGGCCTGTGGCGATCTGCAGGCCCAGGACCAGAAGCATTGCAACAATACTCCAACCGCCAATGGGATTGTGGCTTAGCTCAGTTTGCTCGGGCGACTCTCCTTTCAGGTAGCGATGCAGGGTTGCAGGCCCCCGGATAAAACTGGTGAAGCGCGCACTGTAGGTACCCCAAACGCCCCAGAAAAGGCGGAAAAAAAGCAGTCCCATTAGTCCATAGCCGCTGTAGCGATGCCAGTCCAGATGATGATTTTCGGCACTGTACCAGGAGAAAATGATCAGCACTGGCAGCAACCAATGGAAAACACGGATAGGCAGATCCCAGATTCGAGCTTGTTTCATAGCGACTGATGGTGTTGCGGAGTGTTGACTGTACCAAACCGGTTTGTCTTTTTCCTTGTGAAAATCGACGGGTTTTCGGTACAAATTTCAATCGCCCAAACCGAGCTCGGCGATTACCTGCCGGGCAATGGTCAGGCATGAAGTCAGACCCGGTGACTCAATACCAAACAGATTGACCAGTCCGGGTACGCCGTGACGGCGCGGCCCATCGATCCGGAAATCGCTATCAGGCTCTCCGGGTCCTGACAGTTTGGGGCGAACGCCGGCATATCCGGGGCTGAGCCGTTCGGAATCTATTTCCGGCCACCAGGATGAAATCGAGCGTGCAAACGCCGCGGCCTTACCGGCATCGACCTGAAAGTCGGGTGCATCCAGCCAGGTGACATCGGGCCCGAACCGGGCCTGTCCGGCCATGTCCAGGGTCAGGTGGACACCCAGGCCGCCCGGTTCCGGCAGGGGGTAGATCAGATGGCTGAATGGTGCCTTGCCGGAGTAGGTGAAGTAATCGCCCCGGGCATACCATTGTCGGGGAGTGTGTTCTTCTCCAAGTCCCTCCAGACAACCGGCAACGGCGTGCGCACTGAGTCCTGCGGCATTGACGAGCCATTGGCTGCGCAGTCGCAACGATTCACCACCGGAGACAATGTCCAGCTCAATGCCATGGCCGGTGACCTTTCCGGCGGTTAGGGCGCTGTTTGTCGCCAAAATCGCGCCGGCGGCTTCCCCGTCGGCGAGCAGCGCCAGCATCAGCTGGTGACTGTCAATGATTCCTGTGTCCGGTGAATACAGTGCGCTATGGGCATACAGGGCCGGCTCCAGTCGCGCCAGCGCCGAGGCGTCCAGCAGGCGCAGGCCGGTGACGCCGTTGCGACGGGCGTTTGTTGCCAGGGCTTCCAGAGCTGATTGCTGCCCGGGGTGCGCGGCAACAACCAGTTTGCCGGTGCGCCGATGGGGTACACCGCGCTCACGACAGTAACGGTAGAGCATGTCCCGGCCGGCGAGGCACAGCCGCGCTTTCAGAGAGCCGGGAGGGTAGTAGAGGCCGGCGTGAATGACCTCGCTGTTGCGGGCGCTGATGCCGGTACCGAAATCGTTTTCACTTTCCAGAATCAGTACTTCACGGCCGGACAGGGCCAGAGACCGGGCGCAGGCGAGCCCGACAACGCCGGCGCCGACCACCACGCAGTCGATTGTTTCCACGCCGGTCAGGACTCTGTCTGATACGTGTCCCTGTCCGACACCTCATTGAAGATCGCGGTGTCGATCAGGTTTTCACTCTTGGCCACCACCGTCGATACCATGCAGTCGCCGGTGATATTGACCGCGGTTCGGATCATATCCAGCAAGCGGTCGACGCCAATGATCAGGGCAATGGCCTCCACCGGCAGGCCCACCTGCTGGAGTACCATGGAGAGGGTGATCAGGCCGACACCGGGAACCCCGGCGGTGCCAATGGACGCCAATGTGGCGGTAGCGATCACCGCCAGATAACCGCCGAGGCCGATATCGATCTGGAATGCCTGGGCAATAAACACCGTCGCCACCCCCTGCATGATGGCGGTCCCGTCCATGTTGATGGTGGCGCCCAGGGGTACCGTGAACGAGGCCACCGCGTTATCAATGCCGATGCGTTTTTCCGCCACATTCATGGTGATGGGCATGGTGGCGTTACTGGACGCAGTACTGAAGCCAAACAGTACGGCCGGGCGCACATTCTTGAGGAACGTCAGCGGGTTGAGGCCGGTAAGGAGCTTCAATATCAGGCTGTAGACCCCCAGGGAATGCAGTAACAGTACCAGCACCACCGTTGCGAAGTACTTGGCCAGGTCGAGGATGGCGCCGATGCCGAGGTCGCTGAACAGTTTGGCCAGCAAACAAAACACGCCATAGGGCGCCAGGTGCATCAGGAAGGTGACCATGGTCATGATCACCTCGTTAAACGACTGGAAAAACGCCAGTGTCCGTTTGCCGGGCTCGCCGCTGTGGGTAATGGCCACACCCATGAGAATGGAGAACACGATGATCTGCAGCATGTTCCCGTCCGCCATTGCCTTGACGGGGTTGGTGGGGAAGATGTTGATCAAAACCTCCTTGACGGAGGGGGCGGCGCCGGGGGTGAACTCGGTCTGGGCATCGAGACGGATGCCCATGCCGGGATCGATCAGGTTTGCGAGCAACAGTGCCAGGCTGATGGCGATGGCCGTGGTCAACAGGTACAGCCCCAGCGTCTTCGCCGCCATATGGCCCATGCGGGCGTTAACACCCATGGCACTGCTGCCGCAAACCAGGGAGACAAACACCAGGGGCACCACCAACAGTTTCAGGGAGGCGATGAAAATGCTGCCGATGACATCAAAGAGGGAGTTCACCAGCCAGGCACTCAGATTGGCAAAGAAGGCGTTTTCCATTCCCGCCAGGCCATTGAGCACAGCCCCGACGGCAATGCCCGCCGCCATGCCGATCAGAATTTTGGTGGACAGTTTCATCTCGGATTTTCCTGTTATGGTGTTTGTCACATGTCGTCGAGGGCAGCGATGCTATTTTTTCGATCCGCGCAGTTCCGCCACCTGATTATAAAGGTCTTCGGCGTTGACGAGTTCGGGGGGGACGGCGTGACCCGCAACCACATCGACCCGGCTGAACAGCTTCCAGCCCCAGCGGAACACCCCCCGCCAGTGGCTGAAAAAACTGCCCCACAAACCTTTCAGGGCCACGGGAATCACCGGCACCGGCGTTTCCGCGACGATGCGCTCGATGCCGCCCTTGAATGGATTCATGTGGCCGTCCCTGGTGAGCATGCCCTCGGGGAAGATACACAGCAACTCCCCGTCTGCCAGGTGCTCGGCAATCTGTGCCATGGCCTGTCGATAGGCGGCCTCGTCCTCCCGCCTTGAGCAGATTGGAATGGCGCCACCGGTGCGGAAAATGAAATTGAGCACCGGCAGGTCGTAGATAGCCTTGGCCATGACAAAGCGCACGGGCCGGCGAATGGCGCCGCCCAGAATCAGCGCGTCGACATAGCTGACGTGGTTGCAGACAATCACGGCTCCCCCCCGTTCCGGAATGCGCTCCAGGTGCTGGTGGTGTACCCGGTACAGGCTGTGGCTGAGCAACCAAACCAGAAAACGCATGGTGAATTCCGGCACCTGGCGAAAGATGAACAGGGCAACGGCGATATTCATCATCGCCAGGACCAGGAAAAATTCCGGGATCTCAAACTGCGCCAGGCCCAGGAAGGCCATACCAAGCAGACCGGCGAGGACCATAAACAGCGAGTTGAAAATATTGTTGCAGGCGATCACCCGGGCGCGTTTTCCGTCCGGGGTCCGCCACTGGATCAACGCCTGCAGCGGAACGATATAGAACCCGCCGAACATTCCCAGCATCAGAAGGTCGAAGAGAATCCGCAGGCCATCCGGGGCGCTGACAAAAGCCAGGAGACTGCCATTTTCAGCGGGTTGAAACACGGTTGAGGAAAAGTACAGGTCAATGCCGAACAGGCTGAGGCCCAGGGAGCCCAGGGGCACCAGGCCCATTTCCACCCTGTGGCCGCTCATGCGGTCGCACAGCAGGGACCCGAGGCCTATGCCGACGGTAAAGGCACACAGCAGCAGGGCGATCAGCTCGACACCGCCCATCAGATACTCGACCACAAAGTTGGGTGTCTGGGTGAGGTAGGCCATGCCCAGCAGCCAGAACCAGGAAATACCGAGAATCGCATGCCAGACCGCCTGCCTTTCCCGGGCCAGACGGAGCAGTTCGCGCATCTCGGTGAGGGGATTCCAGTCGATTATCAGGTGCGGAGCATGGGGTTGCGCCGCCGGTATCCTCCGGCTTGCGAGCCAGCCCAGGACCGCCACCGTCAGAAGCGCAGCGGCGATGACGGGCAAATAGTGGTCAAGGCCGCCCACCAGAGTACCCAGTAGGGTGCCCAGCAGAATGGCGACAAAGGTACCCATTTCCACCTGTGCGTTGCCCCCCACGAGCTCGTCGGGATGCAGGTGCTGGGGCAGAATGGCGTATTTGATAGGACCGAAAAAGGTGGATTGGGCACCCATTGCGAACAGGACCGCGAACAGACCGATCAGGTTCTGGGCCGCTATGGCGACCACCCCGAGGGCCATAATGGCGATTTCCGCCAGTTTGACCCGCCGGACGATGAGTGATTTTTCGTATTTGTCCGCCAGTTGCCCGGCGAGGGGCGAAAACAGAAAAAACGGCAGCACAAAGAGCGCCGCCGCCATATTGACCAGCAGGTCCTTATCCTGTCCGGCACTGGTGATGACCGAGGTTACCACCAACACCAGCAGGCAATTCTTGAACAGGTTATCGTTGAAGGCCCCCAGAAAGAGCGTCAGGAACAGGGGCAGGAAGCGCCGGGAGCGTAACAGGTGGAACTGGCTTTCATCGTGCTCGGGGAGCATTGCGGTATCCTATTGACCTTTGCGCTGGTGCTTGTTGTCAGCGCGCGCGAGGCAAGGGCAAGACTCTAGCAAAGCCCGTTGCCGGAGGGTAGTCGCGGTTGAGCCGCCCGATGACAGGGAACGCGCCGATCATGAAGGAGAAATGTCAATGGTGATACACCGGTATTGGATGGCGACGGCGTTGTTCGCCTGTCACACGGCTTTCGGTCAGGAAGCTGTGGCAGGCGATTTTCACGATGCGACCATCAGCCGACCCTGGACCACCAGCCTGTATATGGAGAATGACCTGTTCGGGGAAACGGACCGCAACTACACCAACGGTATCCGCCTGTCCTGGGTATCGCCCAATTTGTCGTCCTATCGGGATGATCCGGCTGTGCCGCAAATCATCAATTCGGTCAATGACCGCCTCGACCGGTGGCTGGGCTTCCGCAAGGGCCTGTCCCGCAATGTCGTGGTCAGCTTCGGTCAGCTGATCTACACCCCGGTCGACAAGGAACCCCGCAAGCTGCTCGAGGACCAGCGGCCCTACGCCGGATACCTCTACCTGGGTCTTGGTTTTCACGCCCGCACCAATGACCGGCTTGATTCGGTCGAGGTCAATTTTGGTGTGGTGGGGCCCGCCGCCCTGGGCGAGCAGACACAGGACGCCATCCACGATCTTCGCAATATCGACAAATTCAACGGTTGGGATAACCAGTTGCGCAATGAACCCGCATTACAATTAGTCTACGAGAACAAGCTGCGACTGTTCCGCCACGGTTTGCCCATGGGGCTGGAGCAGGATTTTATCAGCCATGCCGGTATTGCCCTGGGCAATGTCGGCAGCTATCTCAACGCCGGTGGCGAGTACCGTATCGGTTGGCAGTTGCCGGAGGATTTCGGCACATCCGCAGTCAGGCCGGCCGGGGACAACAGCGCGCCCGGAGCCGGTGATCGGAGACTGATCCGCTCCGAGCGTTGGCTTCAGGGGTTGCACGCCTTTATTTCTGTCGACGGACGGCTGGTGGGCAACGACATTTTCCTCGATGGCAATACCTGGCGGGATAGCCACAGTGTCGACAAGGAGTGGGCCGTGGCCGATATTTCCGCCGGTTTCAGTTTCCTGGTCAGACAATGGAAGTTTTCCTACGCCCACGTGATTCGGACCCGGGAGTTTACCGAGCAACCGGACCATCATGTCTACGGCTCCCTGAGTATTTCCTATACCTGGTAGCGCAATCGGCACGGCCCGGCGATTGGCAACCGCCGGGTTTTTGTTGACAATGCCCGCCTCCACTGCTGCTACCGCGAGACGACGTTGTCCGATTTTTCCGATGCCCGCCCCCGACCTTTGCCACCCGTCTGGTTCGAACTCGATACCGGAGGGTTGCGGGATATTTCGCGGGATTGGCGCTACTGGCTGGAAGACCGCGGTTCACTGACCCGCCGCCTGATGGCGGTGAGCGGCGGTCAGTTTGACGTTGAGATTGTTCGCCAGTACATGGGTAAGCCGCGTCGGGATGAAGCCCGTGAGCTGGCCATCGCCGCCGGCCGCTGGGCCATGATTCGCGAGGTCACCCTCTACGGGCAGGGGCAGCCCTGGGTTTTTGCCCGAAGTATCATTCCGCTGACGACGCTGACCGGCCGCCAACGGCGTCTGCGCCATCTCGATAACCGTCCCCTGGGCCAGCTCCTGTTCAATGATCCGGCCATGACCCGGGGGCCGGTGCAGGTGGCCCGTCTCAGTGCGCGATGGTTGCCAGAGCCCCTTCGCGGAGATGACGAGCCCTGCTGGGCGCGCCGTTCTGTGTTTCGTCTCGAGGGCAAGCCGCTGTTGGTGAGCGAAACGTTTCTGGCGACATTCGATCCCCGGCGCAGGCCCTGACGAGTGGCATAATGCCCTCGGTCCCATTACGATGGACGGCTGAATCGGCACGCCTTCATTAGTGTAAACAGACCCTGAAACGCTCACCGGATACCATGCCCGCAATCCCCCAGAAACTCCGCCACTTTATTCTCCTGACCCGCCTGCACAAGCCCGTGGGGACCATTTTGCTTCTGTGGCCGGCGCTTTGGGGGTTGTGGCTTGCCGCCGGCGGTGTGCCGGACATGCCGTTACTGGCGATTTTTGTGGTTGGCGCCTTTGTCATGCGCGCAGCGGGCTGTGCTATCAATGACTTTGCCGACCGACATATCGACGGCGGCGTTGAGCGAACCAGTTACCGGCCATTGGCCACCGGGGATATCCGTCCCTGGGAGGCGATAGCGGTTTTCGTTGCCCTGTCCCTGGCGGGGTTGTGGCTGGTCCTGCAAACCAATCCGCTGACGGTGGCCCTGGCCTGTATCGGCGTGGCGATCATCGCCGCTTACCCGTTCATGAAGCGCTACACCCACTGGCCGCAGCTTGTCCTGGGCATCGCCTGGGGCTGGAGTATTCCCATGGCCTTTGCGGCGCAGACGGAAACACTGCCCTGGCAGCTGTGGCCCCTGGTATTCGCGGTGATTGCCTGGACCATTGTTTTCGATACTTTTTATGCCATGGTGGATCGCGACGATGATTTGAAAATTGGCGTCAAGTCCACCGCTATACTGTTTGGCCGGCACGATCTCACCATCATCGGCCTGTTACAGTTGATTACGGTGCTGTTGCTGGTTATTACCGGTCAGTTATTTCACCGCGGTCTTTGGTTTTACGCGGGTATTTTTGTGGTAGCGCTCCTGTTCGGCTATCAGTTGTTGTCGTGCCTGGGCCGGGAGCGCAGTGCCTGTTTTGCGGCCTTTATGCATAACCGCTGGGTGGGTGTGGTGGTATTTGTGGCCCTGGTCGCAGATTATGGGCTTGGGTAAACGCACCCGGAACCGGTGGCATAGTGCGAAAAAGTGTCATGCTTTTGTCATGTCCACGTCATCTAATGCTCGGGCAACGATGACGAAAAGAGAGTCGACTGCCGATGACAGCACAGACGATACTGATTATTGATGACGAGCCGGCCATTCGGGATATGGTGTCGATTGCCCTCGACGTCGCCGGGTTTCACTGTCTTCAGGCGGAAAACGCCCGGGAAGGCCACGCCAAGATCATCGACGAAAAACCGGATCTGGTATTGCTGGACTGGATGATGCCGGTGACCAGCGGCATCGAACTGCTGCGGCGCCTGCGTCGGGACGAATTGACGGAAAACCTGCCGGTGATCATGCTCACCGCCAAGACCGACGAGGATAATCTGGTGCAGGGCCTGGACAGTGGTGCCGACGACTATCTCTGCAAGCCCTTTTCCCCCCGGGAACTGGTTGCCCGGGCCAAAGCGGTGCTGCGGCGCCGACAGCCGGAGATTCCCGAAGACGTCATTGAGGTTCGCGGCATTGTCTACGATCCTGTCAGTCACCACGTGACAATCAACGGTCAGCCCGCCGCCATGGGGCCCACGGAGTTCCGCCTGCTGGGTTTTTTTCTGACCCACCAGGACCGTGTCTACACGCGCGATCAAATTCTCGACCATGTGTGGGGCGGTAACGTCTATATGGATGAGCGCACCGTTGATGTCCATATTCGCCGTTTGCGCAAGGCGCTTTCGGTCGAGGACCATGATCAGCTCATCCAGACAGTGCGCGGCGCCGGCTACCGTTTTTCCACCAAGCTGGGCAATCACTGAGTCTCGACTTCCATACGGGGCGGCGCGACAATGCGCCCTGGCAGGTCAGGTATCGATTGGGGGACGCTTGCAGGAAGGGTTACGCACGGAAATCCAGCGCATTATCTTGCTGGCGCTGTTTCTGCTGGTTTTCGGGTTGTTCAATGGCTTCCCGCTCACTACGCTGCTGATCGGCGGCACCGCGTACATGATTTTCACCTTTGTGAAAATCAATCGACTTTACGCCTGGCTGGCGAGCGATGACGATTCGATGCCCCCGGAAGCGACCGGCGTCTGGGGTGACATTTCCGATTACGTTTATCGGCTGAAAAGGCGAATTGATCAGTCCCAGAAAAATTATGCGGGACTTGCCCTGCGTATCCGGCAGATTACCTCCGCTCTCGATGACGGTATGCTGCTGCTTAACGCCGACCGCAGTCTGGATTGGTGGAACCCGGCCGCCAATGATCTTTTGCAACTGCGGGAGAGCGACCGGGGCGAGCACATCACCAACCTTATCCGCAATCCGCTGTTCGTCAATTTCATCCATCAGACCCAGTTCGATCAACCCCTGGAACTGCACTCCCCCTACGATCACCAGAAAATCTTCCAGTTTTCCGCCGGCCGTTTTGGCCGCGGCGAAATCGTTCTGGTGGTGCGGGATATCACCCGTCTACGGCACCTGGAGGAGATGCGCAAGGAATTTGTTGCCAATCTGTCCCACGAACTGCGCACACCCTTGACCGTGTTGATCGGCTACATTGAAACCCTGCGCGGTAGCGCCGAGGACCTTCCCGCCCGCTGGCACCGTGCGTTCGAGCAGATGGAGCAACAGGCCAACCGTCTCAACGCCATGGCCGAGGATCTGGTCATGCTGTCGCGCCTGGAATCGGCCCAGTTCAGTCCCAAGCCCGCGGCTGTCGATGTCTGCGCAATGCTGGCCACCATTGTGGACAAT
>PABE01000086.1 GCA_002702725.1 Porticoccaceae bacterium
CGCCCTGCTCAATGAGAACATGCCCGAAGACCGCACTGTGGTGGATACACCGTTTTCGGTCTGGGACAATACCATGGCGATCAACCTGCGCGGTTACTTTGCCATGGCCAAGTTCGCGGTTCCCCATATGGTCGAGCAGGGTGGCGGTTCGGTGGTCAATATGACATCGGACTCCGGCATCAAGAGCGACTCGTTGCACATTGCCTATGGGGTGTCGAAGGCCGCCATCATCATGCTCACCCAGGCCATGGCCCTGCAACATGGCAAGGCGGGGGTGCGCACCAATGGCATCGCCCCGGGACTGGTGGTGACGGACAATGTGCGCAAGGTGGCACCGGAACTGATTACCTTACTGGAGCGTCATACCCCGGCCCCGGAACTGGGTGAGCCGGACGATATCGCGGCACTGGTGGCCTTTCTGGCCTGTGAAGATGCCCGGTTTATCAACGGTCAGATCATCAGCTGCGACGGTGGCCTGTTGTCCCATATGCCCCAGACGGCGGATCTGTCGGACTGGCTGGCGGGTAAGCGCGAAGGCTGATCAGGAGGCTTTTGCCTCGTCCCCCGTTGCCTCCAGATGCTCGACGAAGTCGATTACCTTCTCGTACTTTTCGAGACACAGGGCAATGGCGCGGTCGGTGTCGCGGGCGAGAATGGCATCAATAAAGTTCCTGTAATACTCGCTCAGGCTGAGTTCGTACTCCGCCAGCTTGCGAAAGGTGTGGCGGTAGCGCATTTGCTGGACATAGAGCTGTTTCCAGGACTTGAGCAGCCACTTGTTCTCGCACGGGGAGAGCAGGGCGTCGTAAAAGGCCTCCCTGTGGGCGGTGTATTTGTCCAGTTCCGCCCGGCCTTCCACGACTTCCGCCAGCATCCTGCTCGACATGTGGATAGTGGCCAGCAGCTTGCCTTCCCATTCCAGTCCGCCATGCTCGATGGCCGAGCGCAGGCAGGGCACCTCGAGCACCATGCTGGCTTCCGACAATTCCCGAAAGCCGGTGGTGGAAATGGGGGAGGCCCGAAACCCGGAATGCCGTTCGATTTCCGCCAGCCCTTCCGATGTCAGGCGGGACAGGGCTTCCCGCACCGCCGCCTGGCTGAAGCCGGTTTCCCGCTGAATACGGGAAATATTGATGCGCTGCCCCGGCGGCAGCCGGCAGGCGATGAGGTCGCTTTTCAGGCGCAGGTAGGCGCGCTGGGTGATCGAGTCGTCCTGGGTAGCGTCTTGCATGGAGTATCCCGTTGGGTTTGACATTGTTGTTCTCAGGGGCTAACGGCGCTCCGGCGACGGGCCCACGGCTGGGTTCGGCCGCTTGAAGCCAGTATATCGACGAGCAGGCGCAAATCCCACCGGTTGCACATTTCGGGGGCTGTTATACATAACGTAGCACCTTTGTGTGAATCGGTTAGTCCCTGGGTGTCGATAAATGTCACCTCTATTACAGTATTCGACCTTGCTTTGGGGAAAAAATTGCGCTTAGATTAATATTATGCATAAAAATATTTTCTGTGCATGAAGTAAGTATGCACCTAGCACCCGAGAGGAATAGCCCATGAAATTTTCTTATCTGGCCATGACCGCTTATCAGGGGCCGGCCCCCGGGATTGAGGTGTGGCCCGCCTCCCCCCTCTATTGCAAGGCAGAGGTTGCCCGTCAATCAGTGGCGCAAAGCCTGGATATGGCCCAATACGCCGAGCAGCTGGGTTTCGACTGGGTGAGTGTCGCCGAGCACCACTACGCCCCCTACATGATGACGCCCAATCCGGTGGTGATGGCATCGGCACTGTCACAGGTGGTCAAGAAAGCGCGCATCGCCCTGCTGGGACCGCTGGTGCCGCTCAACAACCCGATCCGCCTCGCCGAGGAAGTGGCGATGCTCGATAACCTCAGCGACGGGCGGGTGGTGGTGCTGTTCCTGCGCGGCACCCCAAACGAGCACAATACCTACGACACCCCCAAGGAAGATACCCGGGGTATGACCCAGGAAGGCATCGACCTGATTTTAAAGGCCTGGGCGGAAGACGAGCCGTTTTCATGGCAGGGCGATTATTATAATTTTTCCACGGTTTCCGTCTGGCCGCGGTTGCAGCAATACCCCCATCCCCCCATGTACGGTTCAGGCAACAGTGAAGAGTCCGTGGTCTATGCGGCCAAGCGCGGCTTCGGGATTGCATTTTCCTTCGCACCGCCGGAAGTCGTTCGGGACTGGGTGCAGCTTTACCATAAAGAGTGTGCCAAGGCCGGCTGGCAACCGGGTCCGGAGCAAGTGCTTTACCGGGGACTGTGCCATATCGCCGCCAGCGACCAGGCGGCGGAAGACGATCTGGAGCGCCATTTCGGCGCCCAGGCCACCGAGCAGGCGGCCTTGCAGTCGAAAACCATGGGCGGCCCGCCCAAGGTGCCCCTTGTCGCCAAGCCCTACTTCCTGGGCAGTCCCGAGACCGTGGTGGAACGGATGAAAGTCATGGCCGATTGCGGTGTCGGCGTGGTCGACCTGTGCTTTTCCGTCGGCGATCTCAACCAGCAGCGCAACGCCATGGCGCTGGTGGCTGAAAAGGTGATGCCGGTGGTCCGCGGTTGGGAGCAGGACAAAGGCGAGGTCAAAGCCAGGGCCTGATGTTTGGCTGTGGACAACGGCATTGCGGCAATTCTAGTATCAACACCCCTGTAGTGCCCGTTCTCGACACCCTAACCATAAGATGAGGCAATGACATGGCGAAAACCCAGGATTACCAACTTGGTCCCTTCACCTATCCCCGCGGCTGGTTGATGGTGGCGGCCGCCGACACGGTGACCTCGATTCCCACTGAAGCCCGTATCTGCGGTGAGGATGTGGTGCTCTACCGGGGCGAGAGCGGCCGCGCCTATATGGTCGAGGCCTACTGCCCGCACATGGGCGCCCATCTCGCCGTCGGACCCACCGGGGCCACCGCCCGGCACTGCCAGCATGTGGAGGGGGAGACCATTCGCTGCCCCAACCATGGCTGGCGGTTCGGCCCCGCCGGCAACTGCGTCGACATTCCCTATTCCGATATCACCATTCCCGACACCCTGCGTTTGCGCACCTGGCCGTTGGCGGAGGTGGGCGGCTGTCTGTTTGCCTGGATTGATGAAGAGGGCGGCGAGCCGACCTATGAGCTGCCGGAGGTGCCGGAATGGCATGACCCGCAATGGCTGTGCAGTCCCGTCGAGGACATGGGCGAGTGGGCCGTCCATCAAATGGAGCTGGCCGAACACGGCGTCGACAAGATTCACCTCGCCAATGTCCACGGCGCCGACCGGGTTGTCTACCATGAAGTCACCTTTGACGGCCACCGGGCTCAGACCACCAGTCACACAGCCACATTGCTGCCGGATGGCGGCGAAGCGGTGGCTGTTACCTACTCCCGCTACACCGGCCCCGGCTTTCTGCTTGCGGAAATGCCGGGCGAGCGGCCGGCGATTTTGCTGTTCTGTCATACCCCGGTGGAGGATGGCAGGATTCGCGGCTGGCACGCCGTGTTGATGAAAGCGGCGGGCGAGCAGGTTACCGATGAGGATCGCGCCGCCCACCGGCAGATGTGTGAATTCAGCCGGCTTGCCTTTGAACAGGATTTGCACATTTTCCAGCGCAAGAAACCGTGCCTGCGCCCGGTTCAGATTCCCGGCGATCCGCCGTTTCGCCGCTATCGGCAATGGTACGGGCAGTTCTACCGGCCGCGAGCCGACGTGCAATCCATTCAACAGGCGGCCAATGGTGTCATTGTTACCGAGGGTGTTCACCAGGCACCCTGGGTCGAAACCGCGGGTCGCTAGGCCAGGCCATTTTTTTCGGTTGCGCCCTCGGGGCGCCCCAGGGAGAACACACAATGTTTGACGGTTACGGCGTGCTTGCCATGACAGGCGACCATCTCGATATCAGTTACCGGGACGCGGACCCATGGCCCGATATGACCCCACAGGGGTCGATCAAGAGCTTTACCTTCGCGCTGGGTGATGAAGAGCGTGGGCCGGTTGTTCAGATGGGTCTGATTACCCGTTTGGAGAGCGAACCCCTCGACTGGGCACACGTGGTCGACCCGCCCCATTACCACGGTACCGACCAGTTCCGGGTTGTCAGTGCCGGACGCTGGAGTCTTGCCGATAAAACCCTCGAGGCCGGCAGTTTTGCCTTCCAGGAATCGGGCTTGCGCTACCGCGAGCATCCGGAAGGAGACGATCCGGCGTGGATTTTCCTCGTGCTGGGCGACAGGCGGGGCACCAAGCCCACCATCCTGCGCGATGTCGACCGAGAACAGTTGATAAACACAGGCAGTGCCAACGACAGGCCCCTCGACTGGGACGAGATCTATCCGCACCCGGCGGGGCCAAAGGGTATCGCGGCCATCAATACCAGTCTGGGCAAGTGCCAGCGCGGCTACCTGGTGGCTCGGTTTGACCAGCTGCCGGTGGCTGGCAGGGTGGCGAGCGCCCGGGGCACATTCGGCGATGCCGAGACCGGCCCCGTGACCCATATGATCCGCGTCGGGGGTGTTGAGCAGCTGCTGCCGGCAACAGTCTGCGATACGGAACGCCTGGTGTTGATCACCAGCGGTTCCTGTCACATCGGGGATCGGTCCTATCAGGCGGGGGATATCCGCATCCAGCGCGGGGGAACCGTCATGCCCGAGTGGCAGAGCGGCGAGGACGGTGTTGCTGCCACTTTGTTGGTGGCCGATCGCCGTGCACCCTTATCCGCGTTTGAGCCGGATCACAGCCTGCCGGCCTGGGCGGCTGCGAAATAGCTCCCTGGCGCACTACTGCGCGGCAACGTCATTGCCTTGAAGTTTCCGTATCCCGCCTCCGGCCCGTTGCTCGACGCTCCTCCGCCCGATCGACCAGGGTGCGGAACAGACGCTGCTGGCTGGCGATCTGGGGCAGGTACTCCGGGTGCCACTGCACACCGATGGCGAAAGGGTGATTTCGGTGCTCAATGGCCTGCACGATGCCGTTGGCGTCCTGGGCTGAAACCTGCAGATGGTCGCCAAGCCGATCCACTGCCTGGTCATGCAGGGCGTTCACCCGGTGTCTCCCCGGGCCGAGAATCCCGGCGAGCAGGGTGCCAACTTCCAGTTCAATGGTGCGTCTGGGCATGATTGTCCGGACGTGGGGAGTTTCTGTGTAGAACTGCCCCGTGGCCTGGTGCAGGCTGCCCCCCTGGGCGACGTTGATCATCTGGGCGCCCCGGCAGATACCCAAAATCGGAATCCGGTTGTCGACGGCAAAACGGCACAGGTCTTTTTCCAGGATATCCCGCTCGGGATCCCGGCGCGAACTGCGGCGTTTGGTGCTGAACAGGCCGCGGATCAGAAACAGCACGAGCCCGATCAGCCGGTCCTTCAGTGACTGCTCCTCCGCGCTCTCGCTGAACTGGCGAAGCTCATCGCCGTAGTGGCTCGGGTCGATATCGCTGCCGCCGCCGATCACCAGGCCATCAAGCTGTTGCTTTATGTCTGGTGTGGCCGCCGTGATCCGCCGACAGCGACCGCCGGCGCGGCGAATTGCCAGGCGGGTCATCTGCCAGGCCATCCAGCCGCCATCCACAGGGCCGGTGACGCCAATAAGGGGTCTTCTCAAGAGCCGGGCTCCGATACCTGCTGGTCAATGAATTCCTGAACACGCTTTACCCAGTTGCCGGTGTTCAGCAGTGAGTCCTTGCCGTTGCGTTGCCAGAGACTGATCAGGGAGTCACGCAGGGCGGTATCGGCGGCCAGCACCTCCACATGCCACCAGTAATTCCACTCCCGGGCCACGGACCACCCGGGCTCACCCACTCGGCAGTCCGGCAGGCGGTAGTGGAAAGCCGGCCTGGGCTTGATCAGGGGGCGGTCGCTCTCGTCGACGCCGTCGAGGGTGCGATCGGCATCGATTTCACACAGCAGCGGCAACAGGTCGAGGGCCCGGTTGCGGGTCGGGTTGTCCGCCAGGTAGTCGTCGATCAGGGTCGCCATTTCGGGGTCGTAGTCGTGGTCGAGAACCCGGTCGAGATAGGCGTCGGGAAAGGGGTCGATAAATCGGGTGAAATGGCGGCGGGAAACATCGATACCGCAGCGGTCGATGATCCAGTCGCTGAGCAGCAGGAAGCCTTGCAGGTAAGCCAGGACGGTGGTGGGCTCCAGGTCCGGGCTGGAGGGATTGATATGGGTGCCGTAGGCGTTGATCAGGGATGCCTGCGTGCCCTCGGCATGCAATTCATTGAGCACCTCCACCACCGTATCCAGACCATCGAATTCCCCTAAGGCCAGCGGTTCAGTGACAATCTCGCAGGGAATCAGATTACTGCTCAGGCGGTCGATGCCGTGTTCGATTTCCCGGGCCAGGGTGCCCGGATCAAATTTGATGTTGAGTTTGCTCAGGGCCTCCCGGTATTTGGTCGAATGCAGGAGGGAGGCATCCCTCTCCACCCGAAGGTCGCCAAGGCTGCAGTCCCGGACCAGAAACTTGAACGGGTTTTTCTCCTCCACCGTCCCGCCCAGCCGTCGTTGCAGGGCGCGGGCAGTCTCGCCGACGGTGACATTGCCGAATTCCAGTTCGAACCCGGCACGGCGCCGGTGCTGATCTCCATCATCGAGGGTGGGGGGCAGCCAGTAGTCAGACATGGGTACTCCTCAAGCAGTCCGCTGAATCGGTCCGTCCTGTCCGAGCATACCAGACTCGAGGGTCACTGTTTCGGGGCTCTCGCCGCGGGTATACTCGGGCGAACCGGCACACAAGAAATTAACAGGAGACCGGATCGACAGTGGTAACTTTTTCCCGTATATGCCCGTTTTGCGAGTCCAGCTGTGTTCTGAAGGTCACGGTGGACGACGGCACTGGCGATGTGTCCCGCATTGTCGGCGATCCCGACCACCCCGCCAGCCGGGGCTTTATCTGCGCCAAATCCCAGGGGCTCAGGGCACTCGATCAGGATCCGGACCGCCTCACCAGGCCGCTTCTGCGCCGGGGCGATGAATTTGTCGAGATCGACTGGGACGAAGCCCTGGACCTGGCCGCGGCGGGTCTGACCCGTATTCGCGACCGGGACGGGATACAGGGGCTGGGCATTTACCTGGGCAACCCGGGGGCCCATAACGCCGGCGTAATGCTGGGCATGCCGGCCCTGCTCGGGGCCATGCCGGCATTGATGGTCTCCGCCGCCTCCATCGACTCTTTCCCGCGTTTTCTGGTCAGCCTGCTGATGTACGGAAACCAGGCCCGCATTCCGGTGCCGGACGTTGACCACACCGACTATTTTCTTATGTTTGGCGCCAACCCCATGGTTTCCAACGGCAGCATGATGGGCGCGCCGGACATGCCGAGACGGCTTAAGGCATTGAAAGCCCGCGGCGGCCGGCTGGTGGTTGTCGACCCGCGGCGCACCGAAACCGCCGCCGTGGCGGATCAACATCTGCCCCTGCGCCCCGGTTCCGATGCACTGCTGTTGCTGGCCATGCTGGAAACCTTGTTCGCGGAGGACCGGATTGACCCCGGTCGTCTCAAGGACAGGGTCAAGGGCCTGGACCGCTTGCGGCAGCTGGTGGCAGACTTTCCGGCCGAGCGCGTGGCGGATGCCACCGGCATCGATGCGAACACTATCCGGCAGGTCAGCCGCGACTTTGCCAGCGCGCCCCGCGCCATCGCCTATGGCCGGGTGGGCAGCTGCTGCCAGAGCTTTGGCAGCCTTGCGATCTGGCTGCTGGACTGCCTGAATGTGGTGACCGGCAATCTGGACGGCGATGGCGGTGCATTGTTTCCCCGGCCCGCTGTACCCGGTTACCTCATGGATCTGCGCTTCCAGGACGGCGAAGCCCCCTATGGTCTGCTGCGCTCCCGGGTATCGGCCACGCCCGCCATCGGAATGAGTTTCCCTACCCAGGTGTTGTGGGAGGAAATGGAGGTTCCGGGACCGGGGCAGATCCGCGGTCTGCTCACCGTGGCGGGCAACCCCGCCCTGTCCAATGCCAATGCCGGGCGGGTGGTCAGGGCCCTTAAGGGTGCGGAATTTATGGTCAGCATCGATTACTACCTGAACGAGACCACCCGCCACGCGGATCTTATCCTGCCGCCCATGGGCCACCTGAAGCGCTCGGAAATGACGGTGATCTACAACGAGTGGATGGTGGAAAACTGCCTGACCTATTCGGCGCCGGCGCTGCCCCGCCGCGAAGACGAAAAGTCCGACTGGGATATCCTGATTGGTCTGGCCGCCCGGATCGCCGGAGTGGACGAGGGGACATTCCTCAAGCAGCACAGCCGGGGGTTTGTCGAGGCCATTGCGCACCTCCTGCCCCGCCGACCGGCGAATAGGGGTGTCGACGATATGCTCTCCGCCAGCGGCCATCACCCCTGGCCGGAGCGGTTGTACGACCTGTTGCTGCGTTGCGGGGAGTACGGTGACGGCTACGGCGCATACCCGGACGGCATCAGCCTCGACTGGTTGCAGGCGCAGCCGTCCGGGGCCAGTCTCGGGCCGATGGCTCCGGGCCGGCTCCCCGAGGCGTTGGCGACCCCCGATGACTGCATCCATCTGGCGCCCGAACCGTTTCTGGCCGATATGGCCCGGTTGCAAACGGCGGTTGCCGAGGGCCGCTTTGATGCCGGTCGCTTCCTGCTGATCAATCGCCGGCATCCCCGGTCCAATAACTCCTGGATGCACAATCTCCATCCGCTGATCAAGGGGCCGGATCGCTGCCTGGCCTGGCTGCATCCGGACGACGCCGAGGCCCTCGGTATCAGTGATGGGCAGCGGTTGCGGATTCGTTCACGGGTAGGGGAAATCGCCCTGCCGGTGGCGCTGACGGACACCGTGCGCCCGGGGGTTGTCAGCGTGCCCCACGGCTTCGGTCACGGCGATCCGGCGGTTCGGCAGCAGCTCGCCAGCCGCCGCGCGGCGGCAAACGTCAATATGCTCAGCGACGACGCGGACTGCGACCGTCCCAGCGGTAACGCGGCCTTCAACGGTGTCCCAGTGACCCTGTCGGTCGCGGATTAGGCGTCCCCTAAAGGGTTTCGCCGGTGGGCGTCGTGCCCATGACCAGGGCATTTGCCGCGATATCAATGGCGCGCTCAAGTATCTGGCCGCCGCTGGCGTCGGTCTCTGCGGCCGGCGGCCGGGTTTCAACCCGCACGCGATCCGCCAGTGACAGGGACTGGATGAGCAGGGCGCTGATCAGGCGGTAGCGAATGCTGAACTCCTCGGATGGCAGGTGGGGAGTAAGGTCCGAGAGCCGGTTGCGGATCTCCATCGTGGTGCCAAAGTGACTTGAACTGAACCAGGTATTTTCGGGCAGGTCCGTTTCCAGCATACGCTCGGCAAAGCGGGCGTAGGTGTGAAAGCCGCGGTCGTCCACCTCTTCGTAGACCGGATAAATAAACGCGTGGACCAGTTCGCGGACCGAGGCGTGCCCCCGGGTATCCAGCGCATCCAGCAGCTGGCGGCGCCGGGCCGCGATGCGGGCCAGGCGGTCGTCGAAAATCCCGCGAACCAGGTTTTCCTTGGTGCCGAAATGGTACTGGACTGCATATTTGTTAGCCTGGCCCGCGGCCCGGGCAATCTGAACCAGGGAGACATTGTGGTAGCCGTGTTCGCCAATCAATCTTTCCGCGGCGGACATAAGCCGGAAGGCGGAGGTTCGGGAGGCCGGGTTGTTGGCTCGTGGCATGGTGCGTCTCGGGATCCTTAATCCGGGCGGTTGACCGGTGGAGACTATATCAACTAGCATTAAGTAGATGCTACTTAAACAGGCG
>PABE01000087.1 GCA_002702725.1 Porticoccaceae bacterium
CGCGGAAACAACACCCGCCTGCCAGTCACCCCCTGGATGTTTCAGGCAGGCGCGAAGCTTGTCGTCACTTAATACCGAGTACTGCGGCCGCTGTGCCGGCGTCGGGTAGTCGGCAGTGGCGATGGGCTCCAACCGCGGCGATCGATAACCGGGCAGCACCCGCGACGCCTGGGTAAAAATATAACCGGCAAAATCGTACCAGCTGCAGGCCGGCCCCCCGGAGAAATGGTAGGTTCCGAACGGAACGGGGTTTTCGAGGATCGCCACCAGCGCCGCCGCCAGATCGCCGGCATAGGTGGGCGTACCGACCTGATCGGACACCACCCGCAGCGATTCCCGCTCGGCGCCGAGCCGGACTATGGTTTTCAGGAAGTTATGGCCGTACTCGCTGAACACCCAGGCGGTGCGCACAATAAAATGTTTGTGGGCTGACTGTGCCGCCCGCTCCCCCGCCAGCTTGGTTCGCCCGTAAACACCCAACGGCTTGACCGGCTGTTCCTCCCGGTAGGGCTCCCGGCCCGTGCCGTCGAACACGTAGTCCGTGGAAACCTGTACCAGGGTGGCGTCGATTGCATTGACGCCACTGGCCAGGTAGCCGACGGCCGCGGCATTGACCGCTGCCGCCGAAGCTTCGTCGTCCTCGGCCCTGTCGACGGCGGTGTAGGCGGCGGCGTTGATCACCGCATCCGGACGATAGCTGAGCAGACAGGCCTTCACCGAATCGGGATCGGTGATATCCAGTTCGGCTCGGGAGCAGGCCCTGACGACATGCCCGGTGCCACGCAAGTGGTCCTGCAGGCAACGGCCCAGCTGGCCGTCCGCGCCGGTGATCAGCAGCCTCATGACCGGCGATACTCGCTGAATGTACCGGCGCGGGCATCCTTGTCCGAGAGCTGAATATCGACGCCCCCAGGCCACTCGATGGCCAGATCAGGGTCGTTCCAGATAATCGCGCCCTCGTCGTCGGGGTCGTAATAATCCGTGCACTTGTATTCGAAATCGGCACTGTCGCTGGTGACCAGAAAGCCGTGGGCAAACCCCGGCGG
The DNA here is from genome assembly GCA_002702725.1 of Porticoccaceae bacterium. Taxonomy (GTDB): domain Bacteria; phylum Pseudomonadota; class Gammaproteobacteria; order Pseudomonadales; family Porticoccaceae; genus NAT127. Next base: position 1,047 of record PABE01000087.1, read on the forward strand.
CACCCAGAATTGGCGCTTGTTCTGTTCCGATAAAAACACCCCGAACCATTGGCCAAAGGACGGCGAGTCCCGGCGCAGATCCACGGCCACATCGAACACTTCACCACTGACCACACGGACCAGTTTGCCCTGGGGCTTTTTGATCTGAAAATGCAGCCCGCGCAGTACGCCGCGCACGGATCGGGAGTGATTGTCCTGTACGAACGGCAGGGTTATTCCCGCCTCCTCCGCATAGCGCCGGGCCTGGAAGGTCTCGAGAAAAAACCCGCGACTGTCGCCAAACACCCGGGGCTCGATCACACAGCAATCCTTGAGGGGTGTTGCCACAACTTTCATTGATAGCCCTCGGCAACGCGCATCAGATACTGACCGTAACCCAGCTTCTTTAACGCCTCGGCCTGGCGAATTAATTGTTCGGTATCAATCCAGCCCTTGCGATAGGCGATTTCCTCCAGGCACGCGACCTTCAGGCCCTGACGGTGCTCAATGGTCTGGACAAAATGCCCCGCCTCGAGCAGCGAATCGTGGGTGCCGGTATCCAGCCAGGCAAAACCGCGGCCCAGAACTTCAACGTTCAGATCGCCGCGCTCGATATAGGCGCGATTGACATCGGTGATTTCCAGCTCGCCCCGGGACGACGGGCGAATTTTCCGGGCAATGTCCACCACGGTGTTGTCGTAAAAATACAATCCGGTCACCGCATACTGGGATCTGGGCAATTCAGGCTTTTCCTCGATGGAGACCACCCGACCCTGTTCGTCGAACTCCACCACGCCGAACCGGCCGGGATCATTGACGTGGTAGCCAAAAATCGTCGCGCCCTGGCTGCGGCTCGCCGCGGCTTCCAGCTTGGGGGTAAAGTGCTGACCGTAAAAAATATTGTCGCCGAGAATCAGGCAAACCGGCTGATCGCCAATAAAATCCGCGCCGATAATAAACGCCTGGGCGAGGCCGTCCGGCGCCGGCTGTTCAGCGTAGGAAATGGAAACCCCGAACGCCGAGCCATCCCCCAGCAGGCGCTGAAACGAGGGCAGGTCCGTCGGCGTCGAAATCAGCAGAATGTCGCGAATACCCGCCAGCATCAGCACCGACAGCGGGTAATAGATCATGGGCTTGTCGTAGATGGGCAGCAGCTGTTTTGATGTACCCATGGTAATCGGGTGAAGCCTCGAACCCGAGCCCCCGGCAAGAATAATGCCCTTGTAGTTGTGCATTGCTAATCCTTAAAAATTCTCTGTATCTGCGCCTGAAAGCCCGGTTCCCAGCCGGGTCAACCGGTATTGGCCGGACAACACCCGTTGCCACCAGTCCCGATGCTCAAGATACCACTGAACGGTCTTGCGCAAACCGGTGGCAAAGGTCTCTTCCGGGGTCCAGCCCAACCCGCGCTCGATTTTTCCGGCATCGATGGCATAGCGGCGATCGTGGCCGGAGCGGTCTTCGACAAAGGTAATCAGGTCTCGATAGGCGGCGACACCCGCGGGTTTTTCCGGTGCCAGTTCTTCGAGCAAGTCACAGATGGCGGTCACCACATCGATATTGCGCTGTTCGTTGTGACCGCCGATATTGTAGGTCTCGCCAATCTCGCCCCGTGTCGCCACCGCCACCAGCGCCCGTGCGTGGTCCTCCACATAGAGCCAGTCCCGCACCTGGGCGCCATCCCCGTACACCGGCAGCGGCTTGCCGTGCAGCGCATTGAGAATCATGTGGGGAATCAGCTTTTCCGGAAAATGGTAGGGCCCGTAATTGTTGGAGCAATTGGTGATCACCACCGGCAGACCGTAGGTGCGCTGCCAGGCGCGCACCAGGTGGTCCGACCCCGCCTTGGAGGCGGAATACGGCGAGCTGGGCGCGTAAGGTGTCGTCTCGGTAAACAGGCCGTCAGCGCCATGCAGATCGCCGTATACCTCATCGGTGGAAATATGGTGAAAGCGAAACGCGGCTTTGACAGCACTATCGGCGCTTTGCCAGTAGCCCCGCGCGGCCTCCAGCAGCTCGTAGGTGCCGATCAGGTTGGTCTGGATAAACTCACCGGGGCTATCGATCGAGCGATCGACATGGGACTCCGCGGCCAGGTGCATGACAATATCCGGGCGATACTCGGCAAACAGACGGGACAATACCGTACGGTCACAAATATCCCCCCGCTCAAATCGATAGCGATCAGAATCCGCAACCGAAGCCAGTGAGTCGAGGTTGCCGGCATAGGTCAATTTGTCGAGGTTGACCACCCGATGATCCGTGTTGCCGATCAGGTGCCGAATCAACGCCGAGCCGATAAAACCCGCCCCACCGGTGACCAGAATTGTTAATGGCATGCGATACCCCTAAACCCAAATCACAAGCAATCCTGCACAGCTATCCATCATACCTGAAGTCTTATTGCGGTTGCGGAGAGGGATCGTTCCCTATCGCGCCGACACGGAAGTCCCGATCATCGGGAAAGTTATCGCCGCACATACATCCACGGCCGTTGTTTTATCGCGGCCAACAAAGAAAGGATTATTTCCGGGACAGCATTAGCACCGGAGCAGGTAATTTCAAAAGAGGTATTGAATTCGGCGGAATTACTATGGGATCTGAGCTCTTCGGCCAACGGCACCGCTGGCTTCAATGATGCAGCGACGATAATAGATTTCAGAAAAACCGGGGGGGCATGCAGCTGGTGAACGAGTCACACTTAGCAGCTCTTCAATTATTCATCATTTTATACATGAAATGAACGCTGAACCGAACGGTCATTTCCGCAGCCCTGATCTGTCGCCAAGGCCCGAATGGTGCGTTCGAGGCGGGCCTGGTCGTGAACGCCACACAACCTCTTTATAACCTCAGTATTTAATACGGGAACCGCGTTGTCCGCACAGATCCCCGGAGGTTTACTATCCGGAGAAAACCGATACCGACAAAATCAAAAAAGCGATTAGCCTCGATGCATTATGCTCTGGGCAGCGTTACGCCCTTTTGCCCCTGGTACTTGCCGCCGCGATCGCGGTAGGAGACTTCGCACACCTCGTCGGATTCAAAAAACAGCATCTGGGCGACGCCTTCGTTGGCGTAGATTTTCGCCGGCAGGTTGGTGGTGTTGGAAAATTCCAGTGTTACGTGGCCTTCCCACTCCGGCTCCAGCGGCGTGACATTGACGATAATGCCGCACCGGGCATAGGTGGATTTGCCCAGGCAGATGGTCAACACGCTGCGGGGTATACGGAAGTACTCAACCGTGCTGGCCAGGGCAAAGGAGTTGGGGGGAATGATGCAGTAGTCCCCTTTGACGTCGACGAAGGCGTCGTTGTCGAAGTTTTTCGGGTCGACGGTTTTGGAGTGGATATTGGTGAAGATCTTGAATTCGTCGGCGCAGCGCACATCGTAGCCATAGCTGGATACGCCGTAGGAGATCACCCGGGGGGCGTTCGGGTCCGGCTGGCGCACCTGGCTGCCCTGAAAGGGCTCGATCATGCCGTGCTCTTCCGCCATGCGGCGTATCCATTTGTCTGACTTGATGCTCATGGGCCGTCCCGTGTATGTGGCTGTTCAAAGGGGTGGGATGATACCCATTCGCCCGGACCTGTGGAAGTATCGAAACGCCGCGACCATCAAACCGGTTACCCGGCCTGGGGCGGTGGCGAGGGATAAAGCACAATGCCGCCGGGCTCGATGCCCACTTTCGCCTCTTTATAGGTATCCAGGACCATTTCGAGTTTTTCGATAAAGCGCGGCTCGAAGTGGCGCATCTGTTTATAGGAGGTGCCGAAACAGCGGAACAGTTCGCCCCACTCGAGGCTGACGGGCTCATCGAGCACAGGCAGTCGGTAGGCCAGCCAGTAGTAGATATCCAGCCCCAGCGACTGGTTGCTGAGCGCCGCCAGGGCGGAGAAGGGTATGCGGCTGGGGTGTTCGGCCAGCTCGTTAAACAGGTGCTGACTGAGTTGCACCATATTCCGGTGCTGCTGGGCCACTGTCCGGCCCAGGCCGGGGTCGCCGCGCATGCCGCTGATGTACAGCGGGTCCCAGGCGATGCCCTCGTAGCCGTAGGCGCGGAAGGTGGTGATGAACCGGGCCGCCGACACCCGCATCTCCTGCTCGCGCACCATGGTGTAGGTCTTGCCGCCAATGGACAGGCCAAGGCTCTCGAACCACTGGCTGGCCGACATGCCGCCCCGGTCGACCTGAAGGCTGGGGCTGCTCACCGCCTCCTGTATAAAGTAGGCGAAGATCAACCGCGCCCGGGGCCCGAAGGGCACACCGTGAATTTCACCCCGGTGATCGCCGTGCAGAAAAAACCGGCCCGGCTCGACAATAAAGGCAAAATCGCCGAAATCCTTCACCCACACCTCGTCGGGACGCAGCGCCCGGTGCGGCAGGGAGATCATGTAGGCGATAAGGCGGGGCAGATCCCTGAATACCGGTGTTTCCGCCAGTACGCGGCGAACCAGATCCTCCGGCGTGGCATCGGCCGCGATGGCTGGCTGACCGACAGGGTTCACCATACCGGCGCCCTCCACCCGACGGCCACGGGCTGAAACCGCACGCCGGATAACAGGACACCGGTCACAACAGCCGCAACCCGGCTTACCACCATACTGATCGACTCCACACAGGCCCAGGTCCATTACCGATGGACGACCGAGCACAGACTGTTACCAAACGTAGCACCGATGGGCGAATCAAGCCCCTCGCCGCAGTTAATGCCTGCCGCGCAAATGTCCAGACTGATTTTTTTGGTCCAGATTGCGGCGGAAAGCGAAGAATAGCGCTCGTCACCATCAAAAACAAACAAAAACAAGAGCTTACTTTCCGTCAGTTTTGGCGACCACGAACCCCGCGGCAGTTGTTCCCGGCCTCCAATAGCTAAATTATTGTTAGTTATTTGGCTGCCGGCTCCGCCCTGACTTTAGTTTCTTTGCTTGCATTCACAGGCCTGCAATTTGGCGAATCGACGCCACACTCTGCACAACACATTGTTTCTATAGGCATTTTTATTATTCTATCGCGCCGCGAAAGAATTTTGACATTTTTGACCATCAAGAACCGCACGGGAATGGCCTGAAAACCATCTGGAGTTTTGCGCGCCTGGTTGGAGCTTTGTGACAACGCAACCGCTTGATAGGCCTGTGAAAAACCGTAAAGTGGCGGCTCAGGGGGTACGGAGCAGAACCTAACAATAAAACAGGCCGACCCGCTCTCAAATAACAATAATAGTGTCAGTAAGAAAACAGAATAAGTAATAACAGCTACTAAGAAATAACAGTCAAAAACAAGAGCAACCGAATGCAAGACCTTGTGTTACTCCAGTTGGCCCGTGTTAAGGGCCTTCTTTCTTTTTCCCAGGCAGCAGACTCCCTCAGCGTTAGCGAAGACGAACTCAAAGAGCCGTTTAACCGCTTTGCCGCCGAGGAATGGGTGGCGGAAACGCCCCGGGGCTGGCGCCTGACGCCGGTGGGCCGCAAGGTCACCGCCGATCTGATCGCCCAAGAGCGGGAATCCCTCGACGCCGATGCGGTCAGCGCGGTGTATGAGGCTTTCTGCACCGTCAACGACGAGCTCAAGGCGACGATTACCGCCTGGCAGATGCGCGATGCCGGCACCCCTAACGATCACACCGACGCGGCCTACGACCAGTCCGTTATCGATCGTCTGGCCCAGGTGCATGAACAGGCCAAACCGGTGCTCGAGCGAATCACGGCGGTGGCGCCGCGCCTCAACCATTTTGCTGAACGGCTGGACCGCGCCCTTGCCAAGGTCCAGGACGGTGATCACACCTTTGTTGCCCGCCCTATTCTGGATAGCTACCACACCGTGTGGTTTGAACTGCACGAAGACCTGATGGCCATTGCCGGACTCACCCGGGCGGAGGAGGCGGCGGCCGGTCGCGCCCAATGACCCCCGGAACAGACAGGGACGCCAGCGGCGCCCAGTGGGTTTATCTGCTCGACGGCGCGCAAAACCTTTCCCGCGAGCTGATTGGCGGCAAGGCCTGGAGCATCAACTGGATGCGCTCGCTGGGCATGCCGGTTCCCCCCGCCGCCACCCTGTGCACCGATGCCTACGCACACTACGAACAGACAGGTGCCCTGCCCGACCCCATCTGGCGGCAGATCGTCGACGCCGTGGCGCACCTTGAATCCGTCACCGGCCGTACCTTTGGCGCAGGCCCGCGCCCGTTGCTGGTATCCGTCCGATCCGGGGCGGCGGAGAGCATGCCGGGCATGATGGATACCGTGCTTAACCTCGGCATCAATAGCCAAACCTGCCAGAGCCTGGCCGAGGAAAGCGGCGACCCCGACTTCGCAACGCGGACACTGGCCCTGTTCCAGAATCAGTACCGGGACATCATTCTCGGCTCGACCGACGGCGATGTTCCCGAAGATGTTTGGCAGCAGCTGCGCGGTGCGGTGGAGGCGGTGCTGGCCTCCTGGCAATCGCCGAGGGCCAAAGCCTACCGGGATCACTACGACATTACCGAACTCAAGGGCACGTCGGTGACGGTGCAGGCCATGGTGTTCGGCAACCTGGACGAGCAGTCCGGCTCCGGGGTGCTGTTTACCCGCAACCCCGGCACCGGTTCGAAGGAACCCTATGGCCAGTGGCTGCCCCGGGCCCAGGGGGAGGATATCGTCTCCGGGCGCATGACCCCGGAACCCATCGCCACCCTGGAACAGAAGCTGCCCGATCAACACCGGCAACTGCTGGAACTGGCGGGCACACTGGAGCGCACCGCCGGCAATGTCCAGGACATCGAATTCACCATTGAACACGGGAACCTTTGGCTGCTACAGGCCCGCAATGCCAAGCGCTCGCCCCGGGCGGCAGTCGATTTCGCTGTGCAGCTGTGCGAAGAGGGCCTGATTGACGAGCGGGAAGCGCTGGCCCGGGTGACACCGGAGCAGGTGCGCCAACTGCTGAAACCGGGGCTGGACCCTGCGGCGGTACAGAGTGCCGCTATTTTCGCCACTGGAGAACCCGCCTGCCCCGGCATCGCCAGCGGTGTTGTTGTCAGCAGCGCCGACGAAGCGGTGGACCGGGAGGAGGAAGGCGTGGTGCTGGCCCGGCCAACCACCAGCCCCGACGATATTCACGGCATGCTGAGCGCCCGCGCCATTGTCACCGAACTGGGGGGCGCCACCTCCCACGCGGCGGTGGTCAGCCGGGAAATTGGCGTGCCCTGCGTGGTCGGTTGTGGCCGGGACACCCTGAGCCCCCTCCGCGGCCAGACGGTGACCGTCGACGGCAACAGCGGCGACATCTATCAGGGTGCTTTGCCCGTGGTGCAGTTCGACGAAAGCGCCGACCCTGTGCTGGCGACCCTTATCCGCTGGGCGGAAAGCCTGTGCCCTATTGAGGTTTCGGGCCTCGAATCGCCAAAATATGATCAGGCCACCGATATCGGCCCCCTGGCCCATGACCTGGAGCAAAAACTCGCCGGTGTCGAAAACGCCAGGGGCAGCGCCCTGGAAAGCAACGACGGTATCCGGCTGGCCGTTGATGCCGGCCTCAAACATATTTTTGTCCGACACCGCCTGCCGGCGATGTTAGCGGCCATAATGACCCATGATAAACGGTGAGATGTCAGCCCCCTGACGGCTCACCGCTGCCGGTTCTCTCCCCTCGGGACCTGTGTGAAAGGGACTTTGCACAGGCTTCCCGCTTTTTTCGGGGCCGCCACCGGTAGAACATAAGACGACACTGTGACCAGACAGTAATGCCCTTGCCGGAGAGCAAAACCATGTATTCCTCGTCTGAACTGCATATACCCGAGGATTTGTTCAACTCCGAAATCGACCCCCGGCTGCCCTACGCCACCCGGGTCAACAGCCGGGAAGCGTACCCCAACGTCATCTGCCCCCTGGATTTGACCGTGATCGCCATACCTAACGACCATGGTATCCGCCGGCAGCTGCGGGATCTGGGTGTGACCACCATCGACCCGCCGGCACTGCTGTGCAACCGGGTGCACCAGGGGCGGGTTTACGCCAATCTCTCCTGGGTGATGTGGATGGCGGATATCATGCCCGGGGCGGACGCCAGTGATTTCGAACAGCAACTGTTCGGCCAGCACATCCCCTTTCGCATTACCCGGCCCGACATCACCCCCGAAGAGCGCAAAACTGCCGCGCGGCATAAGTGGCGATTCTATGGCTGGATGGTTCGCACCTGTCTGGGCGCAAGGCGCGCGGTGATACGCCAGCTCGACCGGCGGCAATCCATGGATCTGGCGGCAAAAACCAACCTCGAACTCGATGCCCTGATCGTGCCCTGGCAGGACCAGCTGATTACCGCCGGCGAGGGCAATACCCGGGGAACACTGGCGGGGCTGGTGATGATCGGCGCCCTGAACCGGATACTGGGTGCGGAAAAATCCCGCCATCTGGTGGCCATTCTGAGCGATATGGGCGAGGTGGAAAGCGCTGCCCCGGCACAGAGAATCCGCGAGATCGCCGCCACGGCCCGACGGCGCAATCCCGGCCTGGCAAAGGCATTGAAAGGCTCCTACCACCGCTGGGAGACCCTGCGGGAAATCGATCACGACGCCTACGATGGCCTGCGCGCGGTGGTCGATCGCTACGGTTACCGCTCGGTGGCGGAGTTCCTGATCAGCAGCCCGTCCTGGGCCGAAGACCCGACACCGGTGATGGATTCCTTTATCGGCCTGCTCGCGAGCGAACAACCAAAAACTGACGGCAAGGGACAGCAGCGTGAAGCCGCATTGCGGGAGGTGCTGAAAGGTGCCGGCCCCGTAAGACGGCTGTACCTGAAGGCGCTGATCGCCTGCGCCCATCTGGGCGCCCGCACCCGCGAACGCAGCAAGGCCGGGCTGATTATTCGCGTCGATATGCTGCGGCAATTATTCCGGGAAATCGGCCGCCGATTTTTGAAAGAGGCCTTCATAGACGACATTACCGACCTTTATTACCTGACCCTGGCGGAGGTGCGGGCGGTACTGACCGGCAACCGGTCCCTGGATTTGCGCGCTCTGATTAATGAGCGCCGGGCGGAAGCGGAACGACTGCAGGCCCTCGGGGAGCCGGAAGAGCTGATCAACGGCCACGAGCCGGTGAACCTGACCCCGGAAGACACCGACAGCATTCGCGTACTGAACGGCCAGGGGGTCAGCGGCCACACGGTGGAAGGGATCGCCCGGGTGGTGATTCACACCGATCAGCTGGACCTGTTTGAGCCGGGGGAAATCCTCGTCTCGTCCCATACCGATGCCGGCTGGACCCCCTACTTCAACCTGGCCGCCGGCGTCATTGTGGAAACCGGCGGGTTGCTCACCCACACCTCCGTGGTGGCCCGGGAACTGGGCCTGCCGGCGGTGGTCAACGTGCGCGATGCGACCCGGATTATCCGCACCGGCGATCACCTGATCCTGGAGCCGGATACCGGTGAGGTGCGCATATTGTCGCGGGCCGAGGGGCAGGCGCCCCAGGCGGATGACCAGCCGCTTGCGGCCGAACCCTGATCAAATGAACGGGGCGAACTGTCCTTAGAGAACAATAAACACAGAGCGCGTCGAAACGGCGCTGAACAGAACGGAGTATTGAAATGGCACATGTCGAAAAATCCACCTGCCGGTCATGCGCGGCCTATTGCCCGGTCAACGTCACCATTGATGGCGGTCGCGTTACCAAGGTGGAAGGCAACCCTGACGCGCCGCTTTACAAGGGCTTTATCTGCCCCAAAGGGCGGGCCCTTGCCACCATGCACAACAACCCGGGCCGGCTCAAAACCAGTCTGAAAAGGCAGAGCGATGGCAGCTATACGCCCATTTCCAGCAGCCAGCTGGTGGCCGAAATAAGCGCCAAGATCGGGCAATTGATCGAAGATCACGGCCCCAGATCGGTCGGCGCCTTTCTGGGCAGTCCGGGCCTGGAGCACCAGGCCCTGGGCCCGATCATGATGCGTTTTATGGACGCCATCGGTTCCCCAAGCATGTTCAACAACGGCACCATTGATCAACCCGGATTCATGATTGCCCCGGCCCTGCACGGTAGCTGGGCCGGCGGCCGGATGCATCCCGACACCCTGGATGTGTTCATGATCATTGGCGGAAACCCCGTCATTTCAAAGCAGTACTTTCCGCAACACCCGGGCAATCAGCTCAAAAGCCTGATCGCCGGCGGCATGAAACTGATTGTCATCGACCCCCGCAGAACGGAAACAGCACGGCGCGCAGCGGTTCACTTGCAGTGCATTCCCGGTGAGGACCCGACCATTGTGGCGGGGCTCATTCATCTGATTATCGACATGGGTGCCGTCGATCAGGATTTTGTTCAAAACAACACCCGTGGATTCGACGAGCTCAAGGCCGCCGTCCGCGACTTTACCCCCGACTATGTGGCCAGGCGCGCCGGCATTGAAGAAGAAGACCTGAAAGAAGCCGCCCGAATTATTGCCGAATCAAAACGGGGCGATTTCGGCTCGGGCACGGGACCGAGCATGGCGACCAGGGGCACATTGATGTCCTATTTGCTCTACAACCTCCAGACGTTGCGCGGCTTCTGGGCCAGGGAGGGCGAGAACGCCGCCATGCCCCGGGTGTTGTTCCCACCACAGGAGTTCAAGGCGCAACCGAATCCGCCCTACCCAGCCTGGGGATTCGGCGAGAAAATGCGGGTCCGGGGCCTGCAACAGACCGCGGCGGGGATGCCCCTGGGTGCGCTGCCAGAGGAGATACTCACCCCCGGCGAAGGGCAAATTCGCGCATTGTTTCTCCATGGCGGGGCGATGATCGCCTGGCCGGAGCAGGATCTGGTCAAGCAGGCACTGGAATCCCTGGAGCTGCTTGTGGTTCACGATGTGGAGTTTTCCGCCACTGCGCGCATGGCCGATTATGTCATTGCCACCCGGATGCAATTTGAAGTGCCGATCATGTCACAGATCAACGAAATGTTGAGCCTTTTCCATCCCGGCTATGGATGGATTGAACCCTATGGTGCCTATCAGCCCGCACTCTTCGAACCGCCGCCGGACAGTGACCTGATGGAGCCCTGGCAGATCTATTACCGGGTCGCGCAATCCCTCGACCTGAACCTGAAATACCCGAGTATTTCAGATTTGCTGGGTATCGCCGCCCACGGGTCGGACACAGAAAACGAAAGTCCGATGATGGATATGGCAAACGAACCGAGCACGGATGAACTGTATGAAATGATGTGCGCGGGGTCGGCGGTGCCCCTGTCATCGGTGAAGCGCTATCCCAATGGGCATCTGTTTGACGAGGCCAGAAAAACAGTCCAGCCCCGTGACCCGGATTGTAAAGCCCGGCTGGAGCTGGCCAATGAAACAATGCTCGATGAGCTGGGACAGGTCCGCGCGCAACCGCTGGAAGAACGGCGGGCGAAGAATGCTGATTACCCGTTTCTGTTTATCCCAAGGCGTATTCAGAACAGCACCAATGTGGTCAGCAGTACCGACCGCTCCGTGCTGAAGACAACCTACAACCCCGCCTACATGAACCCCGGCGATCTCGACCTGCTCGGACTTTCCAGCGGCGACAAGGTGGAAATTCGGTCACAACACGGGGCAATTATCGGCTTTGTCGAAGCGGAGAATGACCTGCGCCCCGGCGTCCTGTCCATGACCCACGGTTTCGGCAAAAACCCCGGGGACGACTACGACCCGAAACGGGACGGCGCCAACGTCAATCGACTGACCAGCTGGACCGACGACTACGACCCGTACCACGGCATGCCGCGGATGGGGGCCATACCCGTTGCTGTAACCGCGATCAGGGATGCATAGGGTGCGGGAACCGTGCGAGCAAATACATCCGCTTGCGGCATTGGACAGGCGCGGTGATTAAGACGACGAATAACAGGGTCGGGCGGTATCTCGCCCCATTCATTGCATCAATGGCGCTGGCTTCGCCGCTGGCGGCGGACTTACAGGAACCGGGTATGCCACTTGTCACCCCGAGCCTTGCACAAATCCAGAGGGAAGCGCTGGCTCTGCGAGAAAATGCGACGATAACCGGGGCGCGGGATCAGGCCATTGCGCTGTTCAAAGCGTCAGACTCCGCGACTGTGGCGGATGGCCTGTCGACCCTTGAGGGGGCGCTCGATGAAATGATATTCGGGGTGCTGTTGGGGATAGCCGGGAACAACCCGCTAAATCCCGAGGTGGTATGGAGTGGCCACCTGCCATACACCAGCCACGGATTATCGGTGCCTGGCTCGCGCTACGCCGACAGCCCCGACCGGATTTATCGCAGTATTCCCGTCAACCCTGACTACAGCTATGAGATAACCGGTCGTCGTAATCCGCTGTATCCATCCCTGGATTTCAGCATCGAGGCCATCCCGCCGCCCTCCCTCTGGGGACAGCCAACGGATTCACTTCAGGCAAGGGACATCGAGGTCGCCGGCGATGGAACCTTTACCATCACCGCCGACGCCGGCGGCGCCGAGGGCCGAAAGAACCATCTGCAACTGGCCCCCGGGACGACCAACATTTTAATTCGCGACACCCTGTCGGACTGGGCCAGTCAGCGCCCGAACGGGATTCGCGTTGCGGTGACTGAGCGTGTCGGGGAGCAGCCTCCGAAGCCGGCAGAAATCGCCGAAAGGGCCGCGTCAGAGATTGTCGCAACAGCGCAAAGCACCGTCGCGTTTCTTGAACAGATGGTCTGGAATAAGCCGGTCAATCAGCTGAGCGCGTTTCAGCGCACCGTTGAACAAGGGATGCCCGGCGGAATATTCGCTGCCAGCCGTTTCTCGGTGGCCGACGATGAAGCACTGGTCATCACCCTGGACCCCCTCGGTGCCGCCTATATGGGCATCCAGGTCTCCGACCTCTGGATGCGCTCAACCGTGTATGACAGGCACTCCACGAGCCTGAATAACCGGCAGGCCATCGCCAACGAGGACGGCAGCTTTACGCTGATTTTGTCACGGAAAGATCCGGGCTATGTCAATTGGCTTGATGCCGGCAATCTCGGCGACGGTATTGTGATGGTGCGCTGGGAACTGTTATCGGGACCGGTCGATGTCAATAGCGCGATACGGCAGGTGCGCAAAATCAGGCTGTCCGACCTGGATAGCCACCTGGCGGGCACCCAGAAAAAGGTAAGCCCCGGGGAACGCGTGAATATTCTGGAAAAACGCCATCAAGCCTATCAATTCAGGCTGACCGAATAATAACCGACTTAAATTTAGCGCGAGCGTTGTTGACATTATATTGCCGCGGGCATAGCCGCAACGCGGCGAAAAACAGGCGACACAACCCCCGTGAGGCGTATCACGGACGGAGGCAACTATGAACAAAGCCATTACCCGGAATGATTCATCCGACATGATCCCCTCCGCCAGCACCGTGGAGAAAAAGTCCTTCTGCCGTTTCTGCACCCCCTGCTGCGGCACTGTGTTGCAGGTGGACGAAAACGATCGGATTGTCGATGTCCGGGGCGACAGGGAAGACCTCTTTACCCGGGGCTATATCTGCATCAAGGGACTGCAGGCCGACGCCACCCACCACAACGACAACCGGGTTCTGCATCCCCTCAAGCGCCAGCCGGACGGTTCGTTCAAGCGCATTGCCCTGGATCAGGCCCTGGATGAAATCGCCGCGAAACTGCAGGCCGTGATCGACGCCGACGGTCCGGATGCGGTGGGCGGCTTTCGGGGCGGCGGCGCCATTCTCAATGCCTCGTCCGAATCGATCCTCAAATGGTTTCTGGAGGCCCTGGGCTCCGCCAACAGCTATTCGCCGTTCACCATCGACCAGTCGGCGAAGATGATCTCTGTCGGCCGCCTGGGCATCTGGGCCGGCGGGCGACAATCTCTTGAGACCAGCGACATCCGGCTGTTCTTCGGTGCCAACCCGCTGGTGTCACTGGCCACCAACGATTTCGAGATGGCCAACCCCAGCAAGACCATGAAGGAAATGCGCGCCCGGGGACTGAAGCTGATCGTCATCGACCCCCGCTACACGGAAACCGCCCGTTATGCGGATGTCTTCCTCCAGCCCTATCCGGGGGAAGACCCCACCATCGCCGCCGGCCTCATTCACATTATTCTCAACGAAGGCTGGCACGATGCGGATTTCTGCCAGCGCTATGTGGCCGACCTGGCGGAACTGACCGCCGCCGTCGCGCCCTTCACACCGGACTATGTCGCCCGCCGGGCCGGGGTCGATGCCGACGATCTGGTTCGCGCCGCGGCGCTGTTTGCCCGGGATTCGAAGCGGGGCATGGCCTCGAGCGGGACCGGCCCCAACATGGCCATGCACTCCAACCTGGCCGAGCATTTGATCGAATGCCTGAAC
>PABE01000088.1 GCA_002702725.1 Porticoccaceae bacterium
CCCCTGCCATACGTCCCATAGCGCCGCTACCGCGAGCGTATGGGCCTCGTTGGTGATTAACCAGGGCTGTTTTAAACCGTCATCTGTGCGCCACTCGATAAAGCTCGACATTGGCACAATGCCCCGTTGGCTCTTAAAGGGTTTCTGAAAGGCGCGGCTCTTGGTCAGGGTTTCGCACCGTGCGTTGAACATGGAGTATTTGGTGCTTACCTCAGTAGCCCAGCTTGGGGTTAGCCACCAGCGGGCAAGTCCGCCCTTGCCGTCATAGAGCAATAGCACGTCTTCTGTTGGGGCGATATTGTAGCGGGGTGGTGGTAGCTGTAGATCGATGCCCACCATATCAAGCAACTGTTGCAGCCCCGGCAGATCGGTGATGTTGTACCTTCCGCACATAGATTGCCCCGCTGTTTGGCATTTTAAATGCCCATTGATTGTTTATAGACTGTGATTTTACGTCTGTGGATCATAGGGTTAGCCACTTAGCTACACAGCCAGTACCGAAACTGAGATACCTTTTTTTAGTCGGGAAAAATCATACAAGTGACCATCGGATGATAGCAAAAGCCCAAGTGACTGATCTTAGGTCTAAATCGCTCTACTTTGGAATCTATACAGCTTTGCACGGGATAGAATACTGACAGCGAGCAAGTAAATTGTTTTTTTTCAGGCCCGCAGTCATTCGCCTTGGATTGACTATGCTAATAACGCCATACACAACATAGGGACTTTGTTATGACTCTAATAGCGATACACGGCGCAAACCAGGGGGTCAGCCATGGGTAAGCAGACACAGGTAGGCCCAAAGGTGACTTTCACCGCAATCATAGCCACTGTTCTTTTTGTGATCTGGGCCGGAAGCCAAGATCCTTCGGCCTCTTCCCATATATACAGAATGACGGCGCTAGAGCAATGCCAAGCCGCCGCCAGGAAGAGCGCCCGATTCCCCGCCACCGTTGACTATCAGACCATGGCATCGAGCATCAATGAATTGCCGGGTGGGAGAACAAAGGTCCGGCTACCCTTCACGGCTAAAAATATTTTCGGCGTCGAGATTGAGCATGTCGCTTGGTGTCTCTTTGACAAGTCAGGCATGATCGAATCCTTCATTAACAAAGGCTAATTTATTGTTTAGCTCGCTAGAAAAATCTATCAGTGCGCCCTCAAGCGGGCCTCAATGGCCCGTCGAATAAACTCACTACGGTTGCCAGGAATGCCCCCAGGGCGATGTACCGTCGCCTTATCAATCGCCTCGATGGTTTCCCGCTCAATGCGGATAATCAACTTGCCGGTGGGTTTGCCCCTGAACATGCGGTTCTTGCTCATAACTCTCCTATGCCTATGGCAGAATCTTAGAAGGTACCCGATTGTCGGGGTACGGAAATGGCCATTTTTGCCCTGACTAACCCGATTGTCGGGTAAGGTAGGTGATCTTCTCGGTGTCCACTGCCCCGATTGTCGGGGTACCGTTACCCGATTGTCGGGGTACCGATTTTGCTAATTTCCGCCTTTGCCTGGCGGGCGTGTACGCTTCGCACTGGTCAGACTTCCACTCATTGGTTGCAACTGGTGAAGGTTGAAGGTCATGTTTCCCTCCGCAATCATCAACCGGAAAAAAGGTCAGGGCGTACAGGTTGCATTGATTCCTGCCACCCTGTCGGGCCTTCTTCAGAAAGCCGAAATGAATCAACTCCTCACGGGCATCACTGAGGGTTTCATCTGACTTCCACCCCCTCGATTGCATCATTAGGAAAGTGACAGCGAGATCGCCGTTATTGCGCCGGTTATAGTCCCGTACAATATCCACCAGCAATGACTTGGCCTTGTAAGTCAGCTTGATATAGTTGGGGCTATCAATGATGTGGTGAGGGAGCATGGCAAAGGGCGGGCTTTTCGTTCCCCTCCCTTTGCTCTTGGCGTAGTTCCTGCTCATGTCACCCCTCCAGACACACTACACGTTTGCTGAAGGGTTCTTCATGCCAACCGTCGCCGGGGTTCCCCTCACCATTTAAAGCACGCTCAATGGCTTCCTGAGGGGTGTCAGCAACCACTATCACGGGGGTGATTTGCTGTTGGCATATCTGCACTAGGTACCGTTCAGCCATTTTGCACCCCCTTTTTGGCGGGTTGTAGCGTCCTAGAATCAACGAACGGCCTGAACCTATACAATGGGCACCCCTTGGATGAACAAGCGGAAATTGACTGTCTGAAGCCCGCTTCCAGGTGGTTTGCAGTCCCTCCCATGCAGTGAACGCACATAGCGTCGATAGCATTTTTCCGGGTTGGCCTTTTGAGGTAGCGTTTGATTGGGTTCATCTCACCGTTCATGCCGCTACCCCCTTCCCGGGTTGAAGCACATAACGGGCGCACCGGTGTGTGTTGCCCTGGGCGTTTGCGGTAACCGTCCAGACAGTCGCTATCTGGTGCCCTGATTCTCTGAGTTCCTGAACCCTGCCAGCCGGGTGAAGAATATCTAACGCTTCCCTCAGCTGAATGGTGCTCATTCCATCCGTGCCTGCGTTTTCCAGGGCTTTCAGTATTCTTGCCCGCTGAAGTTGAGAGGGCGTATCATAGGGTCGTGATTTGGGGCTGCTGGCGGTTGCGCTGGTGGCCTTTTTCTTTTCCATGGTCTGGCCTCCTATGCTGATTCCGGGCCGTTATGATCGGCCTCGGCTATCCGCTGCTGAACCCATGCCTGAACTTGACTCTCTACCCATGCGCTGGCGCGGCCTCCTGGGACCAGCTTGATGGGCTTCGGGAACAGCCCTTTTGCCGCCAGCTGGTGGGCATGGCTACGGCAAATCCCGACGAGGGGTTGAACATCGCACCACCTCAATAGACGATTGGCGGGGTATAAATTGTTCTCAGGCTCATTAGAGCCTTTCCGGGCTGCCGGGTAATTGTTGGCGGTCATATCTATAACTCCTGTGTCGGTAATTGATATAGATATGGCTATGCTAGGGCCTTCTGAGGAGAGTCTCAGGAGACAATTTGACGGCTTTCTGTCTTTAAGGATTAAGTGTTATCGGGATTTTGAGGCAGGAAATTCTTGGGGAAAATAACACCTCTTTCTTTCTGCCTTTTGACTTCTCTATACAGGGACTTGTGCATGGCGGCTGGACTGCTTCCATATTTTTTAGCGACCGCCGATAGTGCATCAGTTTTTTTCATTGCCGGAAGATATCCATCCTTGTTTTCATTAAAAACTCTACCCTCTACAAATAATCGGTAATCATGTACCCAGCGATAAGCAACCTGTTCCTGTTTTGTAGCGCCTGAAAAACCTAACACCTTCAGTGCATTTTTACGCCGATCATCTACCCTTTTTACTCTAGGATCGTTGAATTTATTTCTAACCGAATCGAGTAGCACCAAGAACGATATCACCTCCTCATCAGATGATTTCAAAAGACGTATTTTTTCTTCTAATTCGAATGATTCCTTTAAAAGAATAGCGAGCTTGCTCGCAGAGATAGTAGCCTCCATGTTTTTATCATCCAGTACTGCTAGGATTTCTGAGAATTGATTTGGGTCTGAAAAGCTTCTTGCGATGTATTCTTCATACATTTGGGGCTCTGCATTTGTCCCTGGTAGAGCTTGGGCTACATATATTTCGGCTAAATACTTTATTAAATCCCGCCTTACAGATGTTTCCATGTTCGCTCCTCTGCAAACCCAGGTTAATCTCCAGCTAGGGCGACGTATTAATGTCCCTTTTACACTGTGGGAATAGGCTGGAATGAGTAATTAAATCCTATCGCGGAAATTCCCTGCAACCACGTTGGGTGTGCTGGCTTCCAGTTTCAGGCTGTCCAGGTAGTCAGCCCATTGTTGCATCATGTCCCGGCGCTGCTTTAGGTGAGTGGTGCGGTTGTAAGCTCTGCCGTTGGCATCTTTCACGGCATGGGCTAACTGGTGCTCGATCCATTCCACCCTGAACCCGAGCACTTCATCAAGGATGGTTCTGGCCATGGCTCGAAAGCCGTGAGGGGTCATTTGTTCATTGGTATAGCCCAATGTTCTCAGCGCGGTTCTCACTCCGTTTTCACTAAGGGGGCGGCTTGCGCCTCTGGCGCTGGGGAATACATAACGCCGACTCCCATTCAACCGGTGGATCTCCTCCAGGATGGTGAGGGCTTGCTTGCTCAGGGGCACAATGTGGGGTTGCTTCATCTTCATCTTTGTGGCGGGCAGTTCCCACTGCTTATCCTCCCAGTTGATTTCTGCCCATTCCATGTGCCGGAGTTCGCCGGGACGGCAAAAGAGTAGGGGGGATAGCTGCAAGGCGGCCTTGACGGTAGGGGTGCCGGTAAAGCCCTCGATGGCCAACATCAGCTTCCCGACTTCCTTGGGGTCGGTAATGGCGGCAAGGTGGGTTTTGCCGGGTGTGGCAAGTGCGCCTTTCAGATCGCCGCTGGGGTCGCGTTCAGCCCTGCCGGTAGCCACAGCGTAGCGGAATATCTGGCCTGCCGTCTGCTTTGCCCTGTGGGCTGTCTCAATGGCTCCTCGGGCTTCGATCTTGCGGAGTGCCTTGAGTAGTTCAGGGGGGGTAATGCTTTCGATGGGTCGCTTGCCGATCACCGGGAATAGGTCTTTCTTCAGGGCGCGTAATGTTCTGTCCCGGTGGTTCTCAGACTTGTCGGCCAGCTTGCGGTTAAACCATTCCAAGGCGATCACTTCAAAGCTGTTGTCGGCGGCCTCTTGCCGTGCGGCCTTGGTGGCTTGTTTGTATTCGCTGGGGTCAATTCCCTGCGCTAACTGCCTGCGGGCAATGTCTCTCGACTCTCTCGCCTGTGCGAGGGTGACGTCAGGGTAAACCCCAATGGCAAGGCGCTTTTCTTTGCCGTGCGTACGGTACTTCAGTCGCCAGTACTTGGAGCCGTTGGGATAGACCTCGATATACAGACCTTTCTCATCCGAAACTCTGTACGGCTTGTCGGTCTGCTGGTGGGTCGTTTTGCCGTCTTGGTGATTGCCCAAGGGTTTGAGACCCGGTTTCAGGTTCTTGATCTTGGTGTCTGTAAGTGCCATGAAATGCCCTCCAGCCTGGCAATGTTGGGGGCACATGCTTTCGTTATGCTCAAAATGCCCCCAGTTATGCCCCCATGTGCCCCCAGATGGTAGTGCATGCTATTGGACATTGCTAGACGATGAATCATAAAAAAAGCCCCGTTTTCAGGGGCTTTCTGGTCATTCTTGGCTGTTGGTGTTTCTTGATATGGTGGAGGCGGCGGGAGTTGAACCCGCGTCCGCCAGTCCGCTGCCCTATGATCTACATGCTTATTCCGTCTTTGGCTTTAGTAGCGGGCTACCCGACGGGCAGGGAATACTCGCTACGAGTCCGGATAAGGTTTTAGCGAATCCACACCGGACGTGCTTCATCGCGAGCTTGTGAGAGTCGACGCCTGAATGTCTCCGAAGAGACGCCGGACGCACAAGCACGGCTCCGGTCAGACGGCACCCTACTGGGTATTAAGCAGCGAGTGCGTAGTTGTCGTCGTTGGCAACTATAAGTTTGCGACTGGGGATTTACGAGATTGGTCGCCATCTCGGCATGCACATTGGGTTTTGTAACCGGCGTCGAATCCAAAACGCCCCCCATTGTGAAACGGTTCGAGACTTCTTGCCGTCAATGTAAATAATGGGGTCTCGAAACCGCATTTCAAGGGCGATGATAGCATAGCCTTGGCGAGTGTGAGGAGTTTGTTACCCTTTGACGCGCATAAGGCGCTGTTTCTGCCGCTGCCAATCCCGCTCCTTGATTGTATCCCGCTTATCGTGGGCCGCTTTGCCCTTGGCCAGACCAATTTCGCACTTGACCATGTGCTTTTTCCAGTAAAGTGACAGGGCAACACAGGTATAGCCCTTTTGCTGCACCGCGCCGGCGATTTTGTCGATTTCTCGCCGGTTGAGCAGCAGCTTGCGGGGACGATTCGGTTCGGCGACAAAATGGGTCGACGCTGTCGGCAGCGGGGTGATCTGTGCGTTCAGCAACCAGGCTTCGCCGTCTTTGAAATGCACATAGGTGTCGGTGATCTGGGCCTTGCCCTCGCGCAGACTTTTGACTTCCCAGCCCATCAGTGACAGCCCCGCCTCGAATCGTTCTTCGATGAAGTAGTCGTGGCGCGCCCGCTTGTTGGCGGCGATGGTGGCGGAACCGGGTTTGTGCTTGGCATTTTTTGACATGGCGCGGATTATACGGATTGCCACTGGTTTCTGATACGGTTGGCGCAGGTTTTGCTGGTGTCACCGAGCGGTTACAATCGACTGAAACCAAGAGGGCAGACTATGGTCGAGTCGAATCAGCGCATGCATGGAACATGGGCCAGTCGCTGGACGTTTATTCTCGCCGCGACGGGTTCGGCGGTGGGGCTTGGCAACATCTGGAAGTTTCCCTACATCGCCGGTGAAAATGGCGGCGGAGCCTTTGTGCTCGTTTACCTGCTGTGCATTCTCCTGCTGGGTGTGCCGGTGATGATGGCGGAGGTTATGCTGGGTCGCGAGGGGCGTATGAGTCCGGTCAATGCCATGCGCTTTTTAACATCTCGTGCCGGTTTGCATGGCTGGTGGAACAGCATCGGCTGGCTCGGTGTCATTGTCGGTATCCTGATTTTGTCCTATTACGCCGTTATCGCCGGCTGGGCGCTCAACTATATCTTTGACATGGCCAACGGGTCGTTGCAGGGCGCCAATGGTGCTGCGGTGTCAAAGCATTTCGGTGAGTTGCTTGCCAGCCCGGGCCGGCTCATGTTTTGGCAAACGCTCTTTTTGATACTGACCATGGGCGTGGTGATCGGCGGGGTTACCCGGGGCTTGGGTGTGGCCGTGCGCATTCTCATGCCGGTTCTTTTTGTGGTCATGGTTATTTTGCTGTTTTACGGCGCCAGTCAGGGTGATTTTGACGCGGGACTCGAGTTTCTGTTCAGCTTCCGCACTGACAGGCTGACCTGGGCGGGTGTGCTTGAAGCCCTCGGGCATGCGTTCTTCAGTCTCAGCCTGGGTATGGGTGCCATCATGGCCTACGGGGCCTATATGCCCGCCGAAGCACCCATCGGCAAGACGGTGGTCACCATTGCTTTTTTTGATACTCTGGTTGCCCTGATGGCGGGAATGGTGATCTTCCCTATAGTCTTTGCCATTCCGGGAATGGCCCCCGACGCCGGGCCCAGCCTGATGTTTCAGACTCTGCCTGTAGTGTTTGGCAATATGCCCGGCGGGTTGTTTTTCGGCGCGCTGTTCTTTGTGCTTGTGACAATTGCCGCCTGGAGCTCATCGATTTCGTTAATCGAACCCGCAGTCGCCTGGCTGATCGAGTCATGGGGGCTCAACCGGATTGCCGCCAATCTTTTGCTCGGGGGGATTGCCTGGGTGTTGGGAATCGGGACCGTGCTATCCTTCAACGCCTGGCAGGATAAAACCCTTGCCGGCTTTACCTACTTCGATGCCCTGGACTTTTTGACGTCCAGCATCATGCTGCCGATAACGGGCCTCTTAATTGCTGTTTTTGTTGGCTGGAAAATGGCGCCCCCGGTTGTATTTGCGGCGATGGAGGACAGAATGCCCCGTACCTTGAGGCTTTGGTACACATTGCTGCGCTTTATGGCGCCGGTGGCGATTGGCGTTATCTTTGTATTTGGTATTTATAATAAATTCTTTTGATATGTTAACCACCATACAGCGCAGTGCGCTCGTGATGCATTCAGACCGTGAAATGTTTGACCTGGTCAATGACGTCGAGGCTTATCCGGCCTACATGGACGAATGCTGCGGTTCGGAGATTCTGGAGCGCGGTGACAGCTACATGGTTGCGCGGCTTGATTTGCGCAAGCGGGGTATCCACTACAGTTTTACCACCCGAAATACCCTGAAACCCTTTGAAGAGATACGGTTAGAGCTACACAGTGGGCCGTTCAGGCAGCTGCGCGGACGCTGGCTGTTCAAGGCGCTGACCGATGCCGCCTGCAAGGTGAGCCTGCATCTGGAGTTTGAGGGCAATAACCACTTGTTGAACGTGGCGGGTACGAGCCTGTTTGCGAGTGTGGCCAATAACCTTGTTGCCGCTCTGACCACGCGAGCGGACGCGATCTATGGAAAATCCCAGTGAATGACAGCAACGATAATTTGATTCATGTCGAGGTGGCCTATGCGCTGCCGGAAAAACAGAAAATCATCAGCCTCAAGGTCAATCCCGGTACCACTGCGCGCGAAGCAGTGACACTTTCCAATATTGCGTCCGACTTCCCTGACGCGGATCTTGAAAATGCGCCGATGGGCGTCTTCGGACAGGCTTTGGGTGCCAAGGGGGTCGCGGGGCCGGAAGAGTATGTGCTTGAGCCCGGTGATCGGGTCGAGATCTATCGACCGCTTATCGCCGATCCCAAGGAGGTCCGCAAGCAGCGGGCCGGCAAGGCCCGTCGCGCAAAAGAGTGATGGGTGCGATAGGATAGCCTGGGGGGCAGTAAAAATAATTCAGATGTCTTATATTTGTCCGGGGTTGTAATGAGTGGCGGTGTAGGGTGTCCTCAGTAGCGACTCGATCATTTGCAGGATCTCTGTCCAGTAATCGTCACTGACCCGGTAGTATCCCGGCCGGTTCTGATCGAGCCGCCTGTACTCGCTCAGGGCGGCGAAAAAGAGCTCCGTGGCCAGGCGCAGACGGAGTTGGAACACGCCCTCCGGTAAATAGCCCAGGTGACTTTTCAGGCGCTCCTCAATGTCGTTGTGTGCCGGTTGCGGCACCCGCGAGCGAGTAAACGGATGCTTTGCGATATCCACCTGCATAAGCCGGGAGTTGAACTGGGCATAGCTCTTTTGCGCCGCTTCGTCGAGATTCTCGGCGACAGGCATGAAAAGCGCTTTCAGCAGTTGCGGTACGGATACATAGCCGTTGGCGTCCTTGGCCGACTCCAGCCGTGCGCGGCGGGCATCGTCAAGTGCAGGCAGACGCATGTCGTAGACGGCCTGGATCAGCCCTTCCTTGGTGCCGAAATGGTGCTGGACCGCAGAGCTGTTGGCCTGGCCGGCGGCGCTGACGATTTGTCGCAGTGAGACGCCATCAATGCCGTGTTCGCCAAACAGCCGTTCCGCTGTCTGCATGAGTTTCAGGGCGCCTTTGGCGTGCGTCCTGGTCGGATGTGTAGCCTCTTTTTTTCGGGTTCCGGGCGTTGTCGGCAAGGGCATTTCCTTCGGTTCTGTTCGGCGGTTGTGCTGAGCGGCTGTATTTTACTTTAAGCATAATAATACAGTTGACTTATATGTTGTGTAAAACTACCCTTGCGCGACGCTTTGAAACCCCGTTGATCATTGCCCCTGGCTATGTTTCGCCTTGGCGTGCTGCAAAGTTCTCGCTCCTTACAGGTTGGCAATGGTTATTGACGATAATGATACAAGTGGAGACCTTTTATGGTTGTTGAAGTGAAATCGCCACCCATTACCCCCAGGCCCTACCCGTCGCGCAGCCAGAAACTGCCCTGGACCCGGGAGGAAGTCACCCCTGAGCTGCTGACAGACCTTCTCCAGAACCGCTATCCGGACGTGGCGGTGGAGAGCATGGAAAGCGTTGACTACATCGACAGCCATACCACCAAATGGCGCATGGCGCTGACTTATAACCAGGCCGGTATCGACGCCGGGCTGCCGCGCAATGTCTGCCTGAAGTCCAACTTTTCGGGTGGTTTCGACGATGTTGATATCTGCATGCTGGAAGCACAATTTTACTATTTTGCCCAGCCCCACATGACAGTGCCAATGGCCAAAAGTTATTACGCGGACTGGGATGACGACGGCAAAGGTCATGGCCTGGTGATTCTTGAAGATCTCATCGAGCTGGGCGGTAAATTCGGGCACAGTCTCGATGATGTCGGCATCGACAAGTTCAAACTGGTCCTCGACGGGCTGGCGCATCTTCATAGCGATCTGTGGGGTAGCCCCCTGCTCCAGCAATGGCAGTGGTTGCCGACGTCCATGGCGACACCGATCGATAACGATCAGATTCGCATCATGCAGACCTGGATCGACAAGAATCTGGAAGAAAAAAACTTCGACGATGTGCTGCCCCGGCACTTCAAGGATAATCCCGGCAAGTTGCAGGTGGCATACGATGCTCTGGCCGAATGGGAGCACGCACAAACCACGCCGCTTTGCATCAACCTGGGTGATTGCCATCAGGGCAACACCTATATGCGGCCCGACGGTACCCGGATCTGGCTCGACTGGCAGCTGGTACGCAAGGGCCGTCCCTGGCGGGACCTCACCTATATGATGATCGGTTCGTTGACGGTGGATGAACGCCGCAAATATGAACGGGAGCTGATTGCCTACTACCGGGAGCAACTCCTGTCCCGTGGTGTCAGCGGTGTTCCGTCGGCAGACGATATTTTCGAGAATTACCGCCGCTGGGTCATTTACGGCATGCAGGCATGGGTGGCCAATATGGATCACTGGGGGCAGACCGGGAAGCCCATGAACGAGAGGTTCTTCACCGCCGGTGAGGATCTCGAGACCTGGAAAGCACTGGGCTGCCGATAGTCATCAAGCCCCACAACTAGGTGATTCATATGTCTGAAAAAGCATTGGAAGGGCGTGTCGCTGTTGTCAGTGGCGCTGGCGCCAACATCGGTGAGGCCTGTGCCCGGGCCCTTGCAGCCCGGGGCGCCAGGGTTATTCTGGCGGATATCAATATCGATGGGGCGAACCGGGTGGCGGAGGCTATCCGCGCCGATGGTGGCGAGGCCATGGCGGTGAAACTCGATTTGCTGGATGAGTCCACGATCGAAGCCCTGTTTGATACCGTCATCGACCGTTATGGCAGAGTTGATATCCTGCACAACAACGCCGCCAATACCCGTATGGAGCAAATGGCGGCGGATGGCCCTATCGGTGAAATGACAGCGGAAGTCTGGGACGCCGCCTATGCCATCAACACCCGCGGTACCATGTTGATGATCAAGCATTGCGTGCCGCACATGATCGCGGCTGGGGGCGGTTCGATCATCAATACCAGCTCTGGTGTCTCTATCCTCGGCGATATCTTCAACCCGGCCTACTCCTCGTCGAAGGCGGCGGTGAACAGCCTGACGCGCAATACGGCGGTGCAGTTCGGCAAACAGAATATACGCTGTAATGCCATTCTGCCGGGTCTGATATTGACGCATTTATCCAGGGAAATGATGGGTGAAGAGCAGCTCAAGATGCTCGCCCGCCACACATTGTTGCCCCGTCTTGGCGCCCCGGAGGATATCGCCAATGCGGTGGTGTTTCTGGCCTCGGACGCCGCCAGTTTTGTCACCGGCCAGATTTTTTCCGTGGACGGTGGTATCACGACGCACCAGCCCTACGTGGGAGATGTTTTCGCCAATATGGGGCTGGCCTGACGGCTCGATCTGTCGAGCTGTCAGGGCGGCACAAAAAAGGCGGGGATCCCCGCCTTTTTTGCTTCCGGCTCGCCGGCCATGGTCTGTGATCAGCCGTCAGTGCCGGCCTTTTCCGTTGTCGTGTCAGCGCGGGCACCGGATGGCGCATAGTCGCCGCGAATACTGCTGAGTTTGCCGTTCTCGAAAAAGATGATGACGTGTTCCTTGCGGTGGTCATCCTGTTCCTTCTTGACGCTGTAGTAGTAGTCCCAGCGATCCTGATGAAACGTATCCGCGATCATGGGGGTGCCCATGATGTAGCTGACCTGGGATTTGGTCATACCGGGTCTGAGTTGATCGATCATGTCCTGGGTGATGATATTGCCTTGCTGGACCTCGACCTTGTGAATGCCGGGAAACTGAAAATAGCTGCATCCGGTGGCCAGGGCCATGGCAAACAGGACGATGAGGGTGGTCTTTGACGGCATCTGGGGTTCCAGTCTCTACAATGAACGTGGATAATACCCGCTCAATCACCGAGTTAGAAGAGGCGTCCCGAATGGCAGGCGAAAATCAGGAACTGCGTAAGGCAGGTCTCAAAGTGACACTGCCCAGGGTCAAGATTCTGCAAATCCTGGAAAACACCGAGCAGCGCCATCTGACCGCCGAAGATGTCTATCGGGCGCTGCTGGAATCCGGTGAGGACGTAGGTATAGCCACTGTCTATCGTGTGCTGACCCAGTTCGAATCGGCGGGACTCGTAGTCCGGCACAATTTCGATAATGGCCCTGCGGTTTACGAGATGGATCATGGTGATCACCATGATCATATGGTTTGTACCGAAACCGGGGATGTGATCGAGTTCCAGAGCGAGGAAATCGAGCGGCTTCAGGACGAGGTCGCCAAGCGCTACGGCTACGAAGTTGTCGGCCACAGCTTCGTGCTCTACGTCAAACCGCTCAAGAAGGGCAGCGACTGACGACGAATTCTCGATCAGCCGGCAGACAGGCTCAGCATCTCCCGGGCGTGGGCCCGGGTCTGGGCAGTGATTTTTGTGCCCCCCAGCATACGGGCGATCTCTTCCACTCTTTGACTGTCGTCGAGCCGGGCCAGGGCGCTTTCGGTCTGATCTCCGTCACTGTGTTTGCTCACCACCAGATGCTGGTGGGCACAGCTCGCGACCTGCGGCAGATGGGTGACGCAGATCACCTGTCCGCGACTGCCCAACTCTCTCAGCAGGCGGCCGACCACTTCGGCAACCGCACCCCCGATACCGACATCGACCTCATCGAAAACGAGGGTCGGAATATCCGTGTGTCGGGCAGCGACGACCTGTATGGCCAGGCTGATCCTGGATAGTTCGCCACCGGAGGCAATTTTGATCAGGGGCCGGTGCGGTTGGCCCGGATTGGAGCGCAGGAGAAACTCGACGTTTTCGCGGCCCGTGGAGCTGTGATCCTCGCTCGGGGTGAGGGAGATGGTGAGGTCGGCATTCGCCATTGCCAGTTCGCAAAGCTGTTCATTAACGGCGGCGGCAAAGCGGTTTGCGGCATCTGCGCGCAGTGTCGACAGTTGTTGCTCAGCAGCGACAAGGCTCTGTTCGAGTTCCTGTACCCGCTGGCGCAGCGTGTCGCCGGCGCTGTCGCTATCAGTGAGTTCAGCCAGCTCGTCGGTGAGGTCGGCGTGCAGGGTCGGCAGCTGTGCCGGTTGAGTCCGGTGCTTGCGGGCGAGTTCGTAAACGGTTGTCAGTCGTTCCTCGACCTGAATCAGTCGTTCAGGGTCAGCCTCAAAACTGTCGATATGGCGCTGAATTTCGCGAGCGGCCTCATCCACCTGAATCAGTGCCGACTGGAGCAGGTCTGCCGCTTCCGTTAGGTGGGAAGTTTTGCCCTCCACGCCGTCGGCCACCTGGATTGCCCGGCTGAGGAGTGAGAGCAGGTCACCGTCTTCACCCTCACGGCACAGGGTGAGCAAGCGGTGGCTTTCCCGGAGGCTCTGTTCGGCATTGGCCAACCTGTATTGTTCCTCCTCCAGGGAAGCCAGTTCACCCTCCTCAAGGGCCAGGGCGTCCAGTTCGGCCACCTGGAATTTCAGCAGGCTCCGGCGCGCCTCAAATTCTTCGCGACGATTGTCCAGCTCGTCCAGCTGCCGCCGCGCTTTCAGCCACGACTCGTAACAGCGGGCGACAAGCTCTGCCTGCTGACCGCCGTCGGCGAACAGATCCAGCAGCCGTCGGTGTGTGTCGCGCTTGAGCAGGGATTGATGTTCATGCTGGCCGTGAATGTCCAGCATCAGGTCGCCCAGCTGCTGCAGCTGCTGCATTGTGGCGGGTTGGCCGTTGATAAAACCCCGCGAGCGACCCTCGGCAGTCAGGACTCGCCGAATCAGGCATTCGTCCCCGCTGGCAAATCCGTTGTCGATTAGCCACTGCTGAGCCTGCGGGTTGGTTTCGACTGCGAAAGTGGCGGCCACCTCTGCCCGGTCGCATCCCTTGCGGATGCGCGCGACATCGCCCCGGTCGCCCAGCGCCATGCCCAGCGCGTCCAGTAACAGGGACTTGCCGGCCCCGGTTTCGCCGGTGAGTGCGGTCATGCCCGGGTGGAATTCAACGTCGAGGTGCTCGACGAGGGTGAAATGGGAGACTGTCAGGGAAATCAGCAAGGGCAGATGGTCCTGAGTGGCGGTGGTTTTGGCGACTATTTATACAGAATCCGGGCGACGCTGTCATGACTCTATCCGGAAGCGGCAAACAGAGACGTGGGCGAAGCCTTGAATCCGTCGGCGACGTCCCAATATAGGTCAGTGTTTGCGAACATCCAAGGGAGAGAGACGTGTCCACAGATCCACAAAATCCTCATACGGACAAATCCGCGGCGGAGGAGCCGACCTCAGCCAGTGCCGGGTCAACTCAAGACTCCGGGTCAGAGAGCGAGGACCGGCTGGCCGACTCGCAACCGGCTCAGGCACCCGAATCAGGGGCGAGTGAAGAGGTGGGGGATCCGTCGCCCGATTCCGACGGGCTTCAGGCCGAAGTGAGGGAGCTGAAAGAGAAGCTCCTTATGGCGCACGCCGATATGCAGAATGTTCGCCGGCGCTCCGAGCGGGATGTGGAGAATGCGCACAAGTATGCGCTCGAGAAGTTTGTCGCCGAACTGCTGCCGGTAGTGGATAACCTGGAGCGAGCCACAGCAGCCATCGACAGCGGTAGTGAGGCCTTTGCCGCCGTCACCGAAGGCATTGAGCTGACGCTGAAAAACCTCCTCGATGTTCTGGCAAGGTTCAATGTGGAACAGCTGAACCCGAAGGGCGAGGCGTTTAATCCGGATCACCATGAGGCGATGGCCATGGTGCCCCAGCCCGATGCCAAGCCGAACACCATTATCGAGGTGTACCAGAAAGGGTATTTGCTCAACGGGCGCCTGGTGCGTCCCGCCATGGTGGTGGTCGCTCAGGCGGCGCCGGCCTGATTTTGCCCCTTCCGGCGGGGATGTGAGCCCCGCCGGACTTGAAAACCGGCTTTGTGCACCAATATAGCCAGCAAGCAACCTGAAAACGTTTTGGAGATACCGGAATGGGAAAAATTATTGGAATTGACCTGGGGACCACCAACTCCTGTGTGGCGGTTCTCGAAGGTGACAAGCCGCGGGTGATTGAAAATGCCGAAGGTGCACGCACCACGCCGTCCATTGTTGCCTACACTGAAGAAGGTGAGGTGCTGGTGGGCCAGTCCGCCAAGCGTCAATCGGTCACCAACCCGCAAAATACCGTCTACGCTGTCAAGCGTCTGATCGGCCGCCGTTTCGATGATCCGGTGGTGCAAAAGGACATCAAAATGGTGCCCTACGGCATCACCAAGGCCGACAACGGCGATGCCTGGGTGGAAATCAAGGGCGACAAGAAAGCGCCGCCGCAGGTCTCCGCCGAGGTGCTTAAGAAAATGAAAAAGACCGCCGAAGACTATCTCGGCGAGGCTGTTACTGAGGCGGTTATCACTGTTCCGGCCTACTTCAATGACTCTCAGCGTCAGGCGACCAAGGACGCCGGCCGCATTGCCGGCCTTGAGGTCAAGCGCATTATCAACGAGCCCACCGCAGCGGCCCTGGCCTACGGTCTGGACAAGCAGGGCGGCGATCGCGTCATTGCTGTCTACGACCTGGGTGGCGGTACCTTCGATATCTCGATCATCGAGATTGCCGACGTCGATGGAGAGAAACAGTTCGAAGTGTTGTCCACCAACGGCGATACGTTCCTCGGTGGCGAGGACTTCGATCTGGCCTTGATCAATTACCTGGCCGCCGAATTCAAAAAGGAAAACAGCATTGATCTTTCCGGCGACCCCCTGGCGATGCAACGCCTGAAAGAAGCCGCCGAGAAGGCCAAGATCGAGCTGTCATCCAGCCAGCAGACCGAGGTGAACCTTCCCTACATCACCGCCGATGCAACCGGTCCCAAGCACCTGGTCGTGAAACTCACCCGTTCCAAGCTGGAGTCGCTGGTTGAGGATCTGGTGACCCGGTCCATCGAGCCCGTGAAGGTTGCTCTGAAAGATGCCGGTAAATCCGCCGCTGACATCGACGAGATCATCCTTGTGGGTGGTCAGACCCGCATGCCCATGGTGCAGAAAGCCGTGGCGGATTTCTTCGGTAAAGACCCGCGCAAGGATGTCAACCCCGACGAGGCTGTTGCCGTCGGTGCCGCTATTCAGGGCGCGGTATTGTCCGGTCACGTGAAAGACGTTCTGTTGCTCGATGTCACCCCGTTGACTCTGGGTATCGAAACCATGGGCGGTGTTGCCACGCCGTTGATCGAGAAAAACACCACGATCCCCACCAAGAAATCACAGGTGTTCTCCACCGCCGACGACAATCAAACGGCAGTGACCATCCATGTGGTTCAGGGGGAGCGGAAACAGGCGAACCAGAACAAATCGTTGGGGCGCTTCGATCTGGCCGATATTCCGCCGGCGCCTCGCGGCATGCCGCAGATTGAAGTCACTTTCAATCTCGACGCCAACGGTATTCTCAATGTTTCCGCCAAGGACAAGGCGACGGGCAAGGAGCAGTCCATTGTGATTAAGGCTTCCTCGGGTCTTTCCGATGAAGAGATCGACAAGATGGTGGCTGATGCCGAGGCGCACGCCGCCGAAGACAAGAAGTTCGAGGAACTGGTGCAGGCCCGCAATGCCGCCGATGGTCTCGCCCACGCGGCCCGCAAGACCCTGGACGATGCCGGAGACAAAGCGACCGAGGAGGAAAAGTCCGCTATCGAAGCCGCCATCAAGGAGGTCGAGGAAGCCACCAAGGGCGACGACAAGGATGCCATCGACGCTGCGACGCAGAAGCTTTCCGAAGCTTCCGCAGGTCTGGCCCAGAAAATGTATGCGGAGCAGGCACAGGAAGCTACCGGGGCTCAGCCGGATGAAGAAAAACCGGCAGGCGACGATGTTGTCGACGCAGAGTTCGAGGAAGTGAGAGACTCCGACAAAAAATAACCCCGAAGGCGGGCAGATTTGCCCGCCAAAGGGCCATGCAGGACGCGGGATGTTTTAAAAGAGATCGCCTCTTTTACGACAGTCCCGCGTTTGTGCTGAACAGCTAACGGGAAACCCATGTCCAAGCGGGATTATTACGAAGTACTGGGCGTCGACCGGGGCGCATCGGAAGCCGATATCAAGAAAGCCTACCGCCGGGTCGCCATGAAATACCATCCGGATCGCAACCCGGATGACCACGATGCGGAGGAGAAATTCAAGGAGGCCAGTGAGGCCTACGAAGTGCTCTCCGACCCTGAAAAGCGGCAGGCCTACGATCGCTTTGGCCACGACGCGGTTCAGGGAGGGTTTGGCGGCGCCGGGGCCGGTGGTGGTTTTGGCAACTTCAGCGATATCTTCGGAGATGTCTTTGGCGACATCTTCGGCGGTGGCCGAGGCCGCGGTGGTCCGGCCCGGGGCGCTGATCTGCGCTATAACCTGGAACTGGATCTCGAAGATGCGGTGCGCGGTACCACCGTCACTATCAAGGTGCCGACCCTGGTTGCTTGTGAGGCCTGCGAAGGCTCCGGCGCGAAGCCCGGTTCCAAGCCGGTGACCTGCCAGACCTGCGCAGGCCATGGCCAGGTGCGCATGTCCCAGGGTTTTTTTCAGGTCCAGCAAACCTGTCCCACCTGTCGTGGTCGCGGTTCAGTGATCGCCGACCCCTGTGGCAAATGTCATGGCAGCGGTCAGCGGGAAGAGGTCAAGACGCTTTCCGTCAAGGTGCCTGCCGGCGTCGACAATGGCGACCGAATCCGTCTTTCCGGCGAAGGGGAGGCGGGGCCCGGCGGTGGTCCGACCGGGGATCTTTACGTACAAATCATGGTTCGTGAGCACGATCTGTTCCAGCGCGATGGCCGCAATCTATATTGTGAGGTGCCGATCAGTTTCGTCGACGCGGCCCTGGGCGGAGAGCTGGAAGTTCCGACACTCTCCGGCAAGGTGAAATTAAAGATTCCGCCCGAGACGCAGACAGGACGTCTGTTCCGGGTCCGGGGCAAGGGTGTGGTCAGTGTCCGGGGCGGCGCTGCAGGGGATTTGCTCTGCCGCGTAGTGGTCGAAACACCGGTCAGTCTCAGTGCCCGTCAGAAAGAGCTGCTGGAGGAATTCAAGTCGGAAATGGAGTCCGGAGATAACTCCCCCAGGCAGACTAGCTGGTTCGAAGGCGTAAAAAAGTTTTTCGATGGGTTTACAATATGAACCCGGCACCGGCCCTGTGGCGGGGCGGGACGACTCTATTGGCCGGTGGCGACAACATCAAAAATCGGTAGCCGGGACCGGTTGCCATTCACTCAAGGGCGACTTTCGACATGATCAGAATTGCAGTAACCGGCGCCGCCGGTCGGATGGGTAAAACCCTGATCGAGGCTGTGGCTAACCACCCGGCGCTAACCCTCACCGTCGCTCTGGAGCGACCTGACAGCTCTTTGATTAATGCCGACGCGGGCGAACTGGCGGGGCTTGGCCGGAATGGAATTGCCGTTTCCGGCGATCTGGCGGCGGCGGTGGATAAGTTCGATGTGCTTATTGATTTCACCGTGCCTGCGTCCTCGGTCAGCAACGCCGAACTCTGTGCGGCATTCGGCAAGGGGCTGGTGCTGGGCACGACGGGCTTTGATGATGAACAGAAACGCCGGATCGCCGCCGCAGCGGAACAAACCGCCATTTGCCAGGCCTCGAATTTCAGTACCGGCGTCAATCTGTGTTTCAAATTGCTGGACATGGCGGCCCGTGTTCTTGGCGATGATGTCGATATTGAGATTTATGAGGCGCACCACCGCCACAAGGTGGACGCACCCTCGGGCACCGCCCTTAGCATGGGCGAGGTGGTCGCCGACGCACTGGGACGTAACCTCGGTGACGTTGCTGTCTACGGCCGCGAGGGGATCACCGGTGCGCGGGATCGCAGTACGATCGGTTTCGCTACGGTCCGGGCCGGCGATATTGTCGGGGATCACACCGTTATGTTCGCCGCCGATGGGGAGCGGGTGGAAATCAGCCACAAGGCGTCGAGCCGGATGTCGTTCGCGCGGGGGGCCGTGCGGGCAGCGCACTGGCTGGCGGACAAGTCATCGGGCCGTTTTGATATGCAGGACGTACTGGGCCTCAAATAGAGGCCCTAGCCGCCTTGCCTTGAGAATGCCGCCGGGGACAATTCCGGCGGTATCAGGACAGCAGTTGGCCCAGAACGTAGGCACCGCCGAACCCGACACTGTAAGCGGTCAACAGTTGCAGCCCGAAACGCAGATAGGTTCCAAAAGATAACCCCTTGATTTTGCTCATCGCAACTATGCCCGCCGCTGAACCGATGACCAGCAATGACCCGCCAACGCCCACTGCATAGGTGAGTACCAGCCACTGTCCGGTGTCCATTGCGATGTCGGATTTGAGCAGAGCCGCCGTCAAGGGCACATTATCAATCAGGGCGGACAGGGCGCCCATGATGTAGTTGGCCAGGGTGTGGGGCATGGCGGTATACAGTTCCGCCACTGAACTGAGCACCTGGATTTCCCGCAACATACCCACCACCAGCAGCACCCCGAGGAAGAACATCAGGGTTTCAAACTCGATCATCCGGATGTAATCCAGAATCGGGTCACTCTCGATGTCTTCGTTGAAGAATCGTGCCGTCAGAAACATCAGCGACAGACCGAACAGAAAGCTCAAAACCGGCGGTATCGCAAACAGCACGTTGCCTGCAATAGTGCCGAGAATTGTCAGCAGGAAAATCGCCGCGATGGTCAGGTCCACCCGGCGAATGTCCGTGACATGGGGCTTGATGATAATGTCCTGATCCAGTCCCCGGCTGAGCAGTGCCGCAAGTGCTATGACCGCCAAAAAGGCGGGCAGGCTCAGCAGGAGCAGATTTTCGATGGCCACCTTGCCGGCGAGAAAGATCATCAGGGTAGTGACATCGCCGGTGATCAGGGCAACACCCCCGGAGTTCACCGCAAAAACCACCATGACGGCAAATTTCACGGTTTTTTCGAGCGGCAGCTGCAGGGACAGAATCAGGGCAATGGAGCAAAGGGTGGCGGTGATGTTATCCGCCAGGGATGAAAAGACGAAACAAAACAAAGCGGTCAGGAACATGAGCCGGCGTTCCGTGATGCGCTTGGGCAGAAACAGATAGATGATATTTTCGATCATGCCCTTTTTGTTCAGGTAGGCAACAAAGGTCATGGCCGCGAGCAGGAACAGCCACAGGGAAGCGATTTCGGTGATATTTTGTTCGAGACCCTCGCCGATATTTCGGTTGGCCGCCCCGTCTGGAGCAAACACAAACAGCAGCACCCAGGCGAGGGTGCCGAAGAACAACGTGATTTTGGCTTTGTTGATGTGGGTTTTTTCCTCAAAAATGACGCCCAACAGGGCGAGAATCGCGATAGCGATAAGAATGCTGTGCAGCATGGCGGGACCTGCGCTGGTTATCGACAACAACAAGGGAGGGTTAGGAGGGCATAGTTTACGTTGCCGGCCACTGCCCGCCTATCGCCGTTTGCGCGCCTGTGGCCACGGGGGTAAAAAGGCTGGACAGCGTGGGGTGGTTGACCTAAAATCCGCGCTCAGGTTTCCGCCGGTTGCAGAGCCTGAATTTCAAGCGAGGCACATGATCAAGAATTTTCCAAAAGCGAGATGAATCCGAGTGTTCATCTCGCTTTTTTGCAACCGGCCACCGCAGTTTGCGCCGTTGAGTCAACTGGCTGTCTGTTTCCCAAAGAAAGGAGTACGTGTTGAAATCCGAAAATCGTCGGCCTGCTCTGCTTGCGCTTGAAGATGGCACTATTTTCCGAGGAACGGCCATAGGGGCTGATGGCGTGTCCAGTGGTGAAGTGGTGTTCAATACCTCCCTGACCGGCTACCAGGAGATCCTCACCGATCCTTCCTATGCGCGGCAGATTGTCACTCTCACCTATCCTCACATTGGAAACGTCGGTATCAATCGGGAGGACGAGGAATCGCGAAATATCTGGGCCGCCGGCCTGGTTATCCGGGATTTGCCCTTGATGGCGAGCAATTTCCGCAGTGAGCAGGGTCTGGAAGACTATCTCAGAGTACGCAATATCGTCGGTATCGCCGGTATCGATACCCGCAAGCTGACCCGTATATTGCGCGAAAAAGGTGCCCAGAACGGTTGTCTGATGGCCGGTGAAGTGATCGATGAAACCGCCGCTGTCGAGCAGGCCCGCCTGTTCCCCGGACTCAAGGGTATGGACCTCGCTAAAGAGGTAAGCGTCACGGAATCCTACACCTGGAAAGAAGGTAGCTGGAAGCTGGGGGAAGGTCACGCGCCGCTGGCGACGCCGCGCTTTAGGGTGGTGGCATTCGATTTTGGCGTTAAACGCAACATTCTGCGCATGCTGGCGGACCGCGGTTGTGAAGTTACCGTGGTGCCGGCCCAGACTCCGGCATCGGCGGTCCTGGCGATGAACCCCGATGGTGTATTTCTCGCCAACGGCCCCGGTGACCCGGAGCCCTGCGACTACGCCATTACCTCCATCCGGGAATGCCTGGAAACGGAGCTTCCCGTCTTTGGCATTTGCCTGGGGCATCAACTGCTGGCCCTGGCGTCCGGAGCCAAAACAGTAAAAATGAAATTCGGTCATCACGGCGGCAATCATCCGGTTAAGGATCTCGATAGCGGAGCCGTGATGATTACCAGCCAAAACCATGGCTTTGCGGTGGACGAGTCAAGTCTGCCCGACAATTTGCGGGCGACCCATCGTTCGCTATTCGACGGCAGTCTTCAGGGTATCCATCGCACGGACAAGCCCGCCTTCAGCTTCCAGGGTCATCCCGAGGCGAGCCCCGGGCCCCACGATGCGGCACCCCTGTTTGACCACTTCGTGGAGTTGATGGTGGCCCGCAAAGCGACACAATAGGCCGGCAGTTTTCGGGTTTCAGGGCCCGTTTGATCTCCGGTCCGGCAGGTGAGTCGGACGCAGGGGAAACGAACCTGGCGGTGAGGCCGCAATTACCAGTCAGACTGTAGATGTCTGATCCATAGCGACAGAGCGCAAATTCCGACGGTTAGCAAAACATGCCAAAACGCACAGACATCCAAAGCATCCTCATTCTTGGCGCCGGCCCGATTGTGATCGGTCAGGCCTGCGAGTTCGACTACTCCGGCGCCCAGGCCTGTAAGGCGCTGAGGGAGGAGGGCTATCGCGTCATTCTGGTCAATTCAAACCCGGCGACAATTATGACCGACCCGGTCATGGCCGACGCCACCTATATCGAGCCGGTGGAGTGGCGCACTGTCGCGGCCATCATCGAGAAAGAGCGCCCCGACGCCCTGCTGCCCACCATGGGAGGCCAGACGGCTTTGAACTGCGCCCTGGATCTTGCCCGGGAAGGTGTGCTGGACAAGTTTGGTGTGCAGATGATCGGGGCTGATCAGGATGCCATCGACAAGGCCGAGGACCGCGAACGTTTTGACCAGGCCATGAAAGCCATCGGTCTTGAAACACCCCGGGCGGTTATTGTCCACAGCCTGGAGGAGGCCCTGCAGGTGCCCGACCAGTTCGGCTACCCCTGTATTATCCGTCCGTCGTTCACCATGGGCGGGTCCGGTGGTGGCATTGCCTATAACAGGGAAGAGTTCGAGGAAATCTGTAAACGCGGTCTGGACCTGTCGCCCACCAATGAGCTTTTGATCGATGAATCCCTGATCGGCTGGAAAGAGTACGAGATGGAGGTGGTGCGGGATCGCAATGATAACTGCATCATCGTCTGTTCAATCGAAAACTTCGACCCCATGGGTATTCACACAGGGGACTCTATTACCGTTGCCCCGGCGCAGACGCTGACCGACAAGGAATACCAGATCATGCGTGACGCCTCCCTCAAGGTGCTGCGCGAAATCGGCGTCGAGACCGGTGGCTCCAATGTGCAATTTGCCGTCAACCCCGCGGATGGCCGTCTGGTGGTGATCGAGATGAACCCCCGGGTCTCACGGTCCTCGGCCCTGGCCTCCAAGGCCACCGGCTTCCCTATCGCCAAGGTGGCCGCCAAGCTGGCTGTGGGGTATACACTGGACGAATTGCAGAACGAAATTACCGGGGGCGCTACGCCGGCCTCCTTTGAACCCAGCATTGACTATGTCGTCACCAAGGTGCCGCGTTTTGCGTTCGAGAAGTTCGCCACGGCGAATGCCCGATTGACGACCCAGATGAAGTCCGTGGGCGAGGTTATGGCCATCGGCCGCACTTTCCAGGAATCCCTGCAAAAAGCCCTGCGCGGGTTGGAAGTGGGGGTCGCGGGGCTGGACCCCATGGCCGACTCGCTGACCGAAGAAGGGCAGGCCCGTATTCATCAGGAGATCGCTGAAGCCGGTGCCAACCGCATCTGGTACCTGGGCGATGCCTTCCGCGCCGGCATGACCTTGGCCGACGTCCATCGGATTACCCATATCGATCCCTGGTTTCTTGTCCAGCTCGAGGATCTGGTCCGCGAAGAGCAGGGGCTTGCGGGTCTGTCCCTGGATCAAGTCGATGATGATCGCCTCTATCGCCTAAAGCGCAAGGGCTTTGCCGACAAGCGCCTGGCGGTATTACTGGGCAGTACCGAATCGGCGGTGCGTGAACGCC
>PABE01000089.1 GCA_002702725.1 Porticoccaceae bacterium
GCTGAATCACCATATTGTGCCTTTGTCATCATCAGAAATTAAAACCTCGAAAGCCACGGCAGAACGTCATCCGCAGCCAGCTCGATAGTCGTGGGCCGACCGGCCCGGTTCACGGTCACCGTCAGGATGCCGCCTCCCAGGCTGTCAGGGTCGTGGCCCGCCGCCAGCCAGTCGGCCAGCGGCGATCCGTTGACCGCCGTAATAAGGTCACCGGTCTCGAAGCCGTCCGCCACGGCCTGCAACCCGTCAATGCGATCGACCTTCAGTGCAAGACCGCCATCCGGGCCAACAACAGATGACAGCCCGATTCCGTCGTCGCGGGCCGTCTCCGAAGCGGTCGCCGGCGTATCGAACAACAACGGGTCACCGCCGGCCGAGAGGAGACTTTTCAGCAGCAGTTTTCGCCGCTGCCCCTGCTCGTGGACAATGACAAGCCCCGGTTCGATTGCCGCCACTTCAACACCGGATGCGAGGGCGTCTCCCTCGGCGTAGAGGCGGTCCCCGGCACCGTCGACGGCGATACTGGCCAGGGCGCGGTCCCCGACGGTCACAACGCCGACCACCACGGCACCGACCCGGGCTACCGGAAGTTGCTCACTACCTTCGGCCGGATCACTGCCATCGCCAAAAAGGCCCGCGATGGGCGGCCGCGCGTCTGAACCCGAGTCCGGGAAGCGGATCAGCGGGTAACCCGGGGGAGTGCGTAGATCTGCAACCAGACCAACGACCATCACGACGGCGACCAGACCGAGCACCGCACACAGGCAGTAACCGATACGGGACCATCCACCGGTATCGAGTGCGGGCCGCGATAATTTCATGAATCCGCTTCCGGTATTTGCATGGTGATCCTCAACGACAGGGAAACGGCTCGCGGCTTTCCAGGACAAATTGACCGTCCTGCTGCCGAACGAGGAGGGACAAGTGGCGGGCTAAAACCGGGTCCGGGGTAACGCGGAGTCGGCCGACAACAGTTCGCGTTGGCGCCAGCCGCCATTCCCCGGTAGCGACTGGACCGGACAGCTCGGCAACGCCCAGATCAGACGTTGCCGGGGCCAGGAACAGCTGGTGATCGGCAACCCGGCGGCCCCAGATTCGCACATCCGATAACGCCAGCGTTGACGGCGGCCCGTCCAGTACCGGAACCCAGCAATCATCGATGGGGCGAAAATGGAGCGTATCGATGGCACCATTAATCCTCGCGGCCCATAGCGGACTTTGGAATCCGAACAGCGCCGGATCCACCCCCCGCATCTCAACCTCATCAACAGCCACCGCACCAAACCCGGGGGTCAACTGAAGTGCCAGATGACCGGTCGGACCTGAACTGCGGATACAGAAGGTCCGCAATCCGTGGCGGGGACACCAGTGCCACTCGACCATATCGCTGCCCACCCCGGCGGCGCTAAAGATAGCGCTACCCCGGGTGACGGAGGAGCCCGCCAGCACCGTAGCACCCGCGGGAACCCACGCCCCCAGAAGGAGACTGGCGGGCAGCAGCGTCAGCGCAAGTACGCAACCCGACAGCAGGACTGCCCCGGCAAGTATCAGAACGCGCACCACAGTCACGATAGACTTGCTCCAAATGGCCGACCATGGTCCCACCGATTCATGACAAATTTGTTACAGGTCTGCAACCGGGGTTTCACGGTTGCACCTCGGTCAACTGTGCCTGGCCGACCACGCCCGCACCATCGGCCGTGCGTTCCAGCTCAATTCGCTCGACTGCATAACCATGGCAGGCGAGACGTCGCAGGAATTGCAGAACGTCATCCCCGGCGCCGCCATCGATCCTGAGCCGCCAGATTCCCTGGCCCGGGTTATCGGCACTGAGGTCAATCCCCCCGTGGTCAACCGCAAGCGGGTTGCTCGGGGTCGGGCGCGGGTTGCGGCAGCTGGATTGACTGGCAAACATCGGCGCCCGCTGTTGCAGCCAGGCAATATTGTCCAGGGCCTGGTCCAGCCGATCATTTGCGTTGCTGTGCCGAACCTGCACCGGCCTGATTACAACGATGTACAACATCAATAAAACAATGACCGGCAGAGCGATCGCCAGCAGTCGGCGATCCCGGGAAGACAGGTGACGCAACGGATTTTTCATTCCTCTGCCCTCCAGACCCGGTAGTGCAATCCCCCGCCGCGCCGCTCTTGCTCAGCCTCCATGCCTGCAGGAAGCGCAACCGCGGACAAACCGCCACCGGCAGCCAAGGTGATTTCGGCCTGATCGACACTCGCTACCAGCGATGTCACGGGACATTTACCGCAGGCATCAACCACATCGGCGAGGTGGTCAATCAGCGACCAGGGGCCGTCAAGACCGTGGCCGGAGGTTAATCGAGGCCCGGCAACAGCCCGGAAGTCGGCGGCGGGCAGATCGTAGACATTGCCGGTATATTGCCGGTATCCCTCCCCGAGCTGCGTTTCCAGATAGTCGGCCTGGGCGTTCATCCGGGAGGTCTCCAGTGACTGCCCAGCAAGCCAGAGGCCACCGACGAAAAGCGCCAGCGCTGTCGCCACTTTCATGGACAGGGGCACCCTGCCGGGCCGTTGAACACCCGTTGCCTGCGCCAGCGCCAGGTTGGTGTCGCCCACTCGAGTCCACAAGTCCCTTATTTTCTCCACACCGGCATCGGAGAACGGCTCGGGTAGCGGCAAGGATTCGTCGTCGCAGTAAACCAACAGCTGCTTATCGCTGCCGACCATCAGACGCGACAGCAACTGAGTCATGAAATTCAGGGTTCCAGCGGCCCCTTCATCGAGGCCCCATCGGAGCACCGCGCGCTCCCCCTGCAGCGCGCAGGCAATCTGCCCCGGCTGCCAGGGAAGCGCGAAGAAATCCGGCACCAGTCTGCGCCACTCGATGCCTTCTCCCAGAAGCTCACTGCGCCACTGTTCGATTACCTGGCGGCGAACACAAGCCACGGAGACAGAGCCGTCGTCGGCCCGATCTCCGGTCGCGAAGGTCATTTGATCGGGCGTCTCAAGGAGGCGGTCCTCCAATAGCCAGGGAATCATTTCCCGCCATTTTTTCGGACCCACATCGGGGACCTGAACCCGGTGACAGATAACGGTCTCAGAGGGCACCCAAACGGTGTCGACACTCTGTCCCGGTGGCAAGTCCCGGCAATTCTCAAGGTGAAGCGCGCTGATCATGACTGATCGGTTACCTCCTGAAACTGGCATGGGTCCGGTCGCGGACTGTCGGTATTCCCCGGGTCATCCATTGGCGGGATCGGTGTCACAGTTCGCGAGAGAACCTGTATCGAGTTGCTGCCCTGGCGGTACATGACGCTGGCGTAGGCCAGGTGCAATTCGTCTAGCCGAAAATCCGCCTGGAGCAGAAAGTATTGACTGGTCACGGAGACCAGCTCCGCAGGCAGATAACCGTAAAGCGTTTGGGCCGGCTCCCCGGCGATCGAAGACAATGCCTTGTAGAAATCAGCCAGGCTCGGAAAGGGCCGCCTCGCCGCCAACCGGCGGGCGTCTTCAACGCTGACTAACGGCGACAGCGCCACCAGCACCGGCAGGGGCGCCGTATTGACATTGACCGGCATGTCCTCGGCAACGGTGGCGGCATAGGGCTCGAGGGCCAGCGCATCGGCTCCGGAAAACCCCTGAACCAGGGCTATCTCGGCGGTGTCCACAAGGGGATGGTTGGCGGGCCTGTAGGGGGGATCCAACAGCAGGTATTCGTTGTCCTCCGCGCTCTCCGGCGACACCAGCCAGGCATCGCTGTCCACCCAGTCGACCAGCGCCGCGATCCGATGGTCCGCGGCATCCAGCCCCAGGTTGGCCATCAGATCACGAACCAGTGTCCGACGGGTGGTGCGGGGCATCTGGCGGTAGTCCGTCGCCAGCTCATCAGCCCAGCTCTTATTGGTGTACCAGGCCAGGTTGTTCAGATTGATGCGCCGGTTGAGATCGATAACACATCCGGCCAGCACCCCCCCTTCAACCGGCAAGGGCGGCAGGCGCCGTGCCCAACCCTCGTCCAGCGAATCGATGCTGCTGTGGCGGGCGTCCTCCAGTAATCGCGCCTGGACCCAGCTTTCGGCACCCAGCAGCAACAACAGGGCCTGCTCGCCGAGGATGCTGCGGGTCGCCTTCTGGAGATGAATCTGGTGGCGATAGAAAAGGCTCCCGACAATGGTCAGGACAAACACCAGTAACAGCAGCACTGTGATGAGGGCAATGCCCCGCTGCGCCGGAGTCGGATCTGGAACTGGAGGGCTGATCCTAGTCATTGGATCCTCCGCTGGCGGCCCCGACGCCGCGGCCAATGCTATCGAGCCCCGGCATCAATATTGGCCAACGCTCACCCCCCTCCAGGACCAGGGTGACGCGCACCGCCAATGGCAGGGTATCCAGCGTCACCCGTTGATTCAGCGGCGGCCAATCGAGCATAAAATCCCCATTGCCGTCGAGCTGTTCTACTTCGATGGCATCAACGCCCTGGACCAATACCTGATCGACGATTTCCGTATCCGGCCCCAGATCCGCCACAGCCCAGATCCGCCGTATCAGGGCGCCATCCTCCACACCGTACCCAACCCGCTGGATTCCTCCGCGCATGGTATCGAAGTCCGGCAATCCGCCGCGGGTAAACTCGAAGGCCAGATCCCCGGCCGGGGCCAGATAAGCGCCCTTCTGTCCGCCCAGTTGATCGCGCACCGGACGGGGACGGAGGTGCACGAGGTCGTTGATCAGGGTGGTCGCAGCAAGATGCAATCGGTTTTGCGCGAGAAAATCATTTTTGCTGCGCGCCTCCATGAGCAACACACCGTCGAACGCGCGCCAGGCAAGAACGGACACCACGGCCATGATGATCAACGCGACCATCATCTCGACGAGCGTGAAACCCCGGCAGTGGAGGGGAGACACGAAGTAACCGGGTACCTTGCGCAGAGTCTTCATCTCGAAAAGAATGCCGTCAGTGCGCCGGCCGGGGACGATGGCGAATCGCCCTGGCGGACATCAACGGTGTAGCGAACCAGATCACCGCCTGTGGTTTTTTCACGGGTAACAACCCAGTGCCAGCGGGCTCCGAACTGCTCAACTTCACCCCGACGCTCCCCGGTGCCATTGCCATTGGGCCGCTGGTCCCGGGCAATCAGATACTGCTCCACCAGCCGGTTCCAGGCGACGCGGTGGCTGATATGGCGGGTCATGACCCTGTGCCGCTGGTCGACAAACTGAGCAATTGCCGCACTGACACCTGTGTAGGCGATTCCCACCACCAGCAACGCCACCAGCGCTTCCACCAGTGTGAACCCTTTTTGCCGGCGGAAGTTGGTCACAGTATTTGCCACAAAAATAATCCGTCGTCGTTCCGTTCAACCAATGCACTCGCGCCGGCTCCCTTGTCCTCCGTCAACCGCCACTGATCGGGCTGGACCATGCCCTGAGGAAAAAACACCACATCCGGTCGCGGCAGTTCATCGTCGCGCTCGATACCTGTGGCAACCCAGCGGTCCCGGTGATGGACCTCAAGGCGCAACGACACATCAATGGCCGGGGGCTGTCCCGCCACCTGGTCGGACAGGGGCCACCAACGATTGCGAAAATAAAACAATGGCTGGAATTCACCGCTGGTATCGAAGCGGGCACCATAAACAGCGCCATTCAACACCGCCTCGTCACTCAGGGCCTGGAACCATTCGGCGAGGCGGCCGGCACTCCGTTCGAGGCGGTCATTCTCCAGGCGCTCAAAGCCAACCGTGACGAAAGTTGCGGTAAGGCCCAGTATCACCATCACCACCAGAACTTCGAGTAGTGAAAAACCCGTCTGACGCAAACCGTCGCTGCGGAGGGCGCTGATCACGGGGTTGCCAGTCACTGTTCCAGATTCCAGTTACCGATGTCCGCATCCGTCCCTTCACCGCCTTCCCGGCCGTCGGCACCCAGGGAAAAGATATCGAAACCCCGCCCGGATTTGCCGGGATTGCGGTAGCGGTAGGGCTGATCCCAGGGGTCGCTGGGCAGGCTTTCGACGTAGGGGCCTTTCCAGTTTCGCGCCGATTCAGGACGCTCAACGAGCACGGCCAGTCCCTCGCTCTGCCCGGGGTAGCGGTAGTTATCCAGCCGGTAGAGCTTGAGGGCGCTCTCCAGGGCGCGAATGTCCTGCTGCACCTTGATGCGCCGCGCTTCATCGGGCCTGTCCATGACCGAGGGCACGATGATCACAGCCAGCAGGCCGAGAATGACCAGCACCACCATAATTTCGATCAGGGTAAAACCGCGACTTTGCCTTGTCTTCATTCCCAGCCTCGCTAAATCAATTGGTTCATTTTGACGATGGGCACCAGTACGGCGCCGACAATCAGCAGTACCACCAGACCCATGAACACCACCAGCGCCGGTTCGAGCAACTTGAGCAGGGTATCGACGGTGTTTTTCAGCCGGGTGCTGTAGTAATCGGAAACCCGTATCAGCATGGTGTCCAGTTCGCTGGACGATTCACCACTGCTGACCATATGCAACATGAACCCGGGCATGAGCGGTTCCGCTTTCAGGCTCTGAAAAAGGCTGTTGCCCTGGCGCACTTTCTCGCCGACCGCCTCCAGCCGCTGGCGCAGATGACGGTTGCTGACGCCGGCGGCGGAGATTGACAGGGCCG
The DNA here is from genome assembly GCA_002702725.1 of Porticoccaceae bacterium. Taxonomy (GTDB): domain Bacteria; phylum Pseudomonadota; class Gammaproteobacteria; order Pseudomonadales; family Porticoccaceae; genus NAT127. The sequence continues at coordinate 6,617 of PABE01000089.1, forward strand.
ACAGCACCGGCACCCCGCTGTGCAGCAGCGTTCCCATGCTCCTGCACCAGTCCGCCAGCGCCGCCAGCAACAGCCAGTTGCCGATGAGCGGGGCGGAGAGCAGAAACCGGTGCCAGCGCAACCGCCGGGCCGGATTTCGCAGACTCAGCCAGAATCCTGTTACTGAGGCAGCGACCAGGCCGAGCAGCGGCAGCCCGAAAACCCGAAGAAAGTCACTCAGGGCAATGGTTGCCCGGGTCAACAACGGCAGCTCCTGGCGGGCGTTGACGAACACCTTGGCCACCTGGGGCACCACGTAACCGACCATCACCCCGATGACAGCGATGGCGACCACGATCATCACCGCCGGGTAAATCAGCCCCTTCATCAGGGTCTGCCGGTTGTCGTTGCCCTCCTCCAGTTCGTCCGCCACCCGGGTCAATACCTTGTGCAGGTGGCCGGTTTCTTCGGCGACACCGATAGCGGCAACCACGCGCTCGCTAATGGCAAAAGACGATTTTTTAAGACTCGCCGAAAAGCTGTAACCGGAAGCGACGCCTTCCCGCCAACTCTCCAGGGCCTGTTTCTGGACGGGTTGCTCAGTCTGGTCGGACACCAGCCGCAGCGCCTCTTCCAGGGCCATACCGGAATTAACCAGAATCGCCAACTGGCGCATTAACAGCGACAAATCCGCCAGCCGAATGCGCGGGGACAGCCAGCGTCGCCGGGGGCTCCGGGGCCTGATCTCCCTGACATCGGTAACAAACAACCCACGCTCTATCAACTCCCGGCGCAGCTGCCGCATGGAGTCAGCGGCGCTGGCCGAGCGCACCATCTGACCGGCCCGGTCGTAGGCCTGATACTCGAAGGTCGGCACTGTCAGGGCGCTCCAGGGTCAGTCGGTGGTGACACGGAGCACCTCCTCAATGCTGGTAACCCCTTCCGTCACAAGGCGAAAGCCCTCGTCGATGATGCCGGGCACGGTCTGGCGAATCAGTGCTTCCAGCTCCGCCTCGCCGGCACCGTCGTGAATCCGTTTCTGCAGGGTCTCATTCACCTCCACCAGCTCGAACAGGGCCCGACGCCCCACATAGCCGGTGCCGTTGCAGTGACTGCACCCCCCGACGCGATAGACGACGGCGCCCTCCTCCAGGTTGAGCCGTTGCCGGGTGGCTGTATCGGCCTGCCCCGGCGTTTTGCAGTGATTGCAAAGCGTGCGAACCAGCCGTTGCGCCAATACACCGCGCAATGTCGAGGACAGAAGGAAGGGATCGATGCCCAGATCCTGCATCCGCGTCACTGCGCCGGCGGCGGTGTTGGTGTGCAGGGTGGATAGCACCAGATGGCCGGTAAGGCTTGCCTGCACGGCGATCTCGGCGGTTTCGCCGTCACGGATTTCCCCGATCAGCACCACGTCCGGATCCTGGCGCAGGATCGCCCTGAGCCCCCGGGCAAAGGTCATGCCGGCGCGCAGATTAATGGAGGTCTGACTGATGCCCTCCAGGTCATATTCCACCGGGTCCTCGACGGTCATGATGTTTCGGGACCGCTTGTCCATCTCCAGCAATGCGGCATAAAGGGTGGTGGTCTTGCCCGAGCCGGTGGGCCCGGTGACCAGGATCATGCCGTGGGGCCGGCTGATCAGCCGCTTGAGGACCGCCCGCTGGCTTTCTGTCACTCCCAGATCGCCAATGGAGAGTTTGGTGGCATTTTTGTCCAGAAGGCGCATCACCACCCGCTCGCCGTAGGTGGATGGCAGCGTGGAGACCCGCAAATCGATACTGCGGCCACCGAGGCGCACCGACATGCGGCCATCCTGGGGCAGGCGCTTTTCAGCGATATCCAGCCTCGCCATGACCTTGATGCGGGAAATCAGTAATGGTGTGATATGGGTTGCCGGGGTCAGCACTGTGCGCAACACACCATCCAGGCGAAAGCGTACCCTGGCCTGGTTCTGGTAGGGCTCCACATGGATATCCGAGGCGTGTTCATTCAACGCCTCGGCGAGTATGGCGTTGAGCAGGCGGATGATGGGGGCGTCATCGTCCTTGTCGAGCAGATCCCCCGCTTCTTCCAGACTGGTGGCCACCGCCTGCAGATCGAGGTTGTCCTTGATGGTTTCCATCACCAGTGCCGAACTGTCCTTGCGCCCGGCATAGGTGGCCTGCAACCGGTTTTCGAACGCCTCCGGATCCAGCTCACTGATCGCCGGCGTGACACCGAAAGCCCGCTGCAACTCGAGCACCGCCGCTATCGGCGTTGCCGGGGTGGTATAAACCGTATTGTTTTCGGAATCGAGAATAAGACCCTGCTTACGGGCAAACTCGAAGGGCAGCAGTTCCGGTACGGGCAAGACAGTCACGGTTATCCAGAGGTTGACCAGTGGACCGGCCGGGTCTCACTCCATCAGGTGGCGTGGCGGGCCGGGAATATGACAAGTCTGCTCAATCTCTGTGACGAAAAAATGACAACCGGGCACCAATCCGGTGGATGTCGATATCCGATAAGGGCCTGAATGGCGGCGGAGGCAAGTCCAGACCTGCGACGGCGAGTCGCTATTACTTGTGGTAGGGATGCCCGGCGTTGATACTCCAGGCCCGGTACAGCTGCTCCATCAGCACAATTCGGACCAGGGGATGGGGAAGGGTCAGCGGCGACAGGGACCAGCATTGGTCGGCGCGGGCGATACATTCGGGGGCAAGACCATCGGGACCGCCAATCAAAAGGCTGTGATTGCGTCCGCTTTCCTGCCAGCCGCGCAGCTGTGACGCCAGTTTTTCGGTGCTCCAGGATCGGCCCCTGACATCGAGGGCAATGACACCTTCGCCGGCCTCGATGGCTTTGATCATCGCCTGCCCCTCGCGCTCGACAGCCCTGGCCACGGGCTGGTTCTTGCCCCGCGGTCCGAGGGGCAACTCGAGCAGATCGATACGGATTTCCGGGGGCATACGCTTGGCGTATTCCTGAAACCCCTCGTCAACCCAGCCGGGCATGCGCGGCCCGACGGCGAGAATACGCAGCCGCATCAGCTGTTGTCAGTGCGTACCTGATCCGGACGAACGGACCAGAGCTTTTCCAGATCGTAGAAACGCCGGGTTTCCGGCAGCATGATGTGCACCACCACATCCGCCAGGTCGACAAGAATCCAGTCAGCGCCGGTTTCGCCCTCGACACCCAGGGGCTGGAAACCGGCCTTTTTACTCTTTTCCACCACATTGTCGGCCAGGGCTTTCACCTGCCGGTTCGAGTTGCCACAGGCCACCACCAGTGTATCCATCACATCGGTCATCCCGGTGACATCGAGCACCACGATATCCTGCGCTTTGATGTCCTCGAGGGCGTCGACCACAATCTCTGTCAACTCTTTGCTCATCGGTTCTCCTGCATGGAAAGCAGCACCTGCGCTGCGCCGGGCCCGTTTATCGGGTACCGTATAAATGATAGTCGTGAATGTAGTCGATGACTGCATCCGGCGTCAGATAGCGGACCGAACGACCGGCCCGAAGGTCGTCCCGGATTCCGGTGGACGACACCGGCAGCAGCGGGATATCCGCGAAGTACAGGCACCCCGCCGGACGGGTATTCAGGTCGCCGACAGCATCCACCCGGTGCCGCCCGACCCACTCCGCCAAGGCCCCCTGCGCCGGGGGCTGCCAGCCGGGCCGCCCGGCAACAACAATGTGAGCCAGATCCGTCAGCGATTGCCAGTGCTTCCAGCTGTCCAGGCTGGCCAGCGAATCCATGCCGATGCAAAGCAGCAGGGGCTGGTCATCGCCCAGCGTAGAACGCAACTGCTCCAGGGTATCAATGGTATAGGTGGCCCCGCCTCGACGAATCTCCAGGTCATCGGCCACCAGCGCCGGCTCATTCGCCACGGCGAGCCTGAGCATCGCCAGGCGGTGCTCTGCACCGGCTTCGGGCGCCTGCCGGTGAACCGGATCGGCGCTCGGCATAAGGCGCAGGGTGTCGAGGCGCAGACTATCGCGCAGTTCGATGGCAGCGCGCAGGTGGCCGATATGGACGGGGTCAAAGGTGCCGCCAAAAACACCGATGGCCACGACTACTGCCGCACCTCGCCATTGCCGTAGACCACCCATTTCTGGCTGGTCAGCCCTTCCAGGCCGACGGGGCCACGGGCGTGGATCTTGTCGGTCGAGATACCGATTTCAGCGCCGAGACCATACTCGAAGCCATCGGCGAAGCGGGTGGAGGCATTGACCATGACCGAACTCGAATCGATTTCGGCGACAAAGCGCCGGGTATGGCTGTAGCTCTCGCTGACAATGGCCTCGGTGTGCCCGGAACTGAAGGCATTGATATGGTCGATGGCCTGGTCGAGTCCGTCGACGATTTTGACCGCCAGAATCGGTGCCAGGTACTCCATTGCCCAATCCTCGTCGCTGGCGGCAACACAGCCGACGATGGCCCGTGTTCGTTCACAGCCGCGCAATTCCACGCCTTTCTCTTCATAGGCCGCTGCCAGTCCGGGCAGAATTTTCGCCGCCACCGACTCGGCGACCAGCAGGGTTTCCATGGCATTGCAAACGCCATAACGGTGGGTTTTGGCATTTATCGCAATGGCGAAGGCCTTGTCGAGATCGGCATGATCATCGATATAGACGTGGCAGTTGCCGTCCAGATGCTTGATCACCGGCACCCGTGCATCCCGGCTGATGCGTTCGATGAGACCTTTGCCTCCCCGGGGAACGATGACATCCACATACTCCGGCATGGTGATCAATTCACCCACCGCAGCGCGGTCAGTGGTCTCGATCACCTGTACCGCGGTATCGGGCAAACCCGCGACATCCAGGCCCTGGCGAATACAGCGTGCAATGGCCTGATTGGAGTGAATCGCCTCCGAACCACCGCGAAGAATGGTCGCGTTACCGGATTTCAGGCACAGGCTCGCGGCGTCGATGGTAACGTTGGGGCGAGACTCGTAAATGATACCGACTACACCGATTGGCACCCGCATCCTACCCACCTGAATGCCACTGGGCCGATAGCGTAAATCGGTGACTTCGCCCACCGGATCGGCAAGCGCCGCCACCTGATGCAGACCTTCAATCATTCCATCGATGCGGGCTGCGTTCACCTCCAGGCGCTCCAGCAGGGCGGCGTCCAGGCCGTTGCGTCGACCGCTGTCTATATCCTGTTCATTGGCGGCCAGCAGCGCCGGGCGCCGGGCATCCAATGCGTCGGCGGTGGCAATCAGAGCGCGGTTTTTGACGCCGGTACCGGCGCGGGCCAGCAAGCGGGAAGCGGCGCGGGCATTGCGGCCCAGGGTGGCCATGTAGGCTTGTATATCCATGGAAAAACACTGTCTCACTGTGAGCGGGCCAGGGACAAAATCCCCTGCGGCCCACCATGGCAAAGGGGGACATTATAGCGATCAAGGCGCGGCGTGGCAGTAGTTTCCGGGTCCAGCCCGAGAAACCGCACCGATAGCGGCGAACGCCCGCTCTTCAAACCTGGCTGAGTCTCGTCAGATAGTCCCGGATGGCGTCGAGGCGCGTCCGGGGATTTCTCTCTTCAAAAAGCTGAAGGCGCCACTGGAGCTCAAAGGGTAGCAAGGTCAGCAGCCGCCAACCGAGCATCGATACCGTGCAATTGTCACCGGCATGCAGGTCCGTTCTGCCCAGTTGCCCGGCCAAATCGTCCAATAGCGCCACCAGATCCTGGTCGGAAACCTCCAGCGCTTCCTCCGGATCGGGGCCATACAGGTCGCAGTCAGCCACCAGCAAGCCATCGGAACGTGCGTGATGCGTGTCAACCCGCAGGCACTGATTACCGCTAACCGCGATGCCGAGCAGGCCGTCGTTCAGCTGATCCCAATCGGTGATCGTCACCAGCGTTCCCCGGGGATGGATTTCCGGGGTTTGCCCCACTTCCCGGCCCTTGAGAATCGGGACAATGCCGAACGGACTCCCCTCCCGGAGGGATTTGCGCACCAGATTGAGGTAACGCTGTTCGAAAATGCGCAGTTGCAACGTCACCGTCGGAAACAACGGCTGCTGCAAGGGAAACAAGGGTACGTCTCGTCGTCGCTCCACCCGTTACTCCACCATAGGTCATGGCGGCAATCTTGACTTCCAGCCACGGCGATTTCAATGTGTGCAATACTTCAAAAGGTGCTGTTATTTATCGACTGCCAGGGGCCTGACGCCATGGATACGCCTTCAAGGCCACGCTTATCGTGTACGTTACTACCATTCGCTCTGCTCGCCTTTTTTGCGTCTAGCGAGGCGGCCACGGTCTACAAGTCCGTCGATGCCGACGGCAACATCGCGTACAGCGACCGGCCGCCGGCGAACTATCAGCAGGTGGAGGTAATCGACATACCGGAGGCGCCACCGGCCACAGTTCCGTCCAGTGAAGAGCTTATAAAAAGTCTGTCCAACACCACGGAGCGCCTGCGGGCGGACAGGCTGGCCCGGGAAGCGGAGCGCACACCGCCGACAAGGGAATACGATTACCAGGGGCCGCCCGAAGAGCGGGCCGAGTACCGCGACGACGACTGGCGTTACTACGCCCCCTACCGGGATCCCTACCGCTACTATCACCGGCGCAACCACCGGAACCTTCAAGGGGAAACCTATCGACGGGATGCGCCGGACAATCCCTGGTATGTGCCCAAGCGACTACCGGTGTTTGAGGACTGACGGCCCGGTATCCAGGCCTGTGTGGCCGGTATCGCCTGCCAACCGGCGAACCCGAAAGGGGCTACCGGCCGGGACGGCCCGACCGCTTCATTCAATTTCAGTCAGTCAAAGACCACGTGCAGATTGCGCGGCCCGCGCATCATGACGCCGAGGATTTCCGCCTTGGGATAATCCGGGTCGTAGCGCAGGTTGGGCATATGATCGAGCACCGCATTCAACGCCGATTCCATCTCCATCTTGCCGATGGTAAGGCCAAGACAGGTGTGAGCGCCAAAACCAAATGACAGGATAGGCTTCACCGGCCGGAAGATGTCGAACTCGTCGCCATTGGCAAACACCGTCTCATCCCGGTTTGCCGAGCCGTTGGCCAGGGAAATGGCCGCGCCCTTGGGAATCTGTACTCCACCGATCTCGACATCCTTTTCCGCCTGGCGGGCCAGGAAGGCCGAAACCGGCTCGTAACGCAGGGATTCGTTGATGGCCTTGGGCACCAGGGAACGGTCTTCGCGAATCTGTGCCAGCAGCTCGGGCCGGTCGAGAAGCAGGACCATCATGTTGGAGAACGACCGGGTGGTTGTCTCCGCAGCCGCGGGCAACAGCATACGGATGATATTGGTAATCTTGTGATCATCCAGGTCAGCGCCCTGGGCGTCGGCGTTCAACAGGTATCCGATAAGGTCGCTTTGGTTGCCACCTCCGGCAGCGCGACGGGCGGCGACAATCGGCCGCACATGGTCGTAGAGGTCCTGAGCCGCCTGGAAGGCCGCCCTCATTGACTGCTCCGCCTTGACCGGATCCTTCTGGGGACCGGCCAGGATACGCAGGGCCCAGCCGGCGAACTGTTCGATGGAGGCCTTGTCATTGGGAAAGCCCATCATTTCGTAGATCACCCGAACGGGGAAATGCAGGGCGAAATCATTGACCAAATCGCACTTCTTCTGACTGAGAAGCGGCTTGATAAACTCGTCGACCACCACCGGCCTTATCATGTTTTCATGCCAGTTTTTCAGATTGCGCGGGGTAAAGGCGCCCTGTAGCACGTTGCGCAGCACCCGGTGCTTTTCGCCGTCCAGGGCGGTGAGCATGGCGTCTTCAAGAAAGGCCCCTAGTCCTTCCATAAGCAGTCCGCTGGAAAAGGTTCCCGGATCCTTGAGAATGGCCATGCAATCCTCATAGCGGAACGTCGTGAACACCTGCCGTCCCTTGTTGGCGTAATCCGCCTGGGAGGGCACCCCGAAAAAGGCAAGAATATCCCCCTCCATGACCGGGTTTTTTTCGCGCATTTCCCGATACAACGGGTAGGGGTCATTGGTGGTGCCGCTGAACACATCCGACACGGCGGCGAAATCATTGGCCATATCGGCGGCAGGCGCGACGCCCTCTGGGGTGCTGTTCATGAAAAATCCTTCTCTGTCTGTCACACCCGGGCAGGCCAGGCGTCTAATTACTGTTATAAAAATGTCCCGTGGCAACGCCACAAACGTTGCCAAACGGGCCCATAGCATAAAGCCCGATTACGGCCATGCAACGCCTTTTTGGTTTGCAGACCGGCCACATTGTTCAATTTGTCCCTTCAGGGCGGGTCAGGGCTGCCGGATCGAGCAACCGTTCCAGCTCGTCGCGATCAAGGTCGGTCATCTCCTCAGCGACGTCAAGGATCGGCCGCTGCTGCCGGTAGGCGGCCTTGGCGATTTCCGCCGCTTTCATATAGCCAATGACCGGATTCAGCGCCGTGACCAGAATGGGGTTCAGCGCCAGTGCCCGTTCGATATTGCCCTCCCTGACGGTGAAGGAAGCGATGGCTTTATCCGCCAGCAGTCGCGAGCCGTTGGCCAGTAACCCGATACTTTGCAGAAGGTTGTAGGCTATCACCGGCAGCATCACGTTAAGCTGGAAATTGCCGGATTGGCCGGCGACAGCAATGGTGGCATCGTTGCCCATCACCTGGGCGCACACCATGGCCACGGCCTCGGGAACGACCGGATTCACCTTGCCCGGCATGATGCTGCTGCCCGGCTGCAGGGCCGACAGTTCGATCTCGCCAAGCCCCGCCAGGGGCCCGCTGTTCATCCAGCGCAGGTCATTGCTGATTTTCATCAGACTCACCGCCAGCACCCGCAACTGGCCTGACAGTTCAACGGCCGTATCCTGACTGCTCAGTGCGGCAAAGAAGTTTCCCGCCGGTTCAAACCGTTCACCGGTTTGCGCCGACAGAGTACGGGCAAACCGGACCGCGAATTCCGCATGGGCATTGATACCGGTACCCACCGCCGTGCCGCCCTGGGGCAGCGCCCGGAGTCGTGGCAGCGTTGCCTCGATGCGTGCAATGCCCTGACTGACCTGATCGGCCCAGCCCGACAATTCCTGCCCCAGGGTCACCGGCATTGCATCCATCAAATGGGTTCGACCGGTTTTGGTTACCGCTGTCAGATCCCCTGCTTTCTCTGTGATAGTTGCGCGAAGGTGGTCAAGCGCCGGCATCAGCTGTTCCCGGATCTGGAGTACCGCCGAAAGGTGGATTGCGGTCGGGATCACATCGTTGCTGCTCTGGCCCAGGTTGACGTGATCATTGGGACTCACCTGCTCTGCCAGCTGCTCGCTGGCCAGGGTGGCGATCACCTCATTGACGTTCATATTGGTGCTGGTGCCGGAGCCGGTCTGGAACACGTCGACCGGAAAATGAGCCACCAGCTCGCCCCGCTGCACACGGTCAGCCGCGGTCTGGATAGCCTGTGCCTGGCGACCACTCAATAGCCCGAGTTCAGCGTTGACCTCGGCCGCCACAGACTTGATCAGCGCGACAGCGGCAATGAACCGCGCCGGCATCACCAGGCCACTGACGGGAAAGTTGTCCACCGCCCGCTGGGTCTGTGCCTGGTAAAGTGCCTTTGCCGGCACCTTCAATACACCCAGACTGTCGCGCTCCTCCCGAAACTCCTGCCCGTTCGACATACGCTCGCTCATCGCTCGCCTCTTTGATATGGAAAAACTCTGTCAACCAAGCATAGCAACGCCAGCGGCACAGGACGAAATGAATACGCGTTCAACCTTTTCCCGCATCGACGAGTTGGTCATAATCGCGCCCTGCAAAAGAGACGCTGTCAGGATGTAGCCTATGAAATCAATCTTTGCCCGTATTGCCGAGGAATTGTCCATCGCCGAAAAACAGGTGATTGCCACGGTGGAATTACTGGACGACGGCGCCACAGTGCCTTTCATCGCCCGCTACCGGAAGGAGGTTACCGGCTCCCTGGACGATACCCAGCTGCGCAACCTGAGTGAGCGACTGACCTACCTTCGCGAACTTGAGGAACGCCGGAACAGCATCCTTGCCAGCATCGACGAACAGGGGAAACTGTCCCCGGAACTGAAAAACGCCATTGAAACAGCCGATACCAAGACCCGGCTCGAGGATCTCTACCTGCCCTACAAGCCCAAGCGGCGCACCAAGGGACAGATCGCCATCGAAGCCGGTATCGAGCCCCTCGCCGACAGGCTGCTGACGGACCCTGCCCTGGATCCGGACAGCGAAGCCACCGCCTTCGTCAACGCTGATCTCGGCTTTGCCGATACCAGGGCCGTGCTGGAAGGGGCCCGTTACATCCTCATGGAGCGCTTTGCCGAGCACGCCGGTCTGCTCGATAAAACCCGTTCGTTCCTTAATGACAATGCCCTGCTGATCTCGTCCCTGATGACCGGCAAGGAAAAGGAAGGTGAGAAGTTCAGCGACTATTTCGACCACAAGGAACCGCTGGCCAAAGTTCCCTCGCACCGGGCCCTGGCCATGTTTCGGGGACGCCGGGAGGGCATTCTGTCCCTCAAGGTGGATATCGACCCGGATCAGGACCAGGCACATCCCTGCGAGGCAATGGTCGCCGAAACCTTCGGCATCCGTGATCAGGGCCGCCCCGGCGACAAATGGCTGTCGGAGGTAGTGCGCTGGACCTGGCGCATCAAGCTGCAGCTGCACCTGGAAACCGAACTGCTCGGCGCCCTGCGCGAGCGGGCGGAACTCGATGCCATCCAGGTCTTTGCCACTAATCTGAAGGACCTGCTGCTGGCCGCCCCCGCGGGCCAAAGGGCCACCATTGCCCTGGACCCGGGTATCCGCACCGGCGTAAAAGTCGCCATTATCGACACTACCGGCAAGATCCTGGACCACGGCGCCATTTACCCACATGCCCCCAGGCACCAATGGGACCAGTCCATCGACCAGCTGGCCCGGTGGGCCAGACAGTACGCCATTGACCTGGTGGCCATCGGAAACGGCACCGCCTCCCGGGAAACCGACAAGCTGGTGGGCGATCTGATCAAGCGCCACCCGGAGCTGAATCTGCAGAAAGTCATGGTCAACGAATCCGGCGCTTCCATCTACTCCGCGTCCGCCGAAGCGGCGCAGGAACTGCCCGACCTGGACGTCACCATTCGTGGCGCGGTATCCATCGGCCGCCGCCTGCAGGACCCCCTGGCGGAACTGGTCAAAATCGATCCCAAGTCCATTGGTGTCGGCCAGTACCAGCACGACGTCAGCCAGACCCAGCTGGCTCGTAGCCTGGATGTCGTCATTGAAGACTGCGTCAACAGCGTAGGGGTGGAGGTGAATACCGCCTCAGTACCCCTGCTTCGCCGGGTCTCTGGCCTAAATCAGACCATCGCCGAAAATATCGTCGCCCTGCGCGACAGCCGCGGCCCCTTCAAGAGCCGCAGGGAGCTGCTGGAAGTCCCGCGCCTGGGCGCAAAGACCTTCGAGCAGGCGGCCGGATTCCTGCGTATCCAGGGCGGCGACAACCCTCTCGATGCCTCATCGGTGCACCCCGAGGCCTACTCGGTGGTTGAGAGCATGGTCGCCGACACCGGTGTTCCCGTCACCCGCTTACTCAATGACCGGTCGGTTGTGACAAAGCTGGATCCCGCCAGGTACACAGACGAGCGCTTTGGCCTGCCCACGGTCTTGGACATACTGAAAGAGCTGGAGAAACCCGGCCGCGACCCCCGCCCCGAGTTCAAGACTGCGACCTTCCGGGACGGTGTCGAAACCCTCAAGGACCTTGAACCCGGTATGCTGCTGGAAGGAACAGTGACCAACGTCACCAACTTCGGCGCCTTCGTGGATATCGGCGTACACCAGGATGGCCTGGTGCACATTTCAGCACTGTCAGAGAAGTTCGTGAAAGACCCCCGGGATGTCGTCAGGGCCGGCGATATCGTTAAAGTGAAAGTGATTGAAGTGGACGCCGCCCGCAATCGTATCGGCCTTTCGATGCGCCAGAATGATGAACCCGGGCGCCCTGAACCGGGCGCAGGGGCCGGCCAGCGCCGCGATCGCAACCCGACGGCACAGCGCGTGTCATCCACCAAAACACAGGGGAGCCGGCAAGGACATGCCTCCAGCAAGGACAAACAGGGCACCATGGGTGCACTGCTTCAGCAGGCATTGAAAGGAAAGTAATCGAGAGCGGGAAAGGGACAATCCGAAAAGACCACCATCGCCATCCCGCGCCGCCAACGAACTGTAAACCCTGCGGCGGTCGTTCCATACTGCCGGAGACGACCGGTAATCCGGCGTTAGCGAACCGTGACCTTAAGGCACCGCCACCAGGAAGAGGAGCAGCGATGGACCCCCGAATTCTGACAGACCGCCCCCGGCATGAATTTTACTTCGATGCCGAAGGATGCCATATCACCGAACTGAGCAACTCGGGGAGGGACGAGGCACTTTCCATCGCCAGAGCAAGGGTTGCCCCAGGGGTGACCACCGCCTGGCATTTTCTGCGATCTATCACCGAGCGCTATGTGATCTTGAGCGGGACCGGGCTGGTTGAGGTCGGCGACGGGCAGCCCACTGCCGTGGGCACCGACGATGTGGTTATCATCCCGCCACATTGCCGACAGCGGATTACCAATACAGGCGGGCAGGATCTGCTGTTTCTCGCGCTCTGTACCCCCCGGTTCAGGACCGAGTACTTTACCCTCTGCGACAAGTCCGGCAACGGCGTTAATTGACCGGGGTAATATTGACCGGAATGGCCGTCATCCGCACCATGGCATTGATCGGCTCCACGTAATGCTCACTGCTGATCAGCAGGTTGACGTTGACGCCGGGCTCATGATCCCCCTCCTCACCGGGCAGGCCGCCCCAGGAATGGGTCATGGAAACCACGCCCGGGCGAATGGTTTCGTCGGGGCGGACCACGGCGGGGATTGCCCCGTGTTCGGAGCGGATGGTGACGGTGCTCTCCGGTGCGACACCCAGCGCCTCAAGATCAGCGGGATGCATGGCCGCCCAGTTGGTGGGCATGCGCCGGTGCACGGCGGGGACCCACATGGCCATGCTGTTGTTGATCTCGCGCACCCGTCTCACCTGCAACTGGTGGGTAAAGCCTCCTTTCGTCAGGCGCTGTTCGCGGCCCCCTTCCCGCACCACCGACTGCAATTCCCCGAAGACGTCATCGGGCATGACATCGAAACGGCCGGTGGCGTCGGGCGGCGCCGGCTGCACGGTCTGATTGAGATCGTAGACCTTGCCTTCCGGGTGGCGCTTGATTTCGTCGAGGGGAATCACCGACCCGCGACAGCGCAGTTCGAGCAGCTGGTCAGTGGTGGGGGCTGCCTCCATGTCGAGGGCTTCACCCCTGTATTCCAGCGTCAGGCCCAGGCGTTTGGCCAGTCCCCAGAAAACATACCAGTCGTCCACCAGCTGCGCCCCCTCCGGGGGTTTGACTATTTCCGGCGTGTATTGCGCCCAGCTCTTGGGGAAGAACGACATATCGTAGATATACATGGGAATATCGGCCCGCTCGTACTGCAGTTTGGGGGCAAACACGTAGTCCGCCAGCCGGGCGGTGGTATCCATGAACGGCTGGATGCTGACCAGCAGATCCAGGGATTTTAGCGCTTTGACTGTCTTTTCCTGATCCGGAAACGAGCTGGCCGGATTACCGCCGGCATTGAACAGGGCGCGCACCTGCCCCTCCCCCGGGGTCAGGATTTCGTCCGGCAAGGTCGACGTCATCCGCTCGCCGAAGAGCTGGCCGGCGCCGCGAATACGCCCGGGGGGAACGGCGGCAAAGCCGCGCATCGGCGGCACCACCATGGCGGTGGCCGGCCGCGGCGGCATCAGAATGGCGACATCCTCCACCGGCTCGCCTTCCCGGCGATAGCGCCCGCAAATGACATTGAGCAGCTCAATCAGGTGTTCGTTGAGGTTGGCGTGGGGCGCCATGGAGGGACCGGTGCCGGAGTACACAGAGCCCCGGCCCCCGGTGGCAAAGAGTTCCGCGGCGGCGCGAAGCTCACCGGCATCGACACCTGCACGACCCGCCACATAGTCGGGGGTGAAGGGCTCCACCGCCTGCCACAGTCGGGTCATACCACCCTCTTCCACATACCGATCAACGAAGGTTTGATCAATCCAGCCTTCGGCGAGAATCATGCGAATCAGGCCGGCCACCACGGTGGCATCCTCCCCGGGCCAGGGCTGGATGAACAGGTCGGCAAAGGCAGCGGTTTCGGTGCGCCGGGGATCGATGACGATCAACTTCAGCCCCCGGGCTTTCTCCCGTTTTAAAGTTTTGACCGGGTCGGTGGTCAGACAGCCTGCCGTGGAGTGGGCGACGAGGGGATTGGTTCCGATCAGCATCATGACATCGGAGCGATCGATGGTGTGCTTGCCGGCGGCCCAGGCGCCGAGCCGCTCGACGGTTACGAACTTCGCGGACTGGTCGATGGTGGCGGTGGAGTAATTCGCATTGGTGCCCAGGGCCTTGCGGAACATGGGCAGCATCATCCAGGCGGTCGACGTCAGATAGGAGCTGCCACCGGTGTAGAGGGCGATGGCGTCCTTCCCGTGGTCGGCCATAAGGTCGGCCATGCGCTCGGCGATCTCATCCAGGGCCACCTCGGTATCAATGGGTCGGTAACTGCCGTCGGGCTGACGCTTGACGGTTTGGAGCAGCCGGCCGGGATGGTTCTGCATTTCATCGGCGTAGAGCCCCTTGTAACACAGGTATCCCCTGGACATGGGATTGTCGTCATCCGGCCTCACCTTGATCAGGCGGTCAGCATCGTCGAGGGTCAGCACCGTACCGCAGGCGGACCCGCACATACGGCAGAAGGATTTGACAGTTTTCATTCCGGGCTCCGGGCTGCTGTATTATCAATTTATTGTCGCCTGCCAAGCCACGGGGAACGCGGCCGGCAATGGCGCTTGACCATGGAACATCATACACTTTCGAATCGCAACCGAAGTCAGGGAACACGACGTCGCAATCATTTTAGCCCTTCCCTATACTCGGTGAAGGCGTGTGGCAATGCGCCCTCTCGCCCCCCGACAACAAGACAACCAGACAACAAGACAACAAGACAACAAGACAACAAGACAACCAGACAAAGGGTGAACCCTCTGAGCTCAAAGGCAACTTTCGAGATCAAACACCACGGTACCAACCCTTGCCTACTGCTCGAGGGCAACTGGCGGGACAGCCGCGAACGGCCGACGGTCGAGGCCATGGAGTCGGCACTGGACGGGGCGCTTAACAGGGGCGTACCCCGAGTCAGCATTGTGCTTCAAGACGATGTCGTGTGGGATGCCCGTCTGATGGCAATGCTTATACGCCTGCATCGCTATTGCAGGGACCGGAACTCCGAACTCGACCTCAATGCAACTCCCGACGCCATGCAACGGCTTTTTCGCCTCGCCACGGCAGTTGATAACCCGCCGTCACGGCCACCCAAGCCGCCCGGTTTCCTTGCCCGCCTCGGCGAAGGCCTGAGCCATATTGCGGACGATGTCGGCCGGTTTCTCGCATTCATAGGTGAGCTGGCGGTTGCGATCCTGCGCTTTGTGACGGGCCGCAGCCAGACCCGTATCCGAGACCTGTTCTACTTCATTGACCTGGGCGGCCCGAAGGCAGTGGGTATCGTGAGTCTGATCAGCGTCCTGGTCGGAATGATTCTCGCCTATCTGGGCTCGGTGCAATTGCGCCAATTCGGCGCCGAAGTCTATGTCGCCAACCTCGTCGGTCTGGGCATGGTGCGCGAGATGGGCCCCCTGATGACAGCCGTTATCATGGCTGGCCGCACCGGCGCCGCCTATGCCGCCCAGCTGGGTACCATGCAATCCAACGATGAAGTGGATGCGGTAACAACTCTGGGTCTTTCGCCCATGGAATACCTGGTTGTCCCCAGGGTTCTGGCGCTGATCCTGGTTATGCCGCCACTGGTCATTCTGTCCAACAGTATCGGTCTTGGTGGGGGCGCTCTGGTGGCGGCGGGGATGGACGTCAATTTCGTCCAGTTTATCAACCAGGCCCAGGACGCCGTGAGCCTGGGAGATGTTACCACCGGACTGGTAAAGGCGGTGGTGTTCGCCACGCTCATCGCCATTGCCGGTTGCCAGGCGGGGCTGCAGAGTGGTCGCACGTCGGCGGCGGTTGGGGATGCGACGACCCGGGCGGTGGTTCACGCCGTCGTCTATCTGGTGGTTGCCGACGCCGTACTCAACATCCTCTACGACAAGCTGGAGATCTAGAACGTTGACCGACGAGGAAGATTTGATCACTGTCAGCAACCTGACCATGGCGTATGGCGGCCGGGTAATACAACGGGAAATCAATTTCAGCATTGCCCGGGGCGACGTATTTATCATTATGGGTGGCAGTGGCTGTGGGAAAAGCACTTTGCTCAGGCATATGATCGGCCTGGCCATTCCTGCCAGCGGCGAAATTCTGATTGAGGGCAAGAACTTTTTTTCCGCCGGTGACGAAGAGCAGAAAGCCATGCGCCGCAACTGGGGAATCACTTACCAGAGTGGCGGCCTGTTCAGCGACCTGACCCTCGGCGAGAACGTTGCCGTGCCCCTGCAACAATACACGGCCTTCACCGATGGCGAGATTCGCGATCTGGTCGACTACAAACTTGCCCTGGTCGGCCTGTACGGCTATCAGGCCTACTACCCCGGTGAAATAAGTGGCGGCATGCAAAAGCGCGCCGCCCTGGCCAGGGCCATCGCTCTGGACCCTGCCATTCTGTTTTTTGACGAGCCGTCCGCAGGACTCGACCCGCTGAGTTCAAGGCGCCTCGATGAGCTGATCGTTGAAATCAGCGCCAGCATCGGCGGTACTGTGGTTATCGTCACCCACGAGCTGGCCAGTATTTTCAGTATTGCCACCAACGCGGTTTTCCTTGACGCTGAGAGCCACACACAACTGGACGTCGGATCGCCGCGGCATCTTGTTGAAAACAGCCGACACGCCGTCGTAAGACAATTTCTGTCGCGGGGCAATGCCATGCCCGTCGCGATCGGGGGAGAAAGGAACCCATGAGCCGAAAAGCCAACTCCGTCGCTGTTGGTATATTTGTTGTTCTCACGGTGACGCTGGCCACCGTGTTGCTGGTGCTGTTCAGCGGCAACCCCTGGTGGAGTCCCAAGCAGCGCTTTGTGCTGCTCTACGATAGTTCCATCCACGGTTTGAATGTCGGTGCCCCAGTTACGCTCAAGGGTGTGAGGGTCGGCCAGGTCAGCGATATCTATCCCAGGCTTTATGGAGACAATACCGCCGTACTCAACACGGTAACCATCGAAATCGACGAGAGCATTTTGAAAGACAGTACCCATGACAGCAGTCCCCTCTCTGCCCAGACGCTGATCGACCGGGGGCTGCGTGCCCAGCTTCGCCAGCAAAGCCTGCTGACCGGTTTGCTCTATGTCGACGTCGATTTCGAACCGAACAAACCCAGGGAAACCAAACCCTTTGCCACCGACTATCCCCAGTTGCCCACGACACCGACCAACCTTGAGCAGCTGAGCAGAGATCTGGAAGCTGTTGACCTAAACGCACTGATGAGCGATCTGCAGCTGGCGGTCAACGGCGCAAGCAGGCTGCTCAACGATCCGGAGCTTCAGCAATTGGCCGGTAACCTTAACGCCAGTCTGGAAAAGGTCGATACCACGGTGCAAACCCTCGAACGCACCCTGGCTAATCTCGCGTCAAATTATTCCGCGGTTGCCGGCGATGCCCGTACTTTCCTTTCCGGCCTGGAGTCCGACAGTACAGCAGCGTTGAACAAGATCAACGAGACACTGGACAATCTGCAGTCCAGCACAGAGGCCTTTGAAACCTTCGCCGACAATGCGGCCTTTCTCAGCTCCGATGATTCGCCCCTGCTCTACAACCTGAACAATGCAGCCACAGGCCTCAATCAAGCCAGCGATCAGTTGCGGGAGTTGAGCAACCTGCTCAATCGCAAGCCGGAAGTCCTCATTTACGGTCGCACGGAGGAGGAGTAAACGATGCGCCAGCGATATCTCACGGCTTTTTTCCCAGTGCTTTTACTGGCGCTTACCGGTTGTGTGGCATCCAGTAGCACGCCGCCGAACTACTACCTGCTCACGGCCATCGCCGAGCCCGTCGACATATCACGGCCAATCCGTGTCGGTGTTGGACCGGTCACCATCGCGCCGTTTCTGGACCGTAGCCAGATGGCCATGCGCAGTGGCGGCGGAAATCTGGCTCTTCGCGATGCGCACCGCTGGGGGGAGCCACTTGATGACGGTATCGAACGGGTTCTTGTCCAGAATCTCGCGGCAATAACAGGGGGCCAGCTTGTGGGATTCCCATGGCGAAGAGTCAGCGCACCAAAGTACGCCGTGCGACTGGATGTCCTCGACATGAACGTCACGGCCAGCGAGGAGGCGGTTCTCGAGCTGATATGGCAACTGGAGGACCTGGAACAAAACCGATTACTGGCCGACCGTCACGAACACCTGTTTCAACCGCTGCCAACGGGTATCGCCCCCTATGAAGCGATGGCCATGGCCTACAGCGAGCTATTAGGGCAACTCGCCGGCCGGATTAACGGCGAGTTGCTGAAAGTGCTCGATGGGGACGCGACGACGCCCGCAAATAAGGCCAACGACTAACACAAAGCCATTGCACCGCTCTTTTCCCCCGAATTTCACCAGCGGCGGCGGAACTGAACGGCGCGACGCCGTTCCCGCAGTTGTTCCTGGCGCTGTTCGGGCGTGACAAAAACGGTATCCGCGGTCAGCGCCTGTTTCAGGTCCGCCAGGGGTACAGCCCTAAGCGCTGGTTCAGGCCCCGACGACGCCCCGTTCCAGCGCAACATCATCGATCCTTCCCGCAGTCCACCGGTATCCAGCCAATTGGCGACACCGGGGTCCTCGGCGCTGATGACTGCGCGGAATTTCCCGTCACCGTCGACCACCGCCTGGGCGCCGTTCAGACTGCTCTGGTGGTTCATCCAGTTAACGGAATTCCACAACATATCCGATAGCTGAACATTCCAATAGCGGACGGTCTCCGGCAGTTCCGTTTCCAGTACCAGCGCCATGCCCTGCTCCAGCTTGAATAGCCCCTGGTAGTAATGCTGACCGGCAACACCACCGCGGCCTGCCCAGTCATCGTGTTCGAGCCGGTTAACCAGTCCCTTGTTGCGCAGATTCTGGATATGCTTGGCGGCAAACCCGGCGTAGAATTTGGGATAGGCCATCACGCCGGCAATACGCCGGGCCACTTCCTCGCTGGTAAGTGGTTGGGCATCCATCGCGATATCAATCCGTTCGATGGCGATGCGGGCTTCCTTGTCCACACCCCAGTGATAGGAGGCCTGGCGCATGTTCATGGTTCGGGCTGTTGGATCCAACCGGTGCCAGTCACCAGTATGACCTTCCGGGCGTTCACTGCTAAGCAGGATGTCGAATTCACCGTTGGGGCCGAGGGTAAAGTCATCGATATCCAGAGTGCCGAGGGACGGTCCAAGGTCGTCGAGAACCCCAAGACCGCCGGCGATGAAGTCGAACATCAGAAACAGGCCGTCGCCCCGGTAACCGGAGAGCCGGTACTGACCGCGCCCGTCAATCTTCGTGTAGGCATAGACAAAGTCCGGGTTGACGCCAACGGTGTTGAGCACCGTATTCACCGCTGGAACCAAATCCGGGTAATCCGGATCACTGAAGGCGGTAAACACGCCACCGGCCAGGGTCTTCACCATCAGCTGATACATGGCCTGCTGGCTTGCCGGATCATCCGGATCTTCAAGCATCGCCAACAATTGCTGGCTTTCGGCGAGAATATTGAGGTATTGGTCCCAGTTGGGCAGAGGCGTATTTGAGCCTTTATCATTTGCCATGGTAGTCCCCGAGTAGATACCGATGCACACCAGAAGCAGCACCGTCTTCAAGCAGGTTGTTAACCCTGCACCTGTTTTCATGATTCAGTAATCCATCAACGCTTCGATCAACTGGTCGGACGCCTTTTCCACCGATTGCAGGCGACCGGAATACACCAATTCACCCAACATCAAGCCGCGCTCGCAATCCATAGGATGCAGACTGACTGAGCGATAGCTGACCAGGTATTTCTGGTCCGGCTCCAGATCAGGTATCCGACCGGCGAACATCTTGCCGGAATAAAGGCCATAGAGTATCCCCGCAAAAACCAGCCCCCAATCGGAAAACGCCCAGCGCTCATCGGCGAAGGGGCCGGCCATATTATCCCCCAGGTCGATCACACGCTGATACATCTGGCGGGCTTCGGTGGTGGTGAAAAACTCCAGGCCTTCGCCCATCACAAACGGGTGCCCGTCAAACCGGTAATGGACCTTGTCCGCCGGCAAAGTGGACATAACCAGATCCATATCGTTGGTCACTTCGCCCCACCAATGACGCCGGTAGATTTCCAGCATCTGACGATTGCGCTGGTTTGACTCGCCATCGATGGCACTCTGAATACGACGGTAGCATTCGGTAACACTGGCAGGTTGCATGTACGAACCTCTGTTATGGTTATTAAAGTAAGACCAACTCTACCGGTGATGCTATTTCAGCAACCGTCTCACCACCGGCACCATTGGTGTCGCACAGTTCATACCACCGTTGACTTCGTAGACTGTGCCATTGCAAAACTCCGACTCATCCGAAGCCAGAAACAGGGCCATATTGGCGATGTCTTCAGGCTTGCCAAGGCGGCGAACATTCTGGATATCGAGGAATGCGGCATCCATCTCCGGGTTCGACCAGGCCTGTTGCGACGGCGTCACCATCACGCCGGGGGCGATGGCATTACAGCGAATGCCCTGTTTTCCATAGGTCGCCGCGATTGTCTGCACATACCAGTTAACAGCGGCCTTGGTCGCACCATAGGTGAAAGCGGTAATTTCGCCCCCCAGAGCGCTGGTCGAAGAGGTAAATATAATCGAGCCACCACCCTGCTCAAGCATGTGGGGAATGGCGTATTTCGATGCCAGCACTCCGCCCAGGCAATTGACTCGCATGTTGATTTCGAAGACTTCAACATCAAACTTGAGGAAGTCCATATCCCGCTGGATGGTGTCGGGCCTTGTGTTCAATGCATTGTTAAACAGAAGGTCGATTCGGCCAAAGTCGGTCACGGCTCGATCAATCATCGCCTTGAGATGGCCTTCATCGCCGGCGTCGACCTCTATCCCGACCGCCTGACCTCCGCCAGCACAAATTTCCTCTGCGACCTTCTCTG
The DNA here is from genome assembly GCA_002702725.1 of Porticoccaceae bacterium. Classification (GTDB taxonomy): domain Bacteria; phylum Pseudomonadota; class Gammaproteobacteria; order Pseudomonadales; family Porticoccaceae; genus NAT127. The sequence goes on from PABE01000089.1 coordinate 27,774, forward strand.
CCCCCTCGACGCGAAGATCCGTAACCACCACCCTGGCGCCTTCGGCGCCAAAGCCCAGGGCTGAAGCTCGGCCAATGCCGCTGGCCGCACCGGTTATAACGGCCACTTTATCCTTTAGACGGCCCATACGATTTGCCCGTTTATTATTAGGGTCATAAAACCTTTTTTACCTTCCGTCCGGCGTCAGCCGCACCCGGGAGGCACAATCTAATACGCGAACCAAACTAGCAGGAAGGGATAGGTAGAACAACCTGTCTCTGCAAAGACAAATCCGGTAATGGTAGAGGAGGATACCAATAACCATCGCCCTCACTCGCTACGCCAGGATTGGAGCGTTCGCCCCTCTAAACCCGGAACCCTGTAGAGCCTGTTTTCAACGTAGCTACTGGGGTTGCCCACCACTGATTTCGGCCACCAATTGGGTATCGAGATACTCTTTTGCGGAGACCACCTTGCCGCCACGGAGCTGAAACTTCCAGTGATACTGATTTTGATAGCTGAGCCCATTGGGCAGCATTGCGTCGGAGTGACCTTCTACTGCGACAAAATCACCCTCAGCAATCATATGATCGACGGTAATATTCAAGCCGCTCGGTACCAGCGTTGACGCCATCGCCCGAAAGGTCTCACCCATCTCGATTTTGCTGAAATTACCGGACAAGCCCGGCAAATGACCTGCGACCCACCACTGACAGCGGTCATCTAAAGCTGCAAGCGCCTCATCGATATTCCACTGGGAAATATCGCTGAGCAACTGACGAACAATTTCTTTATTCTTTTCCATCTTACACACCTGAATACACTAGAACACAATAATTCCTGAAGGCCTTGACTCACTCAAGGCAGTGAGTCGCACTGAGGCCTCAACCAGGGGGGAGGCGCACAGATCGATGCTAGCCGTGGCAACCGGAACAAGCGCACCCTGACGTTAACTCCCAAGCGTAAGAAACGCCAGTACCTTTCGGATACTGGAGTCAGCGTGGCCCGCGAAGCGCTTTGGCCATTTGTATATTTAGCAGCCTGGCGACAGCGTACCCCACGAAGTGCTTTGGGTAGAGCCTGCCCCGCGAGCGCAGTAACCGTCCGGTAAACCCATCTTCACAGTGAGGCAGGAATCGGTAACGTAGGTGTCCACCTATTTTTAAGTGGACACCTGTTATGGATACTTTTGTAC
>PABE01000090.1 GCA_002702725.1 Porticoccaceae bacterium
ACAGGCAAAATCCAATCAATCAAACGCGCCTTATAAAAACCGCCAAAAGAAAAGTGGAAATCACGCTAAAGCAACACCTTCATGCAACATTGGGGCTAGGCTGCGGACCAGGCGAGGTAGAATGCCCGTAAATCCTCTAGACCACTGATTCAAATAATTCGAGCTGCGGGGGCCCCAGATACACTCCCTTGCTGGTGCCCGCATTGGCATGGGCTTTTCGAAAGGCCTCGGAATGGGTCCAGTCTTCGAATGCTTCACGCGACGCCCAGACGGAATGGGATGCAAACAGGGCATATTCTTCGGTCGCCGGTCCCGCCAGTAAGTGAAAAGACACAAACCCCGAAACACCGTCCAGAAACGTCTCGCGGTTCTTCCAGATATCTATGAACTCCTGCTCTCTGCCAGGGGCGATCTTGAAACGATTCATTGCGACAAACATGGTACCTCCAGTCTTAGGGTCTATTCAGACTCAATGACCCGGCTTCCAACGGTTGGTGACGGGGTAGCGGCGATCCCGACCGAACCCCCGTCGGGTAATACGGACACCGATCGCCGCCTGGCGACGTTTGTATTCGTTGATATCCACCATTCGAATCACCTTGTACACGTCTTCGGGGTTGAAACCCGCGGCAATAATCGCCTCAGCGCTCTCGTCGTCCTCGATGTACAACTCCAGAATACGATCCAGCACCGGATACGGGGGCAAACTGTCCTCGTCTTTCTGGTCCGGGGCCAGCTCCGCACTCGGGGGGCGGGTAATGACTGTCTCCGGAATCACCGGTGACAGACTGTTCCGATAGCGTGACAGTTCGAAGACCAGGGTTTTGGGCACATCCTTGAGAACATCGAAACCGCCCGCCATATCGCCGTAAAGGGTACAATACCCCACCGCCATCTCACTTTTATTGCCGGTCGTAAGTACCAGGTATCCCTTTTTGTTGGAGATGGCCATCAAAAGGACCCCGCGGGCGCGGGCCTGGATGTTTTCTTCGGTCTTATCCAGGGCGAGCCCATCAAATTCTGTTTCAAGGGCCGCCATGAAGGCATTGTAAATGGACTCGATACTGATCGACTGATATTTGACGCCCAGGCGATTGGCCTGATCCGCAGCATCGTCCCGACTCAGTTGGGATGTATAGCGAAACGGCATCATTACGGCCTCTACGCGGTCCGGCCCCAGGGCATCCGCGGCAACCGCCAGGGTCAGCGCGGAATCAATGCCACCGGAAAGTCCCAGCACCACACCCTTGAAGCCATTCTTGTTGACATAATCCCGGACTCCCAAAACGAGGGCCTCGTAGATAGAGGGTAACAGCGCCAGTGGCTCACAGACCTCCCCTGGCAAGGCATGTACAGTGGTGTCCCGGACCTCCAGCTCCGCGATATAAAGTCCCTCGGCGAACTGCGGGGTTGCCCGCACCAGGGTGCCATTGGCATCGACCACCATGGAACCGCCGTCGAACACGAGCTCATCCTGGCCACCCACCTGGTTGAGATACACCACCGGCATGCGCCCCTCGCGAGCCCGTCGGGCAATGACATCCGTACGCTCCAGTTGTTTGTTGCGATGGAAAGGCGACGCGTTGATAGCCAGCATTACCCGGGCACCGCCGTCCCGCGCCTGGGCCATAGGGCCCGTTTCCCAGATATCTTCACAAATAGTTACGGCCATCCTGACTCCGGCAACCTCAAACAGACATGGCGTATTGCCGCTGCCGAAATAGCGTTTTTCGTCAAATACCTGGTAGTTGGGCAGGTACTGCTTGGCGTATTCCGATATCAGCCGTCCATCGGCGAACACGCCGACCATGTTATACAGTGTTCCGGTCCGTCGACGCGGGTAGCCGACTAACGCGACAATGCCCCGACTGGCTGCCGCCACTTGCTCAATGGCGGCGTCAATGCGCCCATCCAGGCTGGGGCGTAGCAACAGATCTTCGGGTGGATAGCCGGTCAGCATCAGCTCGGGGAAAAGTACCGCCTGAGCACCTTGCTGCCGAGCCTGATCAATACAACGAAGCACCACGTCGGTGTTGCCCGGAATATCGCCCACTACGGGGTTAACTTGCGCCAGAGCGATAGAAATTACGGTCATGAAAGGCTTTATCGAACAGGAAAGAGACAGGTATTTTCGGCTAAAATCGCGAGGATAGCAAAATAACCAGCGCCGGGATGGCCCACCATGGATTCAACACCTGCCGTCATGGCACATGACGGCGTTAACCAGAGAGTACTGTTGTTATACCTCCTCTACCGGTTGCTGGTGGCGGCCCTCCTTGCCGTCGCCTTTACGGCAAACGTGGCGCCGGGGATTCTCGGCAAGAGCGAGCCCGGGTTGTTCCAGTATACCGTCCATATCTACGGCGCTCTCGCGCTTGTCGACCTTGTAATTGGTTATCGGCAACACCTCAAATTGCGTGTTGCGCACCTGTTTTTCGTCCTGCTCGTCGACCTAACGGCCCTCACCCTGCTGATGCATGCTAGCGCCGGCCTGAACAGCGGGATCGGCTATCTGATGTTTATCACTGTCGCCGCGGGATCCATCTTTTTTTACGGGCAACTCGGGATCCTGATCGCCGCCATCGCCAGCATCTGCATTATTTTGCAAAGTGCCCTCAGCATGGTGTTCAGCAGCGCGGAGTCGTCCTCGCTATTCCCGGCCGGCCTCCTGGGGGGGCTCTTATTCCTTACCGCCCTGCTTTTTCAGCGCCTCAATATAGCTCTGCGCCGCGCACAACTGGTGGCGAGCCAGGAATCGGAACAATCCGCTCAATTTCAGGAACTGAACCGGCTGATCATCAGCCGGATGCTGACCGGGGTCATAGTCGTCGATCACCAGAACATCATTCAGCTAATCAATCAGTCGGCCAGGGAGCTGTTGGGGGACAGCGGGTCGAATAAGCCGCTTTCCCGCGGCGATAACCTGAAGCGCGAGCCGCAGCTGGCCAGGCAGCTGGCGGAGTGGCAGCGCACCCCATGGTTCCGTTCCAAGGCGTTTATTCCCTGTGGTGGCGATACCGATGTACAACCGAGCTTCAAGCAGCTGGACCAACCGGGGAACGCCCTGACCATTATTTTCCTCGAAGATTTTCGCGCAGCAACCCAGCAGGCCCAGCAATTAAAGCTCGCTTCCCTGGGACGGCTGACCGGCAGTATCGCCCACGAGATACGCAACCCCCTTGGAGCCATCAGCCACGCAGCACAACTGCTATCGGAGTTTCGCCAGCAGGACAGCAACACACAGCGACTGACCGATATAATCGACGCACAGGTGAAACGGGTAAATCAGATTATCGAGAACGTTCTTCAGCTCTCCCGCCGCCACGACCACAACTGGCAACCCATGGAATTGCGCGCATGGCTGGAGCACTTCACCGAGGATTATTGCAACGCCAGCAAGGTGGCGGCCGAAATCGAGATACAGTGCAATGAGGAGCGGGTTGACACCTACTTCGATCCGTCCCACCTGCACCAGGTGTTGACCAACCTGGTGGATAACGGCATACGCTATTCCCACGAAGAGACGGAGAGGTACTGGGTTGCCCTGCGCATTCAGATGGTGGGTAGCGATCACCTACCCCAACTGGATGTCATCGACCGCGGGCCCGGGGTGACAGAAAAAGATCGCTCGAAACTGTTTGAACCGTTTTTCACCACCTCAAGAGAGGGTTCGGGACTGGGTTTGTATATTGCCCATGAGCTGTGTGAAATTAACCATGCCACGTTGAAGTACCAGCCCCCTGCAGCGGGCCAGCCCGGCTATTTTCGAATCACATTTGCCCATCCGGGCAAACTCATAGAACGAAGGGATCATGACTGACTATCGCGCGCTGATTATCGACGATGAAGCCGACATCCGGGAACTGCTCAATATTACCCTTGCGCAACTGGGCCTTGAGGTGGTGGAAGCCGATTGCCTGCAGTCGGCATACGACCTTCTGGAGCGCCAGCAATTCGACTTCTGTCTGACGGACATGCGCCTGCCGGACGGCGACGGACTGACCCTGGTTTCAAGAGTACAGAGCGAATTTCCGGGCATGCCGATTGCCGTTATCACCGCCCACGGCAACACCGATCTTGCCGTCGAGGCGCTGCGCCGGGGTGCTTTTGACTTTGTCTCCAAACCGGTGCAACTCACTCGCCTGCGGGAAATGGTCCAGAATGCCCTGCAGCTTCGCCAGGCCGGTGAGACGGAACCCTCCGAAACCGGACTGACCGGGGATTCGTCGGTAATGCAGGCCCTGCGGCGGCAGATTTACCGGGTAACCCGCAGCCAGGCCCCAGTTTTTATCAGCGGCGAATCCGGCACAGGCAAGGAACTCGTGGCCAGAGCGATCCATTACCAGGGGCCCCGTGGCCAGGGACCCTTCATTGCAGTGAACTGCGGGGCAATCCCCGGCGACCTGATGGAAAGTGAATTTTTCGGTCATCGCAAGGGCAGCTTCACCGGTGCCATCCATGACAAGCAGGGGCTTTTCCAGGCGGCGGACGGCGGCACCCTCTTCCTTGACGAGGTAGCGGATCTACCGTTGAGCATGCAGGTAAAATTACTCCGTGCAATCCAGGAAAAGAGTGTCAGGGCCATCGGCAGTCATGGTGAGAAGAGCGTCGATGTCCGGATTCTCAGCGCCACCCATAAGAACCTTTCCTCAGAGGTAAGCAACGGTCGCTTTCGGGAGGACCTTTTCTATCGGATCAACGTCATCGAAATCAAAGTCCCGCCACTGCGGGAACGTCGGGAAGATATCTCGCGGCTGGCCGAGGTGTTCCTAAACCGTTTCGCGGAGGAATCCGGGCTATCTACGCCGGTTCTCAGCAAGCCCGCCCTCGAGGTGCTCATGGACTACCCGTTCCCCGGCAATGTCCGCGAGCTGGAAAACACCCTCGAGCGGGCGTTCACCCTCTGCGACAACGGCTTCATAGAGCCTGACGACCTGGGCATTCTCAGCGTCAACAAATCCATTCCAAACACGGGCGCTCAAGCGCCAGAGAGCCATAGCGACCCGGTCGCGGGCTTCGCACCGGGTACAGAGCAATCGCTTGATGACTATCTCGCCGACATTGAGCGGCGAATACTGGTGCGCACGCTCGAGGAAAACCGGTGGAATAAAACCGCTAGCGCGGAAAAACTGGGCCTGACGTTCCGACAGTTTCGCTATAAATTACAAAAACTGAATATCGACTAGGCGGAAAGGTCAACTCAACGCAACTCCCGGGGCATGGTAAACCGGAGATTTTCAACGCGACCTTCCATTTCCTCGGGAGCGCTGGCTCCCATGGCCACCAATCGGTCGATAACCTGTCGGACCAGGACTTCCGGGGCCGAGGCCCCGGCCGTGATCCCCACCCGCGTCGCACCGTTCAACCAGCTCGGGTCGATATCCTCTTCACCATCAATGAGATAGGCACGGGCGCCACAGCGCTCCGCCAGCTCCCGCAGCCGGTTGGAATTGGAACTGTTGGGAGACCCCACCACCAATACGAGGTCTGACTCCAGGGCCAATTGTTTAACTGCGTCCTGGCGATTCTGGGTGGCGTAACAGATATCGTCCCGACGGGGACCGAGGATGGCGGGAAATCTCAACCGCAGGGCATCGATGACCTTCGCCGTATCATCCACGGACAGGGTAGTCTGGGTGACGTAGGCGAGTTTCTCCGGAACCCTCACCTCCAGGGTCGCGACGTCGTTTTCGCTCTCAACCAGATAGATGTCACCGCCCCGACTGCGATCGTATTGCCCCATGGTGCCCTCAACTTCCGGATGTCCGGCATGGCCGATCAGGATACATTCCCGGCCGTCAGCGCTGTACCGGGACACTTCCATATGTACCTTTGTCACCAGGGGGCAGGTGGCGTCAAAGACCTTTAATCCACGGAGTTCCGCCTCGCGGCGCACCGCCTGAGAGACACCATGGGCGCTAAAAATCACAATGGCATTGTCGGGCACTTCAGTGAGCTCATCGACAAAAACCGCACCGCGGTCCTTCAAACTATCCACCACAAACCGGTTATGGACTACCTCGTGGCGGACGTAGATAGGCGAATTGTAAATATCCAGGGCGCGGTTGACGATATCGATGGCTCGATCAACGCCGGCGCAAAAGCCCCGGGGATTGGCGAGAGCGATATCCATCAGTGAGTCACCGCGGGCTCAACCGCTTTGACCAGGGCGCGAAATACCAGTTGTCGACCGGCAAGGGGGTGGTTGAAATCCACCGTAACTTCCTCGTCATCGAAATCAACCACCACGCCGGGCAACTCACCGCCGCCGGCGTCGGCGAAAGAAAGGACCAGACCTGTTTCCAAATCCATGTCCAACTCAAAGTCATCGCGCTTGAAAACCTGAACATTGGATGGATTGTGCTGGCCGAATCCCTGCTCGGGGCTCATCTCGACACGGATTTCATCACCGACAGAAAGACCGAACAATGCCTCTTCATAACCGGCGAGTAAACTGCCGTCACCGACGTCAAAAACCGCGGGGTCGCCATCGAAATTGGAATCCACAACGGTGCCATCCGTGAGCGCCAGTGAAAAGTGCAGCGTGACCCGGGTTCCAGGGCCGACGGTTAACTCACTCATCGAAACGTTCCTCCGAGTTCTCAGTGCCGACTTTGCCTTGAAAAAAACACCGCATCAACAATCATGCCAATGGCGCCCAGGGTGATAGCGCTGTCGGCGATATTGAAAGCGGGCCAGTAATAGTGATTGTAGTGGACCTGGATAAAATCCACGACGTGCCCCAGGAATAGCCGATCCCAGAGGTTACCGATAGCGCCGGCGAGAATCAGGGCAAGGGACAATTGCTGCCAGGCGGCCGATCGCGGCAGGCGCACCATCCAGGTCACGATCACGATACTGACCACCGTCGAGACACCGATAAAGAACCAGCGCTGCCAACCATCGGCATCGCTCAGAAAGCTGAATGCAGCGCCCCTGTTGTAGAGCAGCGTCCAATTCAGGTAGGGGTTGACCGCCACCGCTTCCCCGTAACTCAGCAGCTGAGTAGCCAGTGTCTTGGTGAACTGGTCGAGGCCGATGATCGCAAGAACCGGCAACATCCAGGGCCAGACCCGCCAGCCTGCCCCCGTCGATTGAGACGAGATCGAGGTACTCATCAGGCGTAATCCCGGGTCTCACCCTTACCGTCGATATTTTCAACACAGCGACCACACAATTCGGGGTGTTCACTATTGCTGCCCACATCAGGCCTGAAATGCCAGCACCGGACACATTTTGCGCTGTCCGAGGGGGACATCTCAATCCGAAGGCCCTTGACCAGTGAAGGTTCGCCGAAAGCAGTCAACGCGTCGTCGTTTTGCTCCACCACGGTGGCACCGGAGGTGATAATCAGAAAACGCAGTTCGTCGCCGAGCCTGGCCAGCAGAGCAGCCATCGACGGGCTGGCGTGAAGAACCACCTCCGCCTGCAGAGAGGCTTTGATACGGCCCTCGTTGCGTTGCTCCTCGATCACCTTGTTGACCGCTTCCTTGACCTGCATCAGCGTCTGCCAGTCGTTGGCGGAGATATCGGCGTCGGCGGGCAGGGTGGGCAGCGAATACCACTCGGCGGCAAAAACCGGCGCTTTGCGATCACCGGGCAGGCACTGCCAGATTTCGTCGGCGGTAAAACTGAGGATCGGCGCGATCCAACGGACGAAGGCCTCTGCGACATGGTAGATCGCCGTCTGCGCGGAGCGCCGGGGCAGGCTGTCTGTACCGCAGGTGTAGATGCGATCCTTGATGATATCCAGATAAAACCCGCCCATATCATTGACGCAGAAATTGTGCAGCTTCTGATAGATCATGTGCAGGTTGAACTGATCGTACAACTGGCGAATTTCATCTTGCAGGCGCGCGGCCCTGTCCATGGCCCAGCGGTCGAGCCAGACCATATCCCGTTCGGCAACGGCATGGGTTTCCGGATCGAATCCGTCCAGGTTGGAGAGCAGAAAACGGGCAGTATTGCGAATCCGGCGATAGGAATCCGCGGTGCGTTTCAGTATCTCGTCGGAAACGCTCATCTCGCCGCTGAAATCCGTCGCCGCCACCCACAGGCGCAGGACATCGGCGCCCAGTTCGTTGACCACTTTCTGGGGCGATACCACGTTCCCCAGGGACTTGGACATCTTGCGGCCCGAGGCATCGACCGTGAAGCCGTGGGTCAGTACAGCCCTGTAGGGAGCAGTGCCGTTCATCGCAACCGCCGTCTTCAGGGAAGACTGAAACCAACCCCGATGTTGATCCGACCCCTCCAGATACAGGTCGGCGGGGTAACGCAGCCCCTCGCGGCGTTCCAGGACCGAGTAGTGGGTCACGCCGGAGTCGAACCACACATCCAGGGTATCCGTGACCTTGCTGTAACGCCCGGCATCGGCACCCAGCAGCTCCTCCGGTTCCAGGTCAAACCAGGCATCCATTCCGCCTTTTTCAACACGCTGAGCGACCTGCTCGATAAGCCCGGCGGTATCCGGATGCAGATCCCCGGATTCCCTGTCGACAAAGAGCGCGATCGGTACACCCCAGGTGCGCTGGCGCGAGATGCACCAGTCGGGACTGTTGTTGAGCATGCCCTCGATCCGGGCCTGACCCCAGGCGGGAACCCATTTGACGCCCTTGACCGCCGCCTGACAGTTTTCGAGGAGGTGGTTTGCGGTCATGCTGACAAACCATTGGGGTGTCGCGCGGAAAATCAACGGCGTCTTGGTTCGCCAGCAATGGGGGAAGCTGTGGGTGATCTTTCCCTGCCAGATCAGATGATCTGCCGCACTCAGTGTATCAATGATTTTTTCTTCCACCTTGTAGACATGCTCACCGGCGAACAGGGGCACCGACTCGCGATAGACACCGTGGTCGTCCACGTAATTGAGTGTGCCTATGCCGTAGCGACTGGCAACCACAAAATCGTCCATGCCGTGATCCGGCGCCGTATGCACACAGCCGGTACCGGCCTCGGTGGTCACGTGATCACCGACCAGGACGGGCACCTGACGATCGTAGAACGGGTGCTGCAGCTGAAGGTGTTCAAGCGCCCTGCCCGGCACACGGGCAAGTACGCGGTGTTCCGCAACGCCCCATTTGGCAAGGGACGGCTCGAGCAGTGCCTCGGCCAGGACCAGCCGGCGCAGTTCGCCGTTGAGGCTGACCTGCACCACCACATAGTCCAGCTTCGGATTGACCGAAACCGCCTGGTTGGCGGGCAGAGTCCACGGCGTCGTGGTCCAGATCACCAGTGCCAGCTGACCATTGCCATCGAGGGGGCCGGTCACTTTTTCAAGTGCCGCCGGCTCGATCACCGGAAAGGCGACATAAATGGAGTAGGA
>PABE01000091.1 GCA_002702725.1 Porticoccaceae bacterium
ATGCGGTGAAAGTCTTTCCCGGTGATATCGGCACCGCCACGGGTATCGTGGCGGATGTCCGCGCCCGGGTGCTGGATTCAAATGGCGATGCCATTCCCCGGCTGTATACCTGCGGCAATGACATGAATTCCATTATGGGGGGACATTATCCTGCCGGCGGCATTACGCTGGGGCCTGCGATGACTTTCGGGTTTATCGCAGCCAACGAACTGATCAATAGTGAGGTGGCCGATGACGGCTCCGGGTCTCGATAACTGGCTTCAGTTGGCGGGCAAGACTGTGGTTATCACGGGTGCTGCGGGTGGCATCGGTCGCGCCATTGCACAGGCCTTTGGTGAGCAGGGCTGCCGTTTGGCGGTGCTCGACCGGGATCTCGACGCCCTGAATTCCCTTTGTGACCGGTTGGCGGCACAGGGTGTCGAAGCGCGAAGCTACGCCGTCGATGTGTGTCGTGAGGAGCAGGTTCAGACTGTCGCCGGACAGGTCCGGGGCGATTTCGGTCCGATTTCCGTACTGGTGAATAATGCCGCGGTGCTGGCGCCCGGGGCTCTCGCCGAACTGCCCCTGGAAGAATGGAACCGGGTGCTGTCGATCAATCTTACCGGGTATCTGGTGTGTGCGCGGGCCTTCGTGAACCAGATGCCGTCAGGCAGCGCCATTGTCCATACAGGATCCATCTCCGGCCACTTCCCGCAACCCCACAGTGGTGCATACAGTGTTGCGAAGGCCGGCGTCAGGATGCTTTCCGAGTTGCTGGCGGTGGAGTGGGGCAGTCGGGGAGTGCGCAGCAACTGCGTTAGCCCCGCCATGGTGCGCACGCCCATGAGCGAGGAATTTTATCGGGATCCGGCTATTCGCCGGCAGCGGGAATCCCTGGTCCCGGGTGGTCGCATCGCCACGCCCGGGGATATTGCCGATACCGTATTGTGGCTCGCCAGCCCCCGATCGGCCTATATCAATGGTGAAGATGTTGTCGTCGACGGCGCATTGCGTCGCAACCTTCTGGGGATGATTCCACGACCGGGCTATGACCGTTAAGGGACTCAGGCCTGCCCCCTGGTTTCCAACTTGTTCAATACCCGGTTCTCGGTCGCGAAGATATGTTTTTCCATGGCCGCCCGGGCTTCCTGGGGGGAGGCGTTGGCGATGGCCTCGATGATGGCCTGGTGCTCCTGGTGTGCCTGCTCGATATTCAGACCAAAAACCGGTTCAGTGGACAGCGCGACATAGAAATCCGAGCGGTCGCCAAGGCTTTCCACCACATCGGTGAGCAGCGGCGAGCGACTGATGCGTCGCATTTCGGCATGCAGCCGCCGATTGAGGATTCGGTAATTTTCCCCCTGGCTTTTATTATCGGCGCCGTTCTCGGCGAGCGCCCCGATTTGCGCCGAAATCAGCTGCAGGCTGAGGATATCCTCCCGCTCGGCGCGGCTGGCGGCCAGCTCGGCGATCAGCGCTTCGCCGGCGGCAAAGAGACGGAAAAAGTCATCGATTTCCTGGATGCTTGGCGAACGCACACGGCATCCCACTTGTGGCACGATATCGATAAAGCCTTCCAGCTTCAGCCGTTTCATGGCATCCATGACCGGCTGCCGGCTGGCCCCCAACTCCTCTGCAATGGTCTCAATCGGCAACCACTCATCGGCCTTTACCTGACCTGCGAGGAGCAGGGTTTTTACGTGGTCGTAGGCTTTTTCGGACAATCGCATCGCAGGCTCCGGCAAGACGGGGGAGGGCGGTATGGCCGGGCGATTTTAGGCTAGAATGCTAGCTCGCGCCAGCATGTCTGAACACTTTGGCGGTTAGCCCACAAAAATGCCACCGGTGGGGTAGAGAATCTCGCCGGTGAACAAGCTGGCCTCGTCACTGGACAGAAAATAAGCGGTTTTGGCGATTTCCTCGGGCTTGCCGAATCGCTTCATCGGTGTCATCGCCATAACCATGGCGCGGCCATTGGCATCTTTCTGTAATCGGTTGGTGAGCGGGGTTTCAATGAATCCCGGTGCGATGGCATTCACGCGAATACCGTGCTCTGCCAGCTCCAATGCCAGAACCTTGGTGAGCATGGCAACGCCGGCCTTGGAGACGCAGTAGTCAGCCGATCCCGGAAATGGAAACTTTGAGGCAATGGACGCGATATTGATAATGCTTCCCCGTATACCGTGATCGATCATTGCCCGGGCGAACAGTTTGTCGGTCAGCATGACGCCGTTGAGATTGATATCGAGCAGCGTTCGCCATGTATCGATATCGCTATTGATCAGATAACTTGCCGCGGGGTCCCAGTCTTCGCCGTAGGAGGCGTCGGCACCACGGGCGTCGGAAATACCTGCGGCGGCGATGACACAATCCACCCTGCCGTACCGCTCCAGTACGGTGTCGACAAACCGTTGCTGCGCTTCCTGGCTGCGAACATCGACGGTCACGGCAATCGCATCGGCGTTTTGCCCATTAATGGCTTTTGCCAGCCCATGGGCCTGCTCTTCTGATTGATCGCCGATGGCAATCGAGGCGCCAGCCCTCGCGAAGTGTTGTGCGCACGCTCGGCCGATACCGCTGGCACCACCGGTGATTGCCACCACCGGTGTTTTGATTGCGGTTGATATTGTCATATTCGGGTTTGTTATTCCCCTGGGTCGCGGGTGCCTGATAGACTAAAATATTAGCATGCTATAGGATTCGGGTGGAAGTTTCCGCCCCTGTCACCTTAGGCTTTTATACCGGGTGTGCGCCACCGCTTCGCCGGAACAGTTATCCTCGCGCCAAGCGGTTCCCGGCACGGGTTGGGCGCCGCTTTGGCCGGCCTGACGATTAACAATAAAGCGATCAAATACAAGGAGCATCCAGTGTCTGATTCACAGGACAAGATCTACGAACTGCGTTTCTACAAAGTCGCCCCCGGTCGCGACGGAGATATGCGGCGGCGGGTGCAGAACGATCTGGCCTGGTTATTCCCCCGTCACGGCATTCGCCCCATTGCCAGTTGGAGCGCTATTGCCGGTCACACCCTGCCCATGTTCATTTACCTGACACCCTGGCCGAGTATGGAGGCGCGCAACCGCCACTGGGGTGGCTTTTACAGCGATCCGGACTGGCAGGAGGTCCGCAATAGGACCAACGCCGGTAGCGAGCTGGTGGAAGACTATGAAATCTATTTTCTCCGCGAGGCACGCCCGTTTCAGGTGCCGGCCGGGGGCGCATCAGGTATCGATGAAGTGGTGCTTCAGCAGACCCTGGTGGGCAAAAGCCTGGCCGTTGCCGACGCCATGAACGGCTACGAGCGCGAGGCTCTGTCACGGGCCGGGGGCGATCTGTTTGGCGCCTTCGATGTGCTGAGCGGCGGTAAAATGCCGGCGTTGTTCAACGTCATCCATTGGCCTGAGCCGGCTGATCGGCTTGCCCTTGAACGGACGTTGTCCGCCGACGGGCAATTACAGGACGCCCGGCGCGGCGACGCCGAAACCTATGGTGCCCCCTTGCTCGGACACCGGTCGTCGTTCCTGGCCGAGCGGGTGGACGTCGATTGGCAATAGCGTTTGCTGAGCCGCGTCATCCAGTGATAAAGGGCAACAATATGAAAGGCCCCCGGGAGTGCAGTGGTGAACTTTACCTTCGATACTGAGCTGGACAGCTTTCGCGAGCAGGTACGGGATTTTGTCCGCAGCCACCTGCCGGAACACATCGGCCGCCGGATGCGGCAGAAGTCTTTCGCGCCGGATGACCTGCACACCGCCGAGTGGCACGGCATTCTGGCAAAAAAAGGCTGGTCCGTTCCCGCCTGGCCCGAGGAATACGGCGGCACCGGCTGGAGTGCCCTAAAGCAATTTGTGTTCAATGATGAGTGCGCGGCACTGGATGCCCCTGTCTTTCCCTGGGGGCCCCGGGACATGGTCGGTCCGGTGATCTACACCTTCGGCTCGGATTATCTGAAAGAGACCTACCTGCCCATGATTCGCGAAGGCCGGTATTACTGGTGCCAGGGGTTTTCCGAGCCGGGGTCCGGATCGGATCTCGCCTCCCTTCGAACCACCGCTGTTCGCGACGGCGACAGATATCGGGTCAATGGCCAGAAAATCTGGACCAGTGGCGCCGCCGTGGCCCGCTACGGGTTTTTTCTGGTCAAGACCGACACCCGTTGCAAGCCGCAGCAGGGAATTTCCTTCCTGATTATCGACATGAAAGCGCCGGGGGTCACCGTGCGTCCCATTGCCCAGATCGACGGTGACGATCATCTGTGTGAGGTATTTCTCGATGACGTCGAGGTGCCCCTGGAAAACCTGGTGGGGGAAGAGGGCAAGGGCTGGACCTACGCCAAATACCTGCTCGATCACGAACGCACGGGCAGTTCCTATATTTTCTGGAACAAGCGGGAGCTGGCAAAGGCCCGGGAAATCGCCGAATCGGAGCATCGCTGTGGACAGCCGGTTATGGCCATGGAGCCGTTTCGGCGGCGGTTTGCCGGGGTGGAGGCGGAACTGACCGCCCTGGAGTGGTCGGTGTTGCGGGAGCTGGCCGGCGAAAAGACCCGCTGGAACGCCACCGCCGTCGCCTCCTCGCTCAAGGTCCGCGGTGCCCAGTTGCAGCAAAAAATTACCGATCTGCAAATGGAGGCCCTTGGCCGCAAGGGGCTGCGCTACATTGCGCCTGAGGAAATGGTCGATTTCCCGGCCACCGCCCTGTGGCCCGACTATTTTGTCGGCAAAAGCTCTGTGGCGTTGATTACCCGCGCGGCCACCATTTATGGCGGCACGGTGCAGATCCAGCGCAGTCTGATTGCCCGACTGGCCTTTGGCGTCTAGCCGTTGGAAGGACAACCCTGATGGATTTCAATTTATCGGAAGAACAGCAACTGCTGGTCGACAGCGCGACCCGCTTCATGGCTGATCATTACACCCTCGAAGGCCGACGCCGGCATCTGGAGCAGGGTTCCGCATTCAATTCGGAACGTTGGCAGCGAATCGCCGATATGGGCTGGCTGATGCTGAATGTTCCCGAGGAACTGGGCGGCCTGGAAAGCCCCTTCGTCGACACCTGCCTGTTGATGCGCTGCCTGGGAAAGACCCTGTGTTGGGAGCCGGTGCTCACCAGCGGGGTGTGGGCGGCATCGATACTTGCACGGTTGTCCGATTCGCCCGCGGCAGGGGATGCCCTTACCGCCATCGCGGGCGGAGAATTGCGGGTTGCCGGTCTCTGGTCTGGGTTCGACAGCGAAACAGGCGTGGACTTCCCGATCTCCGCCAACGTCGATGGTCGTGGCAATTGGCACTTATCGGGCCAGGTGCCAATGGTTGTCGATGGGCCAACCGCCGATACATTACTGGTGCCCGCTGTCGCCGAGGAGTCCGGCGAGCCGCTTTTGTTGCTCGTTGACATCGACGGCAAGGGCGTGATGCTTGATCGCTATGTACTGATTGATGGCACGCCGGCGGCGGATATCCGTTTTGCCGGCTGTACCGTGCCCCCGGCGGGCTGTATTGCGACCGGCGAAGATGTCCGGACGCTGCTGGATGTTGCCGCCGACAGGGCGCGCCTTGCCTGCATTGCCGAGGCCGTCGGCATTATGGAGGCCTGTCTGGATCTCACCGCCGACTACATTAAAAACCGCAGGCAGTTCGGTCAGCCCATCGGCAATTTCCAGGCCTTGCAGCACACCCTCGCGGACATGTTTATTGCCGCCCACGAATCCACCTCCATGTTGTTCTATGGGCTGTCGAAACTGGAAAGCAGCGCCGGCGAACGCGGCGCGGCGATTTCCGCCGCGATGCTGGTGGTGGACAGGGCGCTCAAAGAGATCACCGAGCAGGGCATCCAGCTCCACGGTGGCTATGGGGTGACGGACGAATATGCCATCAGCCACTATCACAAGCGCGGACTGGTACTGCGGCAATGGCTGGGCAGCGCCGATTTCCACTGTGATCGATTCATGTCCGAGCGCCATTAAAGCCTTTACAGCACCAGGGAGACAGTAATGAGAACAGCCGTCAAGTCTGAGAACGTGGCCGACATTCTCGCCATCCAGGCCTTAAAAGCCGCCTATTTCCGCTGTGTCGATACCAGGGATTGGGAGGGGCTTACAGGCCTGTTTACCCGAAATGCCACGGTGTTTTTCCCCGAGCAGCAGGACCAGCCGCAGCCGATCAATACCGCCATAGCCCTTTATCAGGAAGCCCTGGTGAATGCGGTGAGCGTTCACCACGGCCACAATCCTGAAATCGACATTATTTCAGCGGATTATGCCCGCGGGATCTGGGCCATGGAGGATCGCATCACCTGGCCCAATGACAAACCGTCCAGCATGGGCCTGGAATATCTTCACGGCTATGGCCACTACCACGACGAATACCGAAAGGTGGATGGTCTCTGGTTTATCGAGTCGTTAAAGGTGACGCGGCTTTGGGTAAGGGCGACGCCACCGGCGCGCTCGGTGTCCTGAGTGCGCCGACGGGTACTTTGCGGGTTAGCGAATGTGGCGGAAACAGGTTCGCACTTCATTGACAAACCGTTCCGGTTGCTCGAACGCGGCGAAATGGCCGCCCTTGTCGGTCTCGTTCCAGTGAATCAGGTTTTTGTAAACCCGCTCGGCCCAGCGCTTTGAGGGCCGGAAAATTTCCCGGGGGAAAATACTCACGCCCACCGGGATATCCATGGGTTCGGTAAACATGTCCTTGAAACTTTCCCAATAGAGACGGCCCGACGAAGCGCCGTTGCCGGGCAGCCAGTAGAGCATGATGTTGTCCAGCATCTGATCGTAGGAAAGGGCGTCCTCGGGCTTGCCGCCATTGTCGGTCCAGGCGTAGAACTTCTCGTAAATCCAGGCCGCCTGGCCCACCGGCGAGTCCACAAGGCCATAGCCCAGGGTTTGGGGCCGGGTGGCCTGCTGCTTGGAGTAGCCGGAATCCCAGTCCTGGTAGAACTGCATGCTGCCCAGGGCGGCCTGTTCAGCGGGGGTCAGGTCCGCCATGTCCTCCGGCTGAGGCTGCACCAGCGGCATGTTGAGGTGAATCGCTTTCAAACCGTCCGGCTTCTGGTTGCCCAGGGCGGTGGTCACCCCGGCTCCCCAGTCGCCCCCCTGGGCGACAAAGCCCTCATAGCCAAGGCGATTCATCAGCGTGGTCCAGGCGCGGGCAATGCGGTGAATACCCCAGCCGGTCTCCTTCGGCTGTTCCGAAAAGCCGAACCCGGGCAGGGAGGGGATAACCAGATGGAAGGCGTCCTCCGCCTTGCCGCCATGGGCCTCCGGATTGGTGAGCGGATCGATGGCGTTGAGAAACTCGATAACCGAGCCCGGCCAGCCATGGGTCATGACCATGGGCAGGGCGTTCTCGTGTTTGGAGCGTATGTGCAGAAAGTGAATTTCCAGTCCGTCGATGGTGGTCTTGAACTGGCCGAGCTTGTTCAGGCGCTGCTCGCAACGGCGCCAGTCGTAGGTGTTCTGCCAGTAGTCACACAGGGCCTTGACCGCCGCGAGGGGCGCGCCCTGTGACCAGTCGTCGACGGTTTCCTTTTCCGGCCAGCGTGTCAGGCTGAGTCGGGTTTTAAGATCATCGAGCTGCGCCTGGGGGATGGAAAGTTCAAAGGGTGTAATGGAATCGGTCACGGTGCGTTCCTTATCCTTGTGGTCATTACCAATAAGCCCGAATAACAGGGGCGGTTGCCAGGGGGCCATGTAGTGTCGACATAATCGGGCCGGATCGCAAGTCGTGGCGGGGCAGAAGATGTCGCGATACACTCGCGCAATTGTGCACGTCGCAATCAGAACAACAATAAGGAATCATCATGACAAACAACCACAACGACGACACATGGGACACCCGCTACGAGTGGAAGGCCGTCGCCCTGCTTTCCATCGGCTTTGGCCTGGTGGGGCTGGACCGGTTCATGATCCAGCCCCTGTTCCCGGTAATGATGAAAGATCTCAATTTCGACTACCAGGATATCGGGCTGATTTCCGGTGTGCTCGCCATTGCCTGGGGTGTGGCGGCGATGTTCTGCGGCCGTCTGGCGGACAAGGTGGGGCATCGCAAGGTGCTGATTCCCGCCGTCGTGCTGTTTTCGCTGCTGGCGGGATTCAGTGGCCTGGCTACCGGCCTGATGAGCCTGCTCTTTATTCGCGCCCTGATGGGGCTGGCGGAGGGCGCTTTTACCCCGACGAGCATCGTCGCCACCCTGGATGCCAGCAAGCCGAGCCGGCATGGGCTGAACCTCGGTATCCAGCAAAACATGGTGGCGCTGATTGGTCTCGGGCTTGCGCCATTGATTGTCACCCAGTTACTGGCCGTGGTGCCCTCCTGGCGGTGGGTGTTTATTCTGGTGTCGTTGCCCGGCTTTATTGTTGCCTACCTGATGTACAGGGTAATGCGGGATCCCAGCCCCAGGGTCGCGGCGGAGCACACGATTACCCACGATGCCAGGCAGCACCGCTGGCAGGATGTGTTCCAGTATCGGAACGTACCGCTCAATATCTGCGGCATGTTCTGCTGGCTGACCGTGGTTACCGTCATGGGCGTGTTTTTTCCCAACTACCTGGTGGATCACCTGGGCCTGACCATCACCGAAATGGGCTTCGTGGTGTCCGCCATCGGTTTTGGCGGCAGTGCCGGAAACCTGGTGATGCCTGGTCTGTCCGACAGGTTCGGTCGCAAACCCATTCTGGCCCTCGGTGTCGTCGTCGCCGTGTGCGCGCTGCTCGCCCTGCGATACATCGGCAATAGCCCACTGGCGTTGTTCAGCCTGGTGTTTATCGTCATGTTCTGTGTTTTCTCCAACGTCACGCTGACCGTTGGCCCCCTGACCGTGGAATCCGTGCCCGCCACACTGATGGCCACGGCCTCCGGGCTGGTGGTGGGCATAGGCGAAGTGTTCGGTGGCGGGATAGTGCCGGCGGTGGCCGGGTTTGTTGCCAAGCACTATGGCATTGAGCATATCCTCACCCTGGCAGCCATCGGCATGAGCCTGGGTTTGATTGTGGCGATCTTTTTGAAAGAGACCGCGCCAATCAAACAGAGGGTTCAATCATGATCCTTGCAGGAGCCAGCCGCGGCGGCTCAATGACCCATATCCGCAAACGGCCGGGCCTCGCCGTTCTGATCTTTTTCTGGTGCTGTTCGTTTCCCGCTGGCGCCGCCGAGTACCGGTACGACCCTGATGCCGACCCCTACCGCCAGCTGGAAGCCGCGGGCATTCAGGCGACCGAGGCCAATAAACTGGTCCTGGTGGTCTTTGGTTCCGAGTGGTGTCCGGATTGCCGCAGCTTCAACAGTAAGCTCGGTGAACCACCGCTGTCGGATACCGTGGAGTCGAACTTTCAGGTGGTCCATGTGGATGTGGGTAACTGGGACAGGAACATCGAGTTCACCAGACAATTTGGCAAACCCATCGACGAAGGTATTCCCTCGATTGCCATATTGGGACCGGATTTGTCACTTCATTTTGTCGCCGAAGCGGGAGAATTCGCCTCGGCGCGGCATTCGAAGGTCACCTCCCTGAATGACTGGTTCTCGAATATTCTCGCCCGGATCAGGGACGGCGATCCGCCAGATCATTGACTAGACTTTCAATCATCGCTAATCGTGATTGGGGATAAGGTTCGGGTATGAAGACGCTGAATGCTGTTCTGATATTGCTATCGATGCTGTTGTCGATGGCGGCTTCCGCCGACAAGGCCCTTTTTGCCGGCGGGTGCTTCTGGTGCATGGAGGCTGATTTTGAAAAGCTCGATGGCGTGTCCGAAGTGGTCAGCGGATTTACCGGTGGCGAGGTTGAAAACCCGACCTATAACGGCAACCACCAGGGTCACTATGAGACGGTTGAAGTGACCTATGACCCCGACGTTATTTCCTATCAACAGCTGCTTGACCATTTTTGGGTGAACATCGACCCCTTCGACAGTGGCGGTCAGTTCTGCGATAGGGGCAGCAGTTATCTGAGCGCCATTTTCACCGCCGATGCGGAGGAAAGGCGTCTGGCCGAAGCCTCGAGGCAGAAAGTCGAAAACCTGTTTCCCGGCAAAACCGTGGTTACACCGGTGCTGGATGCCACAACGTTTTATCCGATAACCGGTGATGAGAGCTACCATCAGGATTACTACAAGAAAAACCCGCTGAAATATAAATTCTATCGCTGGAATTGTGGTCGCGACCAGCGACTTGAAGAACTCTGGGGTGACAAGTCGCTATCCTGATTGTCATGCACCGCGGACTTTCCGTGGTGAGTTATGGCAGAAAAACAGGTTTCGATCCCGCTGGCCGGGATGTTTCTTGAATACATAAAAAGGTCCGGAGCCATGAAAAAATTCGTCGGGGCGGTGGTCACAACCGGGGCACTTTTTCTCGCCGCAATCCTTCAGGCTGAAACGCTGCTGGAGACGACGACAACCTGGGAAGGGCATCCCATCGTCTACCCCGAAGGGCAGGCCAAAGTGACTTCCGTCAAGCTGGTGATCGAGGCCGGTGAAACCACACCCTTCCATTGTCACCCGGTGCCCACCCTCGGTTATATCCTGAAGGGGCCGGTAGAGGTGGAAACAAAAGACGGCGATTCGGTACTGCTCAAGGAGGGCGAATCCGCCGTCGAAGTACTGCGTACGGTCCATCGCGGTAGAGCGATTGACGGGCCGGTGGAAATCCTCGTTTTTTATGCCGGTGCCGTTGATATTCCCACGACAGTCCTGCCGGCGGATGACCCGGATAACCGCTACTGCGATATGTGAAGTTTCGCCAACACGATTTTAATCCGGCCAATATGGGCCCGTGAATGTCGTTGTAACCGGGTGGCGATCTTTAGTTGCGAGAGCACTGGAGTCGCCGAATTGGACTATATTCCTAAAAGGCTGCCTCAGCCTGCCAGATCGGTTCAGCCAGGTTTTTAAAACGCTGTGGACCCGCGTCGGGTTCGTAGTTGCAAAACAATCGGGATGGTGACGCGCTCCCCGTTCATGAGGGAAAAGTCGATGTCTTCCTCCATTTTAAAATCGGCCCTCTTGCTTCTCGTTCTGATACTTTCGACGGGCTATTTGCCGGCCGCTTTCGGGCAGGATGACGAAGCCGAACCGATGCAGCCTACCCTTTACCAGCGCCTCGGCGGGCTCCCCGCCATCGCCGTGGTGGTGGATGATCTGCTCGATGCCGTGGTCCCTGATCCGTTGCTCAATGAAAACCCGGCCATCGCGGCGGCGAGGCTCAGGGTGCCAACTCCCTACCTGAAATACCATGTCACCGCCATGGTCTGCCAGGCCAGCGGCGGTCCCTGTACCTACATCGGGGGCGGCATGAAAGAGTCACACGCCCATCTGAATATTACCGAGGCGGAGTGGGATCGCTTCGTAACCATTTTCAAAGGGATTCTGGCCAGCCACAGCGTCCCTGAACAGGAAGCCGCAGAATTGCTCGACATCGTCGAATCGACGCGGGGCGATATTGTTATGGTCCCAGAAAGTAGTTGAATACCAACGCGATAGCGTATCGGCCCTGTGCTGGTAATGGCAGGGTGACCCAGGTGAAGCCAGCGGTCGCTTCTGGTGAACAATCTGAAGCCACTTGTCGCGACGGGCGAGGGGATGTCTTTCGTTTTTTCGGAGCACTTGCACATGTCCATTACCAACAGTCAGTCCGGCACCAACGTACAGGAGATTGCCGACGGTATTTTTCGCATCAATACGCCGGTGGATATTCCCGGAGCGGGAGGCTTTTCGTTCAACCAGTATCTGATTGTGGACGATCAGCCGCTACTGTTTCACGCGGGGCCGCGGAAGCTGTTTCCTCTGGTGAGTGAGGCTGTCTCTTCGGTGTTGCCGGTGAGGTCATTGCGTTATATCGGTTTTTCCCATGTCGAGTCCGACGAGTGCGGCGCGCTCAACGCCTGGCTGGCGGCGGCACCCGATTCCGTTCCCCTGTGTGGTGCCGTAGCGGCCCTGGTATCGGTGGAGGATATGGCGGATCGCGCACCCCGGGCCATGGTCGACGGCGAGCTGTTATCCATTGGCCGCCACCGGCTGCGCTGGTTTGATACGCCCCATTTGCCCCACGCCTGGGAGTGCGGGCTGATGATGGAGGAATCAACATCGACGTTACTCTGCGGCGATTTGTTTACCCAGCCGGGCAAGGACACACCCGCACTGACACAAGGGGAGATCCTCGGCCCCAGTGAGGGATTTCGCCAGCAGATGGATTATTTTTCCCACAGCAAAAATGCCGGCGCGCTGCTGGATAAGCTGGCAGCGGCAGAGCCATCGACCCTGGCCTGTATGCACGGCAGCGCCTGGACGGGCGATGGCGCATCCCTTTTGCAAGAATTGAAAAAAAGTCTGTCCGATTGAGTGTTGTACTCAAATTGACGTGGCGCCAATGATTGTCCTGGCAGGTGGCTAATCGAGGCCGTGGCAAGGCTTCGATTTTATTTCTCTCTGTTCGATGGTATACATTGTCTCGGTTCTTTCACCTCTCCTATAACGTTAATCAAGGGACACAATCCATGCAACGACTCCAAAACAAGGTCGCGGTTGTCGCCGGCGGCGCCACGGGAATCGGCGCCGCCTGTGCGACCCGCTTCGCTCTCGAGGGTGCCTCCGTGGTCATCGGCGATATTAATTTTCCGGTGGCAAAAAGCCTGGCGGAGACCCTGGGCGACAGGGTCGTTGCGGTTCAGTACGACGCCGCCGATGCCGATTCCATTCGCCAGCTGATCGAGGCGGCCATCGAGAATTTCGGTGCCCTCCATGTGTTGCATAACAATGTCGGCCTGGTCTCGCCGGAGGTGATGGAAAAGGACACCACGGTGGTCGATATCGAGCTGGAGTTGTGGAACCGGGTGCTTCAGGTCAACCTGACCTCGTTCTTGCTCGGCAGCAAGTACGCGATTCCCCATATGATTCGGGCCGGTGGTGGCTCAATCATCAACACCTCCTCCGATTCGGGGCTGGTCGGCGATCTGTCGCGGACGGCCTACGGCGCGTCAAAGGCTGCGATCATTTCCCTCACCCAGCACATCGCGGTGCAGTACGGCCTTCAGGGGGTGCGCTGCAATGCGATTACACCGGGGGTCATCATGTCGGAGCAGGCGAAGGTAAACTCCCAGGATCTGGTGCGCGCCATCAAGGACCATATTCTGACGCCGGACTTCGGTGAACCGAAGGATGTCGGTGCCCTGGCGGCGTTTCTGGCCTCCGACGAGAGCACCTACATTACCGGCCAGGCCATCGCCTGCGACGGTGGCCACCTGGCCCACCAGCCCCAGGTGGCCGATATGCGCCGGGCGATGCAATCGGGCGTTTAATTACGGCTTACCGGAACAGGTTTTGATGCGCCAGACGCAGCTGGTTTTTCTGCACCTTGCCCATGGTGTTGCGGGGTAATTGCTCTACGAACACCACCTTCTTCGGCACCTTGAAGTTGGCCAGTTG
>PABE01000092.1 GCA_002702725.1 Porticoccaceae bacterium
CATTCTCGAGTTGTTGAAGGTTATGTAACCGGTTCGGCCAAGCAATGACGTTCATCTTCGATTGTCCAGACGGTTCCTGTCGAATCGCCCCACAATCGGACTCTTCAAGATGCTTGCTCGCCCAGCCTTAGTTTCAAAGGGAATTGTACACCCCTCACGGCGATGTCAGTGACTCGCCTCGCGGCACCGGCGAGCTACGGCTTCTGAAACCGCCGTGTATCGGTCGCCTTCAGCCTCGAGTTGTGCGAAGATTGGGGGCGTGGCGAACCGCTTATTCATGGCTGGCAGCGGTTCGAGTTAGGGATGGGATTTTCCGAGCCTTCCACGGCCATGCTGATCTTTGCGGTTCCTCTTGTAGGCTTCCGCAAATTTTGGAATCGCCGCTTTTTCTTTGAAGAATCTTGTGCCCCATGGCATCAAACTCCGTGAGTACGGTCAAAGCGTCGGAGCTATCGGAATCCGTCGATGAAAGGTTGATAGCTC
Organism: Porticoccaceae bacterium; assembly: GCA_002702725.1. Lineage (GTDB taxonomy): Bacteria > Pseudomonadota > Gammaproteobacteria > Pseudomonadales > Porticoccaceae > NAT127. Next base: position 484 of record PABE01000092.1, read on the forward strand.
TTTGCCGCGTTGGTGATCGTAGCGCACAGCAAACTCTGTACACACTGTGTCAACCGCTAGTAGCGCGCGTTGCGACGAAGATTGCGGGAATTCAAGACGCGGCGGACGTGACGCAGAATGTTTTTATTCAGGTCTTCGAAAAGCTCGACACTTTTGAAGGCAAATCACGATTCGAGACTTGGCTCTATCGACTTACGGTCAATGCTGCCCTGCAGCACGTCAGGAAGGCCAGTCGTCGTAAGCTCCAATCGCTTGTCGAAGAGCCCATGAGCCGAATTCCAGCAGACGACGAGAGTCAGTCACATCGAGAACTCCTTGACTGCGCGCTCCAACGTCTCTCGCCGGACTTGCGAGTTATTTTTGTACTAAAGGAAGTTGAATCGAAATCCTACGACGAAATAGCTTCGATAGCCAATATCCCTTCGGGCACGGTTGGTTCGCGTTTGACACGTGCTCGCCAAGAACTTCGTCGACATCTGATCGATTTGGGTTGGGAGCCTTAACATGAACTGTGCTGAAGTCATGGAATTGCTCTCCGACTATTACGACGGAGAGTTAGAGCCCTCGCAATATGGACGGATGCAAGATCACCTTGCAGGTTGCCCGGTGTGCACTGCTCGCCTTTCTGAATTCAAACAGCTTTCCGCATTCGTGAGTCACGTGCCGGACATCCAAATCGAACCCGACTGGTTGAAGTTAGAAGCAGAATTGTGTTCCGCGACAGGAGCGATTGAATCCAAGTCTGTTCAGCTCAAACGTCGTTGGAACATGCATGACAAGCATGTTTGGTTGGCCGGGGCTGCCGTTGCCGTCTTGCTATTGATTCTTGCGACTTGGGTGTTTTTACCTAAGCACTCCCATATGTCAGAACATCATCAGTTCACGTCAGAGTTTGGACGCTACCTAGAAGAGTTTGAGCGAGATCCGGAGTCGGCCCAAGCAATCTTGCTTGAGTTGTACGAGCACGATCGAATTGCGGCCAACGAAGTTTCTGAGCGACTTGGATACCGACCAGCGACGTCGAAGGGGCTGCCCGAAGGATACACACCGGTCTCGATGCAAGTATTGAATATGCCTTGTTGTACGTGTGTCCAGACGATCTGTAGGCGTAGCGATGGATCAACCATCGCGCTGTTTGAACACGATGATGAGGGGACGAATGAATGGTTCGGCGATCGTCCTTCAACAATGGAGTCATGCAGCAACAAAGAGTGCCAGCTTGTCAACTTGAACGACAAACTGGCCGCGACTTGGAAGCGAGGCTCTCGGTACATCACGCTAATCGGTGTACAAGATAAGAGCGAAATCGACACGTTTATCAACTGGCTAGATAAGGATGCCACGCTTGACGATGGGTGAGTTTCGGCACTCTTCATGGTTGAGCGCGAACACCGTTTATTTGTCGACCCCACAGCCATTTTATCAACTGGCTTTCGACGGATTCGATGACTGTTTTGCGCGTACTGACATCCAGAAGGATCCGTCGTGCTGGACAGTCCATGATTCGCACGGGCGATTGCAAGCGAGTTGAAATACATCAGTGACGGAGAGTGTTCAAATGTCATTATGGCTCCCTGAATCACTACGACGTTATTACACGAAACATCGCATTTGGTTTTGGTCAGGCCAAGTGCTCCTCTTCTTCCTAATTGGCTTCGCCTTCGCGTGGGCATTGAAACCGTCGACGGAGGGCTCCGACTCCCCATCCATCGAGCCGACGGTTACGTCGCCAGCAGAACCGAAAATCTGGACATGCTCGATGCATCCTCAGATTAGGCGCAATAAGCCAGGAAAATGTCCGATTTGCGGTATGGATCTGGTTCCCGTTAAGAACTCACCTGCTGGAATGCGAACGGTGGCGATCAGCTCGGATGCGAGAGAATTGCTCAAGATTGAAACGGTGCCGGTCGCACGACGTTACGTTACGGCCAAAGTTCGAATGGTCGGCAAGATTGAGTACGACGAGACTCGACTTTCGCACATCACTGCTTGGGTATCTGGGCGACTTGATCGACTCTATGTCGACTACGAAGGTGTTGAGGTCCGGAAGGGCGATCACCTCGTTTACATCTACAGCGAGGAGCTCTATTCAGCGCAAGAAGAGCTGTTGCAAGCGCTGAAATTTCGGCAGAACCGTTCGGACAATCAGTCAACCCTGCTACAGCCAATTGATCTCGTCGCGTCGGCTCGCGAGAAGCTTCGATTGCTCGGAGTAACAGCTTCACAAATCGAGGAAATTGCTCAACGCGGAACACCGACCGATCATCTCACAATTTACTCGCCACTTGGTGGAATCGTCATCGAGAAGTCGAAAGAGGAAGGCGACCGAGTTCGAACGGGAGATCGAATCTACACGGTGGCTGATCTCTCTCATCTTTGGGTCTTGCTAGATGCTTATGAATCGGATCTGCCTTGGTTGCGATTTGGGCAACGAGTGGAGTTTACGACGGAGGCTTATCCTGGAGAGGTATTCGAAGGGCAAATTGCCTTTATCGATCCCGTGCTCAATCGAGATACACGTACGGTCAAGGTTCGTGTCAACGTTGCGAACGACGATGGACGATTGAAGCCAGAAATGTTCGTACGAGCGACAGTAAAGTCACAAGTCGCTGCCGGTGGTCGCGTGCTCGATCCAAGTCTTGCCGGTAAGTGGATCAGTCCGATGCATCCTGAGATCGTCAAGGACGAACCGGGAGTTTGCGACATTTGTGGTATGCCCTTGGTTCGAGCGGAGACTTTAGGTTTTGTCACTGCGGAGCCAGATGAAGACTTAAAGCCATTGGTTATTCCCGCGTCAGCGGCATTGATAACTGGCAAGCGAGCCGTCGTATACGTTCAGATTCCAGATGCCAATGAGCCGACCTACGAAGGACGAGAGGTTGTGCTTGGTCCTCGCGCCGGAGATTTCTATTTGGTTCGCCGAGGCTTGAAGGAGGGAGAACTCGTTGTCTCAAATGGCAACTTCAAACTCGACAGCGCGCTTCAGATTTCGGCCAAACCTTCCATGATGACACCGGAGGGTGGCGGAGGTGGCGGGCATCATCACGGCGGATCAACCATGCCGTCGAATCAGTCATCGTCGGAGAAGCAATCGGAAGACATGGAGTTGTCACCGCAATTCCTCACGCAGCTAGAGAGACTAGCAACAGCTTTTCTTGACGTAGGCCATCAAGTCGAGCAAGGTGACTTGCAGAATTCCAGCTTGGCATTTCGAGATTTCGAGCGGGAGTTGGACAACGTCCAGGTTCAAAAAGTGCCGAATTCGATGGTGGCAATGTGGAATGAGCTTCACATGTTGCTGGGAAATGATGCCGCTATCGGTGCTCAAGCCAAGACGATGGATGAAATCGACAGCGCTTACTCAAGTTTGAGAAGAGATTGGAAACGAACTCAATCACACTTTGGGATGAACTCGGACTCACGCCAACCTCAACCCGATCGGCTTGAAGTTGCCGATGATTTTCGTGATCAACTTGGGCTGCTTTGGGAGGCATATCAACCTGTTGCGACAGCACTGGCCGGTGATGATCTCAAGACGGCGCAGCAACAACTTTCAAGACTTGTTTCTGCGATGGACCGGATCAGTCCCGCTAATCTCGAAGGAGCCACAGCGGAAGCTTGGTCTCGTGAAGCTGCTGATATGGAGGAGATCCTTCGGCAGTTTGACGGCATAACAAGCATCAAGGAGTTCAGGTCACGATTTGCATTGTTATCCGATGAATTGTCAGCCATCTTTCGACTCTTTGGAGTCGCGGCAGACATGACACTTTACGAGATCCACTGTCCGATGGCTTTTGAGGGGCGAGGGGCGATCTGGCTTCAAGAAGATGATCGGCCCAGAAACCCGTATTACGGTGCGGCAATGCTCAAGTGTGCTGATCGCACGGAGCGGCTTCTCTCGCACTAGTAGAACCTCGACGATTGCCGCGTGTGCGAGCCATCTCTTGTAGCAATCATCGTAAGCACAAAGGATGCAAGAACTGGGTAGGCACATTCGAGGAAATGCACTCGCGATGATCAACAAAGCATCCACAATCCTCAACGCGACTGCGCGCCGCGCGCAGAATATCAACATGATCCGATTTGTCTCCGATTCCCAGCATTAGACACATGGCAGAAGTCAATTCCCAACGCAGCTCAGTCCTTAGTCGAGTAATCTGGTTCTGCCTTACGAACAAGCTCGTTGTACTGCTTATCGTCTTGGCGATCTTGGGTTGGGGCCTAATGGTCGCCCCATTTGATTGGAAACTGGGAGGTTTTCGAGAGGATCCATCCGCTTTTCCGGAAGTGTTTCGACCAGTTCCCGTCGATGCAATTCCGGACATCGGTGAGAATCAGCAGATCGTGTTCACAAGATGGAACGGGCGGTCGCCGCAGGATGTCGAAGACCAAATCGGATTCCCGTTGACCGTGGCACTACTTGGAATTCCGGAAGTCAAAACGGTACGCAGCTACTCGATGTTTGGCTTCTCGACGATCTACGTTATTTTCAATGAAAAAGTTGACTTCTATTGGTCTCGCACAAGAGTCCTAGAGAAACTCAACAGTCTTCCGAGTGATACTTTGCCGGACGGTGTCTCGCCGATGCTTGGGCCGGATGCAACTGCCTTGGGGCAAATCTTTTGGTACACGTTGGAAGGTCGTGACCCTGACGGAAACCCAGCCGGAGGCTGGGATCTCGACGAGCTTCGCTCGGCTCAAGATTGGTACGTGCGATATGCGCTCAGCTCCGCCGAGGGTATCAGCGAAGTCGCTTCGATTGGTGGGTTCGTGCAGGAGTACCAGATCGACGTGGATCCGGATGCGATGCGCGCCTACCAGGTTTCGTTGGTCGATGTGTTCAATTCGATTCGCATGTCAAATGTCGATGTGGGTGCTCGAACCATCGAGTTGAACAAAGCCGAATATGTGATCCGTGGACTCGGTTTTATCAAGCAACTCGAAGATATCGAATCGACAGTAATCCGGGTTCAGGACAACGTCCCGATCACCATCAAGGAAGTTGCAAAAGTCAGTTTGGGGCCAGCACTCCGGCGCGGTGCGTTGGATAAGGGTGGAGCCGAGGCCGTGGGAGGGGTCTGTGTCGTTCGGTACGGCTTCAATCCGCTTGCAGCGATCAAGAATGTCAAGAAGAAGACCAAGGAGCTTTCTCCGGGGTTGCCGACGAAAGTAGTCATTGACTATTCGAAGGTGTCACGAGATCGGGTCGAGGCTTTTGCCAGGAGTCATTTCTTCAGTGCATACGAAGACTCTGAGCTCAATCATTCTGCTTGGGTGGAGTATCTTCGAAGCTTGCCCCGTCGTGAGTGGCCTAGCTGGGCGACAACGAGCCAGATTACGGTAGTTCCATACTACGATCGAACCGGACTGATCTACGAAACGCTGGGCACGCTCAATACCGCGCTAAGTGAAGAGATATTGGTCACGATCATCGTGATTTTGATTAGCGTGCTGCATTTGCGAAGTTCAATGTTGATCAGCGCATTGTTGCCGCTGGCAGTCTTGATGTGCTTCATCGCGATGCGCGTCTTCGGCGTTGATGCAAACATTGTGGCGCTGTCGGGGATCGCGATCGCCATTGGCACAATGGTTGATATGGGGATTATTCTCTGCGAGAACATCCTCAAACAACTCGACGAGGCCGATCCGGAAGAGGATCGACAGGTCGTCATCTATCGAGCCGCGAGCGAAGTTGCCGGAGCCGTTTTAACAGCGGTGGCAACAACCGTGATTAGCTTTTTGCCCGTGTTCACCATGATGGGTGCGGAAGGAAAGCTGTTTCGACCACTCGCCTTTACAAAAACGTTTGCCTTAATGTCATCGGTGATCGTCGCACTGACGATCATTCCGCCAGCAGCGCATCTTCTTTTCGCCGGTCGGATCAAATCACGACGACTGCTGCAGGTCTTCTTCGCGGGCCTCATTGGGGTTGGTTGTCTCATTCTGCTCGTATCCGGATTGGCATTTCTATTCCCTTACGTCATTCCACGATTCCTCATATCCATTGGAATTCCGTTTCTTGTTCCTTGGTGGATCGGTGCAATTGCTGTTGCCGTGGGGCTCTTCAAGATGCTGGAAGATCGTATGCCTCGCAGTCTTGCAAGAGCCGGTCCCTGGGCGGCAAGCGGAATCGCGGTCGTCATCGTGATCACCATTTTGGCCGATCACTGGCTTCCGTTAGGGCCGGAAAAGGGACTGCTTCGCAACCTGTTATTTGTCGTCTTGTTAATTGGCGGGTTGCTTGCCTTCTTTCAAGTGTTTCAGACGTTTCTGTATCGACCGCTGCTAGTCATTTGTCTCAAGTACAAACTTGTTTTTCTAATTGCCCCATTGTTGATTTTGTGTTTAGGAGGCATGGCGTGGCTTGGTTTTGATCGGCTCTTTTCGTTCATGCCCACTTCCTTGAAGAATTCAGCTCCATGGAAATCTGCTGCACATACCTTTCCTGGACTAGGTAAAGAGTTCATGCCGCCTTTGGACGAAGGCTCATATCTATACATGCCCACCACCATGCCTCATGCCTCGATAGGCGAAGCCATGGATGTACTGCAGCTTCAAGATCAACTGCTGATGTCGATTCCCGAAGTCGAGTCGGTCGTTGGGAAGATCGGCCGTGTTGATAGCCCGCTTGATCCAGCACCGATCTCGATGATCGAAACGATCATCGCGTACAAACCGGAGTACATGCAGGACGAAGAGGGCCATCGCTTGAAATTCGCGTACGACAATGAGACGAACGATTTTCTTAGAGATGAAGAGGGCGAGCTGATTGAAGATAGTCGAGGTCGTCCGTTTCGACTTTGGCGTGAGCACATTCAATCACCTGACGATATCTGGAATGAGATCACAGTAGCAGCAGACTTGCCGGGGACAACATCGGCTCCCAAGCTACAGCCCATCGCTGCGAGAATTGTCATGCTCCAGAGCGGCATGCGTGCACCGATGGGATTGAAGATCAAGGGACCGGACCTTCAGACCATTGAGACCGTTGCTCTTCAGATCGAAAGTCTCCTCAAGCAAGTGCCCTCGGTTGAAGCTTCGGCTGTGATTGCCGATCGAATCGTGGGGAAGCCGTACTTGGAGATCGAGATCGATCGTGACGCCATCAAGAGATACGGATTGCATGTTCGCTCCGTGCAGGATGTCATCGAAGTGGCAATCGGCGGACGACAGATTACGACGACCGTGGAAGGGCGAGAGCGTTATCCTGTGCGAGTACGCTATGCCCGCGAACTACGCGATGAGATTGAGACGATTGGGCGGATCTTGGTTCCTACTCCTACAGGCCAACAGATTCCTCTCGATCAGTTGGCGTCGATCAATTTTGTGCGTGGACCTCAAGTGATCAAGAGTGAAGATACATTCCTGTTGGGGTACGTGCTGTTCGACAAGAGGCCCGGTGAAGCCGAAGTGGACGTTGTCGAAGCGTGTCAGCGCTTCCTCACAGATAAGATCGACAGGGGAGAACTCGTATTGCCGCAAGGTGTGAGCTACGAGTTTGCAGGCAGCTATGAAAATCAAATTCGTTCTCAGAAGACCTTGGCTGTCGTACTTCCGATAGCCTTGTTCGCGATTTTTCTGATCCTCTATTTTCAGTTCCGCTCCGTGATTACGACATCCCTGGTATTCAGCGGGATTCTCATTGCGTGGGCCGGTGGCTTCATCATGCTTTGGGCTTACGGCCAAGAATGGATCTTGGACTTCCATCTCTTCGGTACGAACATGCGCGATCTGTTTCAAGTTCACCCGATCAATCTGAGCGTTGCTGTGTGGGTCGGGTTTCTGGCGCTGTTCGGAATCGCTTCGGATGATGGCGTTGTCATCACGACATATCTCGACCAAAGTTTCCGTCGCCGTCGTATCAGTACAGCAAAGGAAGCACGAGAAGCGACGATTGCAGCCGGTCTGCGTCGAGTGAGACCGTGTCTCATGACAACGGCCACAACGTTACTTGCCCTCTTGCCCGTGCTTACCTCTACCGGCCGGGGATCGGACATCATGGTCCCGATGGCCATCCCGAGCTTTGGCGGCATGGTGATCGAAATCATGACGATGCTCGTCGTTCCTGTACTTTACTGCTGGGTCATGGAGTTGAAGCTCTGGCTCGGCATCGACGATCCTCGATTCGCGGAACACGCCGACGAAAACGAGATGGATGCGAGCACAACTTAGTGAATCGTTTTCGCGTTTTCTCGAAAAACGATTGAAGGTGGCAATCGGCGACGGCATTTAATCTCGCAGTCACATCGGGTCGCCCCGTTCGGGAGTTTGTTCTCCCTAATCGGCGACAGAGAAGTTCGCTTGATCAGGAGCGTCAGAATGTACGCCAAGATCTCAAGTTTTCTCGTACTTGCAGCGCTAACAAGTACTGCAGGTTTTTTTTCTCATGGAAACACATCAAGCAAACCAACATGTTGTTTGAAGAGCGCCTACTGCTGTTCGATTCAGGCAAAGTGCTGTCGCAACGGACAGTCAGCCGAAGCCGAAAGTGCAGTGATCTCACCCATGAGTGATGAAACGGCGAGACCGGCATGTTGCATGAAGAATGCCTATTGCTGCCATTTGAAGTCCGCTTGTTGTAAGAAGAGTGAATCAAGTGAAGCTCAAACTTTCGAAGCATCGGCAGGACGAACAGCGAGCGTAACAGAATCGATGGCTTTGCCTTTGTCGAATTGTTGTGAGACCGGAGCGGAATGCTGCTTGGTTCCGTCGTCGTGCTGCAACCAATAGGCCTTCCTGAATACGTCCAAATTGATTTCACGTGGCATTCTTCTCCTTTGCCTTGGGATGCATACACCTCCACCAAGATTTGGACTAACGACGGTTGCGGACACGATCTCTAGATTATCGTCGCCACGTCGAAGTGCTGTGCCTCGCAACGCATTTCGCCGTGGCGGTCGGCTTTTGTATTTCACTTACCTGATGATAGGTTCATTCAATGACACGCTTGTTCGCAACGCTGATGTCGGTTTCACTTTTGACGCTCGTTATCGCGATCGCCGGATGTGGAGCTGACACCGAAGATACAACAGAAGACGACGGGGCTCAAACATCCTCTTCAGATCATGACGGGCATGATCATTCGGACTATGCCGATCACTCGAGTGATGGTTCCAAGGCCATGGACAAGATGAAGGCTGAGTTGGCTAAGCTGTCACCGGAAGACGCTGCTTCAGCAGAAAAGCAGCACATGTGTCCGGTCAGCGGTGAAATGCTGGGAACGATGGGACCCCCTATCAAGGTCGAAGTGAGTGGAAAAGAAGTCTGGATCTGCTGCGACAGTTGCAAAGACGAAATCGAGGCGAATCCCGAGAAGTACTTGGCCAAGCTTCACGACGAATAAGAAACTCGAAGCTGATCGATTTGGCGATCGCGTCACTTGCGATCACAACGCATGCCAACCACCTTGGATTTGAATGACGA
>PABE01000093.1 GCA_002702725.1 Porticoccaceae bacterium
ATGGAGGCATTACACAATCAGGATCTGGAAGAACAACTGACCGCATGAACTGCCGCCAGATCAAAAGTGCGAAAAATTCTGGACACTACCGCCCGATGCTGTAAGCACGGGGCGCCCTTGAAACCAGCCTACTCCCACTCTATTATCAATAAGCCTTTTTTATCATTTATATTCAATGAGTTATTTTCCCGTTAAACGGTAATACCATGAAAAATACCATGTTCAGTAAATCCTTCAAATTGTTCGGAAACATCGCCACTGGAACACTAGTACGTATCTATGAGCAGTAACGACAACGAACATTACTTTATGCTGTAGCAAATCATTTCCAGCTTGCTATGCATTATTTTCAATCCTGAAAACCAACGCTCCGGAACCGGCATCCCATATGGCGGGTAATGTCATCTCGGCATCGGTCTTTATTTTATGTTGTATGAAGAACTCGCTGGCATGGATCACTCGATCTCCATTTGCATTACGTATTTTTAGTAGAAGCCCGCCACCAGCCTGTTGTACTGGTAAAAGCAGAACGGACCCATTGCGTATTAATAATGCGACTGATTCTATACGCTTGAAATATGTTTCACACAGGTCGTGTGACAGATAAATATTCCCGTTTTTGATGGTAACTTGCTTCATCGTATCTGCTGGTAGCTGGAAACATCATCTTTGATTTTCGTGATAACACGCTGTACGGCTGTGCTGACTTTCTTGCTGAGGCCAATGCCTAATTCCAGAGACTCTGCTTCAATCAGATAAACCGTGATATCTTCAGGAAACTCCTCCTTGTAAATACGTTTTCCCGCGTATAGTGCATTATCCCACCTGAAGTCGTGCAGGTTATAGCCAGGATCAGGGATATTCTCCAATTCCTCGCCTGGCACTTTGAAGATACTGCCAGGTTCTGAGTCACTGCTATTGGCATCAATAATTATCAGGGAATCGCTACCGCGTGCCTGGAACATGACATCCATACCTGATGTGCCTGCATCAAATACCTGTACGTTGGGGCACGACTGGATATCGGGATCCTTTAATAACTGTTGCGCCACATAGACACCTGCACCGTCATCCTGTCGATTGGGATTGCCACAGCCAATAATCGATAACATGGTAATGATCTGCCTTATGCCCACAACAACCGCAACAGGTTGATAGCGGTCAAAATACTAATTATCCACACCTACACTACACGCATAGCTGCAAATCATCAATCAGAAGAGTTTGGGGGCGAAATAAAATATGACTAGATACGCCATAAACGACATGACCATTCATCGTCTACGGGCAGCATCAGTTCTGGTAACTCACAGAAACGGCGGTGTACAAGATAATACATACAGGTTTCGCAGGCCTGTTCAACATCATCATCGTCATCAGTTTTGTACGGGGTTAATGTGAAACCCGCGATAATCAGCTTATTACGGTAATCCGTTTCATCAAGCGACTGAAGGCGATTTATAATTTCATTGACCTGATCACTAGCATAGGCGCGGGGCTCAACCTCAGTTTTCAGGCCACTTTGCAGGTAATCACGCAGTGTTTCTCGCAATGATTCATCAGCAGCAGCCTGCTCCGGTGTGATGGGTTCATTATCACTCATGCGACAGATCTCTCTAAATAATCTAAATCCTCCAGAGTCTGCACCACCAGTCCGCTTCAACAGGCACGGCGAGCTCAGGCAGATCGCACCATTTGCGGTGAACGAGATAATACATACACTCCAGGCAGCGTTGCTCATCCTCACCGTAAGGCTTGTTGACAAAACCCGAAATCACGAGCTTTTGCTCCAGATCATCCGGTCCCAGCTTTCGCAATTCATCAAGAATCGCCTCGAACTCCAGGTTATTTTCCGGAAAAGGCTCTGTTTGTGTTTCCAGCCCATTTTCCATCAGCCGGCCAATACGATCACGCAAAGCGTCGTCGTCTGCATTACTCACAGCTAAACCTCACAGGTATATTCATTATCACAGGCAAAAATGAGTACCGGCATTCATAGTTGCCGGTACTCATCCAACCCTAGGAGGTTTTGAATCGCGACAGTTCTTTGCCCGTCTTGGCGTCATGCGCATGCACAGTACAAACCAGACAGGAGTCATAGGAGCGCGCCACATGACCCACCTCTACCGGATCAGTCGGATCCGCAATGGGGGTGCCAATCAGTGCTTCCTCGATTGGCCCGCGCTCATCTTCACTGGTGCGCGGCCCGACATTCCATGTTGTCGGCGCAATAATCTGATAGTTTTTGATCTTACCGCCCTGCACATCAATCCAGTGACAAAGCGCACCGCGGATAGCCTCGGTTGCGCCCCAACCCTGCCCGTCTTTTTCTTGCGGTTTAATGTAGAAAGGCTCATCCAGGCGCAGTTCTCGCAAGCAACGCTCTATCTGACGATAAATGTATTTAACCTCGTGCATACGTGCAAAATGCCGAAGCAAAACATTCGCGCCACCCATTTTTTTGTACATGTCCAGAACCAGTCCATCACGGTGCTGCCAATCTTCCATATGGTCTCCACCGTAGATTAATTCACGAGCAAGCGGGCCCGCTTCAAGATGCCCGTTCTCGGCATGCATCACCGCCGTTGCCCATGAATATTTGTCATTGAAGTCCTGATTATTATTGGACACCGGATTCGTGGTTCTGTCGAACGGGTGTGTAGCACCGCTCTCGTCATACCAAGCATGGGTTGTGTCCTCACGTGTCATTGCCTGATCCATGAGTTTGTGTGTGCCGGAGGCGCCATCAAACACACCACTGGGCATTTGTACTGCACCATTTCGACCTTCGATGGTGGGTTTATTGTATTTGTCTTCGTGAGGCAGGTAACCCCATGAGACAAACTTGTCCAGGCCCTTGCCATACTTGTCTAGCCCCACATCACAGCCCATGCGCCACATCATGCCAAGGTCAGAGTTTGCATGCTCCGGCTTTTCATCCAGCCATGCCATGAAGTCATCATATGTCTTGATTTCTTCATAGCGCTCAAGTGAGCATCCCAGCCACATAGGCTCAATCCAGTTGGTTCGGAAGTGCTCCAGTATCGACCATGCGCGCGTGACATCTGTCAATGTAGGCGAACACATCACCCCGCCAGGCACCATGTAGCTGGAATGCGGCCACTGCCCACCAAGCATGGCATAGATTTCGACCGGTCGACCCGATATGGTGACACCAAGTTCATAGTTGGTTCCAGTAAATGGCGCCCAGCGCTTGACTGCCTCCTCATAATACTGGCTGTTCTTGTAGTTTTTATTCACCATATCGATCATAAACAGACCGTAATGGTGACGCGGCAAACTTTGCAGACTTTCAGCCAACTGCCCCAGGTTACGGGCAATAATAGCATTACGCGGCACCTCGGTTCCCCATGCCGTATCCAGCGCCCAGGCAGCACAGGTCAGGTGTGATGCGCCACAGATGCCACAGGCGCGAGGTGTCACAACAAGGCCTGCTTGCGGATCCTTGTCGCGTAAGATAATTTCAAATCCTCTGAATAATTCCGCAGAGGTCCAGGCATTGGTAACAACGCCGTTTTCGATATCGACTCGCACATCAAGGTCGCCTTCAACGCGACCGACAGGCGAAATATCCAGTGTTTGTACTTGTGCTGACATGTTTTACTCCCCTTAAACCACAAAAATATCTTGTTCTGCCCACGCTGGCATAGCAGCTTTTGCTGCGCCGGTGAGCTTGATGTAACCCTTCTTGTCCACGCCTGCGGGCAAATCCTTGGGTACGCCCATAACAGTCTGGGTTTTGAATACCGTGCCTGGTGCAAGATCAAAGAACGGGAATTCAGGCTCAGTGCAACCCAGACATGGCATACCAGCACGTGTCTTGGAAGACACCCTGTTCCACAAGATTCGATTACATGGCGAGTGCGTCATGGGGCCTCGGCAACCCAGGTCGTAAAACAGGCAACCCTTGCGTTGACCAAATTCGGTTGCAGAAACCTTGTAGGCAAAATGCATGTTTCGGGTGCAACCCGTCTGGGTGAAACTCTGGAAGAACGTTTTGGGTCGCTGGAATTCATCAAGCGCCAGGTCACCCGCACGTCCGGTCGCGATACCAACAAGAATCTGGGTCACCCAGTCGGGATGCGCCGGACATCCCGGTATATTGATGACAGGCAGCCCGGCCTTGCTTTTGAAGTCCTTACCGAGGAAACCGCCGTGATCGCGCTTGAGAAATTGCAAGCCCTGGGATTCAGACGGATTCGGCGCTGTCGCCGGAATACCGCCCCAGGTAGCACAATCGCCAATAGCGACAACAAAGTCGGCCGCATCGGACAACTCTCGCACCCAGTCTTTCATCGGCCTGCCGGCAAAGCGATTCCATTCGCCAGTGCCATTCGGCGCGTTTACAACACTGCCTTCGAAAACAAAAATATCCAGTTTGATTGCGCCCGATACACAATCTTTCAGCATCTGTTGCAGATTATCACCAAGCTCCATCCCCAGAGAGGGGTGCCAGAGCACGTTCATGCCAAAATCCGTCACCAGGTCACAGGCGCTGGGTTCCTCGGCATTGAGAAAAGACATGGTATTGCCAGAACAGGCGCCACCTTGAAGCCACATGATATTGGCCATAACACTCCTCCGGTTTTTTACCATTTAACACAACAACGATGTTTGTAGCGTTAACTACAGCAAGACACATGCCAATATATACGCGCACACTGGTTTTCCAGTGTTATCAGCGTGTTAGCATTCTGATGACCAGAGAAGAAACAATCAGGATATTACGATTGCAAAGCTAGTTTACGGCTGGATATGCAAAGTTGGTTAACATCTGCATCACCAAACCTTGAGATTCTAATATGGATGTGGTGGCGATATTACAGGATAAAAATGATTAGATTAGCCATTGCGATTGCCACATACCGGGCATTCACATTCCCCGACAAAGCCATACCATATTCCCTTGCAGCGGCTACACCAATGCCCTTTGAGATTAGGCTGTACGCGACCAAGCTGCTGCGCCATTTTCGAGTTGCCTAACTCGCGTATACCATCCTGGCTGCTGGCAGGCCGGGTTCGTGAATGTGGAAATCTGACAACCTCAGTACTGTTTGCATTGTCATCATCGTTTGAATTTGAATCGCCCACATCACCCTCTTGTCATGGTTAGCGTCAGGCAACCGCAGAAATGGGCCCCAAAAATTGGACAGCGCGATAAGTGCATCCTCGGGTCAAGCTGCCTGCCTGGCAGCGGATTCGTAGTACACGCTATCCGGCGTGCGCCGGTCAAGGGATTGGTGCCGTCGTTCGGTGTTGTAGAAGGCGAAATACCGGCCTAGTGAGGCCTTGGCGGTCCCCAGGCTGTCGTAGGCCTTCAGGTACACCTCTTCGTACTTCACGCTGCGCCAGAGGCGCTCCACAAAAACATTGTCGACCCACCGGCCCTTGCCATCCATGCTGATCTGGATACCGTGGCGTTTGAGAACGCCGGTGAAGTCCTCACTGGTGAACTGGCTGCCCTGGTCGGTGTTGAAGATCTCCGGGGCACCGTAGGTCTCGATGGCCTCCTCCAGGGCGTCGATACAAAAGCTCGCGTCGAGTGTGTTGGACACGCGCCACGACAGCACCTTGCGCGAATGCCAGTCCATGATGGCAGCCAGGTACACAAAGCCTCGGGCCATGGGTATGTAGGTGATGTCCGTGGCCCAGACCTGGTTCGGGCGGTTGATCACCAGGTTCCGCAGCCGGTACGGATAGACCTTGTGGGCCTGGTCCGCCAGGCTGAGGTTGCGCTTCGGATACTGCACCACCAGGCCCATCGTGCGCATCAGGCGTTGCACGCGCTTGCGGTTGACCCGATGCCCTCGATCCTCCAGCCAATCACGGATACGACGGCTACCGTAGAAGGGATGCTTCAGATGGCAGCGGTCGATCAGTGCCATCAGTCCCAGTTCCTCGTCGGAGACCGGCTTGGGCGCGTGGTAGAAGGTCGAGCGGGGCAGATCCAGCAACGCACACTGGCGTGTGACCGGCAACGGATCCTTCCGATCTACCATTTCTTTCCTCTGGGCCCGTGAATCCGTTCGAGCCCGCGTTCTAAAAAATCGTTCTCCATCGTCAGCTGACCGATCTTGGCATGCAGATCCTGGATGGTCTCAGCGGCATCCTCGGCCTTTTTGGCGCCTTTGCCGAACACATCCGGCGCGCTTTTCAGCAGCTGCTTTTTCCAGTCTGTGATCTGGTTGGCATGCACGTCAAACTTCTTGACCAGCTCGGCCATGGTCAGATCCCCCTGGATCGCCGCCAGGGCCACTTTGGCCTTGAACTCCGGGGAATGGGTGCGTCTCTTCCGTCTCATTGCTTCACTCCTGAGCCTGTTGCTCATGATGGAGGAAACACTTATCTTCGTCCAATCGCTGTCCGATCAGGTGGGTCCAGAGCTCGCAGAGCCCGCTCCCAGATTATATCGCTTTATCTTGTTGGACAAGCCAACGCGAGACAATCCCAGTTCCGCAGCCGCCCGGCTCTGGTTCCAGCGTAACCGTGTCAGCGTCTCCTCGATAATGCGCGCTTCCATTTGCTCGACCTTCTCTTTCAGTGTCAAACCGTCCAGACTGGCATCCTCCTGTCTGGGTTTGACTCTTGGCTTGAGCGCAGCAAGGTGGGGAGAAAGGCATTCCTCCGTTATAAACGTATTATTATCCGTGATGGCGATCATGCGCTGAATCTCATTCTCAAGCTCGCGCACATTCCCCGGCCAGTCGTGATAACTGAATTTTTCCAGCACCCCGGGTGAAAAACCCAGTATGTTTCGATTGCTTTCTGCAGAAAACTTTTCCAGCAGAAAATTTGCCAGCACTTCAACATCATCAATGCGATTGCGCAGAGGCGGAATGTTCAATTGAAATCCATTCAGCCGGTAATACAAATCCTGCCTGAACAGACCTTTACTAATCAGGGTGTCGAGTGGCTGATTGCAGGCAGCGATAACCCGCACATCACATTTAATAATTTTGTCACTGCCAAGTGGCTTAACCTCACCTTCCTGTAAAAACCGCAACAAGCTTACCTGGAAGGTGGGTGATACATCGGCAATTTCATCCAGAAACACCGTACCGCCATCTGCCGCCGGAAACAGCCCCATGCGATCGCTTACCGCGCCGGTAAACGCACCTCGCTTGTGTCCGAACAATTCTGAATGCAGCAGCTCATCTGACATGCCACCGCAATTATGTACCAGCAAGGGCTGTTCCTTGCGATCACTATTGTAGTGTATCGCTTTTGCCATCAACTCCTTGCCCGTCCCTGTCTCGCCCTGTATCAGTATGGGCAAGTTGGTCGCCGAAGCCTTCTTGGCAAGGTTGCACAGTGACGCCATATTCGGGCTGCAATACACCAGGCGCTCGAAGCGCGAGCCCTGACCCTCGTTATGCCGATTGACTTTATGCTTCCTCAGAACATCTTCTGCAATTTTTAATTCTCTGCTCAGATGCCGATGGCGATAGGCCAGCTCTCGATTTTCCAGCGCCCGGTTCACCAGCAACTCAATCTGCCTGGATTCCCACTCATTGGGCACAAACTGATAGATAGCTGCATCCTTGACAGCAAATTCCTGCTCCGCCCTGTCCAGCTCGCCAGCCAGCAATCTGACAGTTTCCGGATGCATGATTCTGGCCTGACGAAACAGCTCCAATGCGTCAAACCCGCCTTTGGTGTGCCGGCAAAGGAGCAGATCGATATCCCTTTCATCGAGCAAGGCGAGCACCTCGGCGCTGTCATCGACGATATTGATGTCGTAGTGCTTGCTGAGGCAGCGGTGTAATTCAACCGCTTCTTTGGCTGAAAATCCGGATATGATGATGCTAGAGGTACCGTCCATCGCCCTAGTATGCATAGAAAGTTTACATAATACAAATATAATTTTTATGGATTAATTTACCCTCAAATCATATGTATACTTAGTTTACATATTGAAATAGTGCTTGACATTATTTTCGGGCTTCAGTTATTGTTTCTCACTCTCATTGCGATTCACTTGCAACCGGAGCCTGAAAATGAGCCAAAACCTTCCTGATCATGAATTCCAGCAGGCGCTGGCTGCGATCGCATCCGAGACAATCAGCGATACTGAAAAAGTAGATTTATTGGTTCAGATCGCTACGGGCTTGCAGCACAAGCCCAAAAACCCGCAACAACTGCATAACGCCATCACGCTGTACGACAAGGCGCTGGAACTGTGTCCTGATGACGAAAAGCTGCTGACAGCCAGAACACACGCCCGCAAAGGCACCGCACTGCAAGCAATCCCCGATAGCGGCACAGAACATCTGCTTAAAGCACAACTCGAATTTGAAATCGCCTTGCCCGTTTTGTACGAGCAAGGTACGCCAGAAGAGACAGCGGAAGCGGAAATGAACCTTGGGCTGGTGCTGCAATCACTCGCCAGCCTGCATGCCGCACCGGTTACTGAAGCGATCAATGCATATCAGCGCGCACTGAAAACCTTCACCCGTGACACCTTTCCCACTGAATACGCCATTTTGCATAACAACCTGGCAACGATTTACTTGTCGATGCCTATGAGTGACGAGCGCGCCAAAATGCGCGAAGCCCTTGCTGTGCAATCATTTCAGGAAGCGCTGAAAGTCGTTACGCTGATTGACCAGCCATCTGAATATGCCATGTTGCAAAACAATCTCGGCAATGCCCTGCAATATGCGTCGAGCAGCCATAGTGTTGAAAACAACTTGCGTGCGCTGGAGGCGTATGACGAAGCGTTGAAAGTACGCACCCCTCAGGACACGCCATACGAATACGCCAATACGATTTGCAACAAGGCCAATTGCCTGTGCAACCTGCCTGACGACCTGGATCACCCCGAGAAAGGCAATCGTCAGCGCATGCGTGAAGCACGCGAACTGTATCGCACTGCATGCGACATTTTCCAACAATACGGTGATGATGCCAAAGTCAGCATCATTCATGAAACGCTGGCTGAGCTGGAGGCAGATATCGGCACTGGCCACACCGGTTCACGCAGCGGCAACGGTTTTGGCGAATCCAGAATTTAAACCACTATAGCGAGGATATCATGGACACCATTATTGACACATTGTCGGGCAACAACATAACCATTACCACCTTTTTGCTGGGCTTTATCATTGCGCTTGTAACCGGCGTCATCGGAGGCGCAATCGGCGGCATTATTGTCGGCGGCAAACACATGGGCAATGAGCTGGCCGCCATGATGGGCGGATTTTTCGGCCCGATTGCAGCGGTTCCCGGCGTCATCATCGCACTCATTGTTTTGCTGTTTATCTGACTTCATAAAGGAGATAAAAATGTTCGACATGTTTCTCAATTCTGTCACCCTGTTCATGAAGGGTCGCTTGTTTCAGGACGTTGGCAGTGTTATTCGTCAGGCGATAATCGGCATGGTGATTACGGCAGCCATCGTTATCGGGCTGGTAAAGGCAGGGCTGTCATTGTGGATTGCCATTATCGTGGCGAGCCTGGTTGCTGGCGCGATACAGCCATACCTGTTTAAAGACCTGAAATACGCCTGAGCAGAGATACGCACATGTCTGCCACAGCGGAGTCCATTGAGGCCACACAGGATGCCAGCCTGGACAGCTTGCTGAAAGATATTCAATCTCTGGAAGCGCTAATTGCCGACTGGGATGAACAACAGCGCAATACCGTCACCGCGCTGATACAGGCGCATGCTGACTTAAACAAGGCCGCTTTTGCCAGGCTGATCCGTCATCTGAAAACTGATGACGCTGTCCTTCCCCTATTAAGGGAGGCGGTAACAGATGAAATTACTTATGCCGTCCTTCGTCACCACGGCATTCTGAAACCTACCCTGCAAGAACGTCTTGAAGATGCGCTCGCCAGTGTTCGCCCCTATCTGGAAAGTCATGGTGGCGATGTTGAAATTGTCAGCCTGAACCCTCCCGACAGTGTCGAAATCCGCTTGTTGGGCGCCTGCGACGGATGCCCGGCGTCTTCCCTGACACTGTCAGAAGGAGTCGAGAAAGCCATCAAGCAATACTGCCCGGAAATTACATCCATCAAACAAGCCAAAGGCGGCATCGGCGCAAAACCGGTTGATGGTGTGAAAGTCAATTTTGTCAGTCCGTTTGCGAACGGTGAAGATGCAGGTTGGGTGTTTGTCTGCAAACTCGAAACCATCCCTGAAGGGGGCATCAAGATCGCCACTGTCAATAACGACGAAGTTTTGTTGAGCCGTTTTGGCAACAAAGTCACCTGCTACCAGAATGCCTGTGCGCATCTGGGTATGCCGATGGATATGGGTGAAGTAAACAATGGCATTCTGGTATGCCCGCATCATGGTTTTGAATACTCACTGGAAACGGGCGAATGCCTGACTGCGCCGGAAGTGCAACTGATCACACACGCGGTGCGCGTTACCCACGATCGTGTTGAGGTCAAACTGTCATGAGCACACCCACTGCTGATCTGCAAACTCCCACTGACAAGGTCAGTATGAAGGTGAGCCCGGATCCAACCCTGCGTGTGAACGAAGCGAGTGAAGTCCCGCATCTCAAATTACTTGCTGACGAGCCCGATGTCATACTAGGCGCAGACCGTATACCAGCAATGGTCACGATCGGCGTCAGTCCGGATGCCGCTACCTGCTTCGGACCCCGGGGCGCAGCATTGATGCACGAAGACGGCCCGCTCTGGGTCTGTGATACCGGGCATCATCGACTGTTGGGCTGGAAACATCGGCCTGTCGATGATCTTGCGCCTGCCGATTGGGTTATCGGACAAAAGGATTTCAATCGTGAAGGCCGAAACGGAAAAGCGGAGATCAGCGCCAGTTCAGTCAATGTGCCAACCGGCATTTGCCGCTGCGGTAAAGGCATGGCCGTAGCGGACGCATGGAACCATCGTGTCCTGATCTGGCTTACCCCGCCTGAGTCCAACAACGTTCCAGCCGATATCGTACTCGGGCAGACCGACTTTACATCAGGCGAAGCCAATCGTGGTCAAAATACCGCATCCGCTGATTCCATGCACTGGCCCTATGGGGTTCACTGGCATGATGGCAAACTGTTTGTGGCTGACTCTGAAAACCGCCGTGTCCTGATATGGAACACACTGCCAGATCGCAACGGACAGCCAGCGGATATCGTGCTGGGGCAAACAGATTTCACAAGCCGCGATGAAAATGCAGGTCACTCACCAGACGCAATGAGCATGCGCTGGCCACATGGCATCGCTATCTGGCGTGACCACCTGTGTATATCAGATGCCGGTAACAACCGCATCATGATCTGGCGTGGCATACCACAACAGAACGGTCAAGCTTGTGATTATGTGCTCGGCCAGGAACAAACGGATCTTGTCGATCATAACCAGTCACTATACTGGCCTCGCGCCAATACCCTGAACATGCCCTATGCCATTACCGTCATTGATGACTGGCTGATAGTTGCTGATACCGCCAGTTCACGCTTGCTGGGCTGGCATATTGAAGACCTTAACACCGGTGCTGCCGCACGCGCACTTTGCGGACAACACAATTTCCATGACAAGGGTGACAATCGCTGGCAGCCACCGTGCGCCAACAGTCTGTGCTGGCCCTATGGCATTCAGTCCTGCGGCAATACGGTCGTAGTCGCCGACTCAGGCAATAACCGTATCAGTTTGTGGAGCTTTGCCTTGTGAGCATTCGAGCTGACAAACTGCCTTTTCACACATCAGATGATAATGCATCATCCAGCAATGCCGCGTCCGTATTCCTCGAGCAGATACATGTTACCGGCACCGTACAGGGTGTTGGTTTTCGCCCTTTCGTCTGGCGACTGGCCAGTAAACATCAGCTAACCGGATCGGTTATCAATAATAGCAACGGTGTCACCATCCAGGTATATGGCGAGCAAACCCGCATAAATCAGTTTGTAACCGACTTGCAGGATAACCCGCCACCACTTGCACGCATTGATCACATTACCCGCAACGCAGGATTTATTCCGGAAAACATTTCCGATGTGCCACAGTGCTTTAGCATTGAAACCAGCCAAACCGGGGTTAGCAATACCCATATCACTGCTGATGCTGCGGTCTGTGAGCAATGTCTTGCCGAAGTGCGCGACCCACTGAACCGGCGTTTTCGTTATGCGCTGACCAATTGCACCCATTGCGGCCCCAGATTCTCAATCGTCAGTGCAATCCCCTACGATCGATGCAATACCAGCATGAAGGACTTTGAACAGTGCGATGACTGTCTTACAGAATATGAAAGCCCGGCTGACAGGCGCTTTCATGCCCAGCCCAATGCCTGCTATACCTGCGGCCCGACAGTGAAACTACAGCGTCTGGATGGCAAACCTGTCTGCCTGGAAAGCCTGACACAACTGGATGCCATCGATGCTGCCTGTACTGTCATCCAGAATGGGGGCATTCTTGCGGTCAAGGGTATCGGGGGGTTTCACCTGGCATGTGACGCAACCAACACCGATGCCGTCGCCAGGCTACGCGAAGCCAAGCAACGCTATGCCAAGCCTTTTGCACTGATGGCGCGTGATATTGATGTTATCAAACGCTATGCATCCGTCTCGCCACAGGAGCAGGCCTTGCTCGCCAGTACCGAGGCGCCGATTGTCCTGCTGCGAAAACACAGCACGCCTCCTCCCGGCGTGCAGCGCCGTTTCGGTATAGCTGGTGGCGTGCGCGAGAAAGATCTGCTGCCTATTTGTGATGCAGTGGCGCCCGGTCAATCCACATTAGGCTTTATGCTGCCTTACACACCACTGCATCATTTGATGCTGAAACGCATGAATCGGCCCGTGGTATTCACCTCTGGCAATCTTTCTGATGAACCGCAAACGATAGATAACGATGACGCGATCAATCGTCTGCGCACTTTGGCTGATTACATACTGCTGCATAATCGTGACATTCTGAACCGTATTGACGACTCGGTGGTTCGGGTCATGGCGAATGACGCCAGAATTTTGCGCCGTGCGCGAGGCTATGCGCCAGCCCCCCTGAAATTACCCGATGGGTTTGCCGACACCCCTCCTGTGCTGGCTATGGGCGCAGAACTGAAAAACACATTCTGCCTGCTGCGAAATGGCGCAGCCATACTGTCACAACATATCGGCGACCTGGAAAATGCGCCGACGTATGCCGACTACCAGAAAAACCTGAAGCTCTACCAGCAATTGTTCGAGCATGACGCCCGGATTATCGCCATAGATGCCCACCCCGAATACCTGTCCAGCAAACTCGGACGTCAATGGAGCGAGGACAATGACGCCCATTGTGAAGTCGTCCAGCACCACCACGCTCATATTGCCGCTTGCATGGCTGAAAACAACTATCCGCCCGACGGGGACCCCATCCTTGGTGTCGCGCTCGACGGACTGGGCATGGGCGACGACGGCACGATCTGGGGCGGCGAGTTTTTGCTCGCAGACTACCGCAATGCAGAGCGTGCTGGCACATTCAAACCTGTCGCCATGCCTGGCGGTGAAATGGCCATGCGCGAGCCCTGGCGAAATACATACGCCCATTTGATGGCGGAGATGGGGTGGCCGCAACTGAAAATGAATTATGCAGAACTGGATCTCGTGGCGCATCTGGAAAGTAAACCGCTGGATACTTTTCACGCCATGCTCAAATCCGGCAAAAATGCACCGCTGGCGAGTTCTTGTGGCCGCTTGTTCGATGCGGTTGCAGCGGCAATTGGCATCTGTCGCGATCAGGCAGTCTATGAAGGTCAGGCTGCCATCGAACTCGAAGCCATTGTCGATCAGGATACACTGCATCATGAAGATGATGCGCTTGCCTATCCGTTTGCCATTCCAAAGTTACACCAGCCCGGACAAGCTTATGACCAATTGCCTTATATCGAACCGCTTGCAATGTGGCAGGCCTTGCTGGGCGATTTAATATTGCGCACGCCAGCGCCAGTCATCGCGGCGCGTTTTCATAAAGGGCTTGCAAAAACCATCGTTACCATGATTGACAAGCTCACGAAGCGAAATGACGTCCGCATTATCAATACCGTTGCTTTGTCTGGTGGCGTATTCCAGAACAAGACACTGCTGGAGCAAGTACTGAAAAGACTTGATACGCAATCATTTCATGTGCTCACCCATCGCCAAATACCCGCCAATGATGGCGGCATCGCTTTGGGACAGGCTGTCATTGCAGCTGCACGTGCGCACGACCAACCACAGACTAACAGATGAGGGCCACATCATGTGCCTGGGCATACCTGGTGAAATTGTAGAAATAACCGACAGCGAAAAGAAACTCGCACTGGTCGATGTGTCTGGCGTCAAGCGTCCGGTAAATATTGCCTGCATCGTCGATGACGAGCACCCTGTCGAAAGCTGTATCGGAGACTGGGTACTGGTGCATGTTGGCTTTGCCATGAGCCGTATTGATGCGAATGAAGCCAAAATCACACTTGACCTGTTGAATGAACTCGGTGAGGCACAGGCTGAGGTCGAAGCGATGCAGGCCAGCGGACAATAACACCTGCCAATATGAGCGATACAACAACACAACTGGAATCACTGTATCCGTTTCTGCACGGCGGCGTAAAAGACCGCAACCGTGAACGCGACGCCTTGCTCGAATCCGTGCGCCAGAAAAGTCAGCACAGCCTTGCTGTCAAGCAGACATTCTTCGATAACAATGATCAGGCAATCATTGACGCCGCCCGCGCCATTGCCGATATCTATCTGAATCACGGGCGCATGTTAAGCATGGGTAACGGTGGCTCAAGTTGTGACGCTTCGCACTTCGCAGTCGAGTTCCAGCACCCAATCACTGCAGGCAGACCCGCATTGCCGGCCATTAATCTGGTGATGGATACCGCCATGATCAGTGCGGTAGCCAATGATGTCGGCGCCCGACACGTATTCGTCAGACAACTAGAGGCACATGGCCGAGCGGAAGATGGTTTATTCGGCTTCTCCACCAGTGGCAATTCAGAAAATCTGATGTCCGCTTTCGCTAAAGCAAAAGATATGGGGCTGACCACGTTTGGCCTGGCTGGCGGTGATGGTGGTGAAATGAAAACCAGTGGCCTGGTTGATCATTGCTTCGTGGTGGAAACCGATTCAATTCATCGGGTACAGGAGGTGCATGTGGCGACCTATCATATTCTGTGGGATCTGGTGCATACCTTGCTCGCTGACCAGCGCGGCAAACTCGGGCTGAAAACCGAAGCAATGAGCAAGCCCGCATAGCAGGAGAGCATCATGAAATACGTTGACGAATTCCGGGATCCAGACAAAGCAAGGGCGCTTGTTCATGAAATCGAGTCACTTGCACAGCAACTGGATATTACCCGCCAGCGACCACTTCAGTTGATGGAGTTCTGTGGCGGCCATACACACACCATTTTCCGCTATGGGATAGAACAAATGTTGCCAGACAGCATTGAACTGGTTCACGGTCCCGGCTGCCCGGTATGCGTCTTGCCCATGGGACGTGTAGACGATTGTGTCGCGCTCGCTGAAAGACCTAACGTCATATTCACCACATTTGGTGACGCCATGCGCGTTCCCGGATCAAGGAAAAGTCTGTTGCAGGCTAAAGCCGATGGCGCTGACATCCGTATGGTGTACTCGCCACTGGATGCGCTGGATCTGGCAAATAACAACCCGGATAAGGAAGTCATTTTCTTTGCGCTCGGGTTTGAAACGACAATGCCCAGCACCGCACTGACAGTGTTGCAGGCTGAACAGGACAATATCAATAATTTTTCACTGTTCTGCAACCACATCACAACCGTACCAACCATAAAAGCTATTCTGGATTCCCCAGACATGCAGATTGACGGTTTCCTTGCCCCTGGACATGTCAGTATGGTAGTTGGTGAACGCCCGTTTGATTTTGTCGCAGAAACCTACGAAAAACCCATTGTTGTTACCGGCTTCGAACCTTTGGATATTCTGCAGTCTATCTGGATGCTGCTTAAACAGCTCAAAGAAAACCGCCACGATGTTGAAAATCAGTACGCCAGGATCGTGCCTGCTGATGGCAATGCTGCTGGTCTGGATGCACTCAGCAAGGTATTTGAACTGCGTGAGTTTTTCGAGTGGCGCGGCCTCGGCTCCATTGATCACTCTGGCGTGAAAATGCGGGATGATTATGCGCAATACGATGCAGAAAGAAAGTTTTCGGTTCCCAACCTGAAAATTGCCGACCCCAAATCGTGCCAATGCGGCGAAGTACTCAAAGGAACTATCCGGCCCTGGGAATGCAAGGTATTCGGTACACAGTGTACGACTGAAACACCAATGGGCGCCCTGATGGTTTCCACCGAAGGGGCATGTGCTGCCTATTACAACTTCGGGAACCTTGATGAATTATTAAATAAGCGCAATCAAAAGTCGCAGCTCAGCGCTGCCAGTGCGTAATGATACACAGGAGGCATTCTGATGACTAACCCGTCGACGTCTGCAGTTCGACAACGCAGCGGGAAATGCCGCGCCGATACGATCACCATGGCGCATGGCAGTGGCGGCAAGGCCATGCGCGACCTGATTGATGACGTATTCGTCAGTACTTTTGATAATGACGAATTAAGCAAACTGGAGGATCAGGCGCGCTTTAGTCTGGGTAGTCTGTCAAATGCCGGTGACAGGCTTGCGCTAACCACCGATTCCTATGTCGTTGACCCACTGTTTTTTCCAGGTGGCGACATCGGCAAGCTCGCGATTACCGGTACGGTGAATGATCTCGCGGTGGGTGGCGCCATTCCGCTGTATCTCACCTGTGGCATGATTATCGAGGAAGGTATGCTGGTCGATGAACTGCGTGCAATTACGGCATCCATGCGTATGACTGCGGACAAGGCAGGCGTAAAGGTTGTAACCGGTGACACCAAGGTCGTGCCTCGCGGCGCAGCCGACAAACTCTTCATCAATACTGCCGGTGTCGGCGTTATTCCGGAAGGCGTCAATATCGCCAGCCACCGTGCACAACCAGGGGATATGGTCATCATCAACGGTTTCGTGGGCGATCACGGCGCTGCAATTGTGGATGCGCGTGGCGAGATGGCGTTGCAGAATACCATTGAAACAGATTGTCAGCCCCTCAATGGACTGATTCAGTCCATGCTGGAAGCGTGCCCGGATATACATTGTATGCGTGATGCAACACGGGGAGGTATTGCAACAGTACTTAACGAGTTTGCCGAAACCAGTGGCGTATGTATTCGCCTGAATGAAAATGCATTGCCTGTACGTGAAGAAGTCAGGGGGATGTGCGAAATTCTGGGGCTTGACCCACTCTATCTCGCGAATGAAGGAAAGCTCGTCGCTATCGTACCGTCAGAGTCAGCGCAAGATATACTGCAGGTGATGCGACAGCACCCGGCAGGTGAGAACAGCGCCATTATTGCCACAGTCGATGCTTCTCCTGCTTCTACCGTTATCTTGTCAACACTGTTTGGTGGCGAACGTATCGTCGATATGCTGGTTGGCGAGCAATTACCGCGCATTTGCTGATGATGGCTTTACATAACAACACACTGGATCATGTTGAAATACAGATCATGGTTCGTGGGCATGACAAAGAGATACGTGCGATTACTTTTGCAGAGGTACTGGAATACCATGAAGGGGATTCGTGGTTCGGCTGCGCTGTTGGTTTCAGGGCGATGCAGAAGGCCTCGGAACTGCTGTTTGACGACAACATCCTGGAGCAAGGCAATCTGTATATCGTCAGCGGGCACCCAGGCCCTGGTGTCAGGGACGCTATTGACTATCTGACTGGCTGCGTTAGTAGCAACAGATACCGTCTGCTTGATGAGGCCAACACGCAAGGCTGCAATCGAGACATGCGGTTTGAATGGTGGGTCAGCAACGGACGACAAACCGCACATGTTTTATTAAGCGATAGCATCGTACCAAATACGTTTTTTGATGTTGCCGAGCGTGTCACGTCAGACCAGGGCAGCGATGAGGATAAGCAGCGTTTCACTCTACTGAAATACGATTTATGTAATCAGCTGATGTCGATTTCACTCAATCAATGCTTCAGCGGTGTCTGTTTGAGCACACCCTTGACACCGGGAGACTTGCCCGATGCATGAGCTTGGCATAACACGCAATATCGTCGCCATTGTCAGTGAAAATGCAGGCGACAGGCCTGTTTCTCGCATCACACTCGATATCGGCAAACTGTCAGCAATCATGCCTGATGCAATTCGTTTCTGTTTTGATATATGCAGCAAGAACACGCCATTGGAAAACGCCCGCCTGGAAATCAACGAAATACCCGGACAGGGCCGTTGCGACATATGCGGAAAAACGATCGAACTCGAACAACCTTTTGGCCAGTGTGAATGCGGCAGCAGGCGCATAACCTGCATCGCTGGCGATGAAATGAAAATCAGAGAGATGGAGGTAATGTAAATGTGTACAACTTGCGGCTGCTCGGATGACGCACGAGCCAAATTGACTAATATGGAAACAGGTGATGTGGTGATGATCGATGAACATAGTCATCATCACCATCATGAATATAATCATAGCCACGACCATCACCATCATGACGATGGTCATACTCACAGTCATGCACATGATCATCCTCACGACCATGCCCATACGCATGCCGGCATGCATGGAACGGCAATTAGCCTGGAGACCGAAATACTGGCAAAGAATGACAAACTCGCCGAGCGAAACCGGGGCTGGTTTGAAGGACGCAACATTCTTGCGCTCAATCTGGTGAGCTCACCCGGCTCTGGAAAGACGACCTTGCTTGAGCGCACCATACGTGACCTGAGTAGCGAGATCCCCATCAATGTGATCGAAGGAGATCAGGAAACAGTCAATGATGCGCAACGCATCAAAGATACCGGATGCCGGGTTGTGCAGATCAATACCGGTACGGGCTGTCATCTTGAGGCAGACATGCTTGCTAGAGGACTGAAAGACCTTCAGCCACCATTACATTCTGTTGTCATGATTGAAAATGTCGGTAACCTGGTATGCCCTGCTTTATTCGACCTCGGCGAACATTGCAAGGTAGCCATCTTGTCTGTAACAGAGGGCGAAGACAAGCCTGTTAAATACCCGCACATGTTCAGTGCTGCAAAGGTCATGCTGTTGAACAAGGCAGATCTGCTACCGCATCTCGACTTCAATGTTGACCAGTGCGTTGATTATGCCCGGCAAGTTAACCCCGAAATAGAGGTCTTTATCGTCTCCGCGAAGACAGGTGATGGCATGACGGATTGGTATGACTGGTTGCGCACAAACATACCTGCCACGTCTAAAGAAGAGGCAATAGTCTAATGGGCACGCTACTGCTATTAGGATTTTTGCTTGGTATGCGGCATGCGCTCGAGGCCGATCATGTTGCCGCTGTCGCCACACTAACCACATCCACCAATACCTTGGGCAGCGCCATTAAACAGGGCGCGGTTTGGGGTATGGGTCACACCATAACCTTATTCCTGTTTGGCTCGGTAGTACTACTCAGCAACAGTATTATTCCCGAAGATATGGCACAAGCACTGGAATTTGCAGTTGGCGTTATGCTTATCGTGCTAGGTATCGATGTACTAAGAAAAATACTGAAAGACAAGGTTCACTTCCATGTCCATCAACATGGTGACTTACGGCACTTCCATGCGCATAAGCACGCACCCGGCACAAGTCATAGTTCAGACAGTCACGAACACCGCCATGACAGATTCCCGCGAAAAGCCCTCTTCATCGGGCTAATGCATGGCATGGCTGGCTCCGCCGCACTGATATTACTAACACTGCACAACGTGACGTCAACCGCTACGGGTCTTTTGTATATGCTGCTCTTTGGCGCAGGATCGATACTCGGTATGGCAGCTCTGTCCGCCATTATTTTTATTCCATTACAGCATTCTGCTAAAACGCTGACATGGCTTAATAACAGCCTGCAGCTAATCGTGGGCTTGTTAACTACATCATTGGGCGCATTCGTGACCTATAGCATAGGCTCAAATTACATATAAATACGGTGACACGCACCAGATGCTCGGGCATCGTGATCCAGGATAATAACACTAAGTCTACGCTGTAAATGCATAGAAAAGCCTGCTTGTATACTTCCGTACTGCTTTTGATTCCGTTGGCTTCACCAGTGACTGCAAAAGCGGTGGAATTTGAAGAATCGCGAAATGTAGAAATTGGTTCAGGTGGTAATATTAGACCTGAGAACCCATACAGGGGCAAACAAGAATATGAGCCAGAATGGCACGCACACATGCTATGGGAGAGCCGTTATGTGTCAGAGGGAAGGGACAACCTTTCTGGTTCAGGCATATTGTCCGCTTCGACCGAATTACATTACAAAAACATCAATATTGTACCCTGGTTCGCCGAGGATACAAATTTTATGGAATCAACAAGTGCTGGCTATTCAGAGTTTAATCTGAATGTTGTCTATAGCTCAAAACCACTCGGAAACCTCGAATTATTTATAGGATATACTTACATCCATGCACGTGACTCAGATTCCAGTTCCAATGATAATGAAATCAGTCTTGACCTGGTATATCTCCTCCATGATCTACTTCAGATATCGTCTGGTATATATTATTCATTTGATGCTGGTGGCGCATTCACAGAAATAGCCGTATCAAAGGATATTCTTTTTGGTAATGCGCTTTCGATCAATATTCGCGCCACCATCGGTGTTAATGCCGGTTACGTAGCTGATGGTCATAATGGGGTAAACCATAATCAATTACTTGCCAGCGCATCTTATACGGCCAATAAAGCTATGGCGTTGCATACCTACATTGGCTATAACCAGGCGATTAATCAAGACAGTAGCCGCTATACCGGTGATGAATTCCTGGATGATTTTTTCTGGGTAGGGTTTGGCATAAGTAGTCAGCTGTAAGCAGATACAGATCTATTTACATGTATTCTTATTGCTGCTGATACCCGTCACTCCCACTCGATGGTGGCCGGCGGCTTGCCGGAGATGTCGTAGGTCACGCGCGAGATGCGCGGAATCTCGTTGATGATGCGCCGCGAGACGTGATCCAGGAACTCGTAGGGCAGATGCGCCCAGCGCGCCGTCATGAAGTCGATGGTCTCCACTGCCCGCAGCGCGACCACATAGTCGTAGCGCCGACCGTCGCCGGTGACGCCCACCGAACGCACCGGCAGGAACACGGCGAAGGCCTGGCTCACCTTGTCGTAGAGGTCGTGCTTGCGCAGTTCGTCGATGAAGATGAAATCGGCCAGGCGCAGGGTGTCGGCGTACTCCTTCTTCACCTCGCCCAGGATGCGCACCCCCAGCCCCGGCCCGGGGAAGGGGTGGCGGTAGACCATATCGAAGGGCAGGCCCAACTCGGTGCCCAGCTTGCGCACCTCGTCCTTGAACAGGTCGCGCAGCGGCTCGACCAGCTTGAGCTTCATCTTCTCCGGCAGGCCGCCCACGTTGTGATGCGACTTGATCAGGTGCGCCTTGCCGGTCTTCGAGCCGGCCGATTCGATCACATCGGGATAGATGGTGCCCTGGGCCAGCCAGTTGGCATTGCTCAGCCGGCCGGCCTCCTCGTCGAACACCTCGATGAACATGTTGCCGATGATCTTGCGCTTCTTTTCGGGGTCTTCGACGCCCTTCAGGGCCGTCAGAAAGCGATCCTCGGCATCCACCCGGATCACCCGCACGCCCATGTGCTCGGCAAAGGTGGCCATCACCTGGTCGCCTTCATGCAGGCGCAGCAGACCGTTGTCCACGAACACGCAGGTCAACTGGTCGCCGATGGCCCGGTGCAGCAGCGCGGCCACCACCGAGGAGTCGACCCCGCCGGACAGGCCCAGCAGCACTTCGTCCTCACCCACCTGGGCACGGATACTCTCGATGTGGTCCTCGATGATGTTGCCCGGCGTCCACAGGGCATCACAGCCGCAGATCTCCAGCACGAACCGGCTGAGGATACGCCCGCCCTGGCGGGTATGGGTCACCTCGGGATGGAACTGCAGGCCGTAGAAGCCACGCTCGTCGTCGGCCATGCCGGCCACCGGCGCACCGGCGGTGCTGGCCATGAGCTTGAAGCCCGGCGGCATCTCGATGACGCGGTCGCCGTGACTCATCCATACATCCAGCAGCCCATGGCCCTCGGGACTGGTGTGGTCCTCGATATCCTTCAGCAGACGGGTGTGGCCGTGGGCTCGCACCTGGGCATAACCGTATTCGTGATGCTCGGCGTTCTCCACCCTGCCGCCCATCTGGAAGGCCATGGCCTGCATGCCGTAGCAGATGCCCAGCACCGGCACGCCCAGCTCGAACACCTGCTGCGGTGCGCGCGGCGAGGTCTCGGCGGTGACCGTCTCCGGCCCGCCGGACAGGATCACACCCCTGGGGCTGAAGATGCGGATATCCTCGGCTGCCATGTCGTAGGGATGGATCTCGCAGTAGACGCCGATCTCGCGCACCCGGCGCGCTATCAGCTGAGTGTACTGCGAACCGAAGTCGAGGATGAGGATACGGTGGGCATGGATGTCGGTCATTGAGAATTCTCTGGATTTCAGGAGCGCGTCATTGCGAGCGAAGCGTGGCAATCTCGTGAATCGGGGTTCAACCTGTGAGAGATTGCTTCGTCACTGCGTTCCTCGCAATGACGAATCCAGGCGATCGCGGGTCACACGCGGTAGTTCGGCGCTTCCTTGGTGATCTGCACGTCGTGGACATGGGACTCCTTCATGCCGGCGCCGGTGACACGCACGAACTGCGGCTTGGTGCGCATCTCGTCGATGGTGCGGCAGCCGGTGTAGCCCATGCTGGAGCGCAGGCCGCCCAGCAGCTGATGGATCACCGGGTTGAGCGGGCCCTTGTACGGCACCCGGCCCTCGATGCCCTCGGGCACCAGCTTCTCGGCCTCGTTGCCTTCCTGGAAGTAGCGATCGCTGGAGCCCTGCTGGCCCGACATCGCCCCCAGCGAGCCCATGCCGCGGTAGGACTTGTAGGAGCGGCCCTGGAACAACTCGACCTCGCCCGGTGCCTCCTCGGTGCCGGCGAACATGCTGCCGACCATGATGGAATAGGCGCCGGCCGCGATGGCCTTGGCCATATCGCCGGAGTAGCGGATGCCGCCGTCGGCGATCAGCGGGATGCCGGAATCCTTCAGCGCGGCGGCCACATTGGCCACGGCGCTGATCTGGGGCACGCCCACGCCGGCCACGATGCGGGTGGTGCAGATCGAGCCCGGGCCGATGCCGACCTTGACCGCATCGGCGCCGGCCGCCTTGAGAGCCAGCGCCGCCTCGGCGGTGGCGATGTTGCCGCCGATCACCTGGACGTCGGGGAAGTTCTGCTTGACCCATTTCACCCGGTCCAGCACGCCCTGGGAATGGCCGTGGGCGGTATCAACCACGATCACGTCCACGCCGGCGGCCACCAGGGCCTCGACCCGCTCGTCGGTGCCGGCACCGACGCCGACCGCGGCCCCGACCCGCAGCCGGCCCTGATCGTCCTTGCAGGCATTGGGCTTGTCGGAGGCCTTCTGGATGTCCTTGACCGTGACCAGGCCGCGCAGGCGGAAATTGTCGTCCACCACCAACACCTTCTCGATGCGGTACTGGTGCAGCAGCTTCAGGATCTCGTCCTTCTCCGCGCCCTCCTTCACCGTGACCAGCTTGTCCTTCGGCGTCATGATGCTGGAGACGGGGGCATCGAAGCGGGTCTCGAAACGGACATCACGGTTGGTGACGATGCCGACCAGATCCTCGCCGTCGACTACCGGCACACCGGAAATGCGGTGCGCACGGGTCAGTTCCAGGACATCGCGAATGGTGGCATTGGGGCTGATGGTGATCGGGTCCTTGATCACGCCGCTCTCGAATTTCTTCACCTGCCGTACCTCGGCGGCCTGCTGCTCGGCGTTCATGCTCTTGTGCACGATGCCGATGCCGCCCTCCTGGGCCAGGGCGATGGCCAGCCGACCCTCGGTGACCGTGTCCATGGCCGCCGAGAGCAGCGGGATGTTCATGCGGATCTCACGCGTCAGCTGAGTGGACAGATCCACGTCGCGCGGCAGCACATCGGAATGGTCGGGCAGCAGGAGGACGTCGTCGAAGGTCAGGGCTTCTTCAAGGATGCGTATCATGGAGGGGTCCGTGCCATAGTCAGCTCATCAAGGGCGCAATTATAGGTTTTGCGCCCCGGCCGGTAAACCGCAATCATGCTTTTGCCCGGCCCGGCCGGGTGGAAACAGCCCCTTGTTTCGCGGTGTGTTTTCCCACGCCCGGCTGCGGTATGATCGACCCATGCAGCGCCCCGACCTTCCGCCCCCGTCCCCTGCCCTGCCCGGGGACGAACGCGACATCTTCACCGTCTCGCGGCTCAACGCCGAGGCCCGCGACCTGCTGGAGAGCCGCTTTCCGCTGATCTGGGTCGAGGGGGAGTTGTCCAACCTGGCCCGGCCCGGCTCCGGCCACTGGTACTTCAGCCTCAAGGACGCCCGCGCCCAGGTCGGCTGCGCCATGTTCCGCGGCCGCAACCGCCAGGTGCGCTTCCAGCCGCAGGAGGGCATGCAGGTGCTGGTGCGCGCCAGCGTCTCGTTGTACGAGGCCCGCGGCAACTACCAGCTGATCGTCGAACACATGGAGGAGGCCGGGGCCGGCGCCCTGCGCCGGGCCTTCGAGCAGTTGCGCGACAAACTGGACGCCGAGGGCCTGTTCGCCGAGGCGCACAAGCAGCCGCTGCCCGCCCTGCCGCGGCGCATCGGGGTGATCACCTCCCCCACCGGCGCCGCCATCCGCGACATCCTGAGCGTCCTGGGCCGGCGCTTTCCCGCCATCCCGGTGCTGGTCTACCCGGTGCCGGTCCAGGGCGAGGGGGCGGGCGCGAAGATCGCCGAGGCGCTGGCCCTGGCCGACGCCCGCAAGGACTGCGATGTGCTGATTCTGGCCCGCGGCGGCGGCTCGCTGGAGGACCTGTGGGCCTTCAACGAGGAAATCGTCGCCCGCGCCATCCACGCCTGCCGGCTGCCGGTGGTAACGGGCGTGGGCCACGAGATCGACTTCACCATCGCCGATTTCGTCGCCGACCGGCGGGCCCCCACCCCCTCGGTGGCCGCCGAGATGGTCAGCCCCAGCCAGGACGACTGGCGGCTGCGCCTGAAGGACCGGGAGCAGAAACTGACCCGGCGGATCACGCAACAGCTCGAACGCCGCCGCGAACGCCTGGGCTGGCTGGAACAGCGCCTGCAGCGCCAGCACCCGGGCCAGCGCCTGGCCCAGTGGAGCCAGCGCCTGGACGAACTGGAGGGCCGCCTGCAACGCAGCCAGCAGGCCCGCCTGCGCCACGCCCGCAGCCGGCTGAGCGAGCTGGCCGCCCGCCTGCACCGGCACAACCCGGTGCCGAGGCTGGAGGCGGCCCGTCAGCGCCAGACCGGACTGGCCCATCGTCTGCACCTGGCCATGCGCCACCAGCTGCAGCGCGACCGCGACCGCCTCACCGGCCTGATGCGCCAGCTCGACACCGTCAGCCCGCTGGCCACGCTGGAGCGCGGCTATGCCATCGTGCGCCTGGGGAAGGATGGCCATATCCTGAGATCGGTGGAAGGCGTGAAGGCGGGTGATAGCCTTGATGTGCGGCTGGCGCGCGGACGGCTGACCACAGAGGTCAAAACCGTCCACGGAGATGAAGATGCATGAATTCCATGTGCGGATCAGGTTGGCACCGTATGATCCGACAGGATCGCGGATGTTGGGTTACGCCCTACGGGCTAACCCAACCTACGTTTGACCACTGAAGTGAGGCAGGTCGGGTTGGCCTGAAAGGCGTAACCCGACACCCCCGCTGTGCGCAGCGCCAATCAGCGCTACCGTGCCCGGCAAACCCTTGGATACAATGTTCAGATAATGCGCATATTCCTCTTGTTATTCAGCCTGCTGTTCAGCCAGGCCCTGTTCGCCGTCCAGCTGCCGAAGGCCGATCCGGTCCCCGGCGGGATGGCGGTCATCCCCCTGCCCGAACTGGCGGAGCCGCCGCGGGTGACCTTCAACGGCAACCGCACCCTGACCGTCCGGCACGACAACCGCTGGCACGCCCTGGTCGGGCTGCCGCTCGGCCTGGAGCCGGGCGAACACCGGATACAGCTGGCAGACGACAGCGGCGACAAGCTGCCCATCGCCTTCACTGTCCAGCCCAAGGAGTACGAGGCCCAGTACATCACGCTCAAGAACAAGCGCCAGGTCAACCCCAACCCGGATGATCTCAAACGCATCCGCAGCGAAACCCCACGCATCCGCTCGGCACTGCGGACATTCAATTTCGCCGAGAATGTTCAGCTTGATTTCATCTGGCCGGTAGACGGCGAATTGAGCAGCCCCTTCGGTCTGCGCCGCTTCTTCAACCAGCAGCCGCGCAAGCCCCACAGCGGCCTGGATATCGCCGCGCCCGAGGGTACACCGATCCGCGCGCCCGCCTCCGGCCAGGTCATCGAGGTCGGTGATTTCTTCTTCAACGGCAACAGCGTGTTCATCGACCATGGCCAGGGCCTGGTGACCATGTACTGCCACATGCACCGCATCGACGTGAAGACCGGCGACCGGATTGCCCAGGGCGACACCATCGGCACGGTCGGCAGTACCGGCCGGGTCACCGGCCCGCACCTGCACTGGGGCGTGAGCCTGAACGACGCCCGCATCGATCCCCTGCTGTTCCTCCCCACCCCTGCCCCCTGAGCAGCGCGTCACGGTTCCCGCGGCCGATTGCCAGCGTGACTTTCCGCAGGGGAAATTCTTGACTAGACTGCTGTAGTAAGCATCCGCAAGGCGCAGGGATCATTCAGCGCCCCGTAGAGGGAGCGGTATCATGTCCAGCAGTCTGTTCCGCACACCGCCGGGTTCCGCAGCCAGTCCGGAAGCGGCCGAACTGCGCTCCATCATCGACAATCTCACCGACGCCTATTACCGGACCAACATCGACGGCAGCATCCTGCTCGCCTCGCGCTCGGTGGAGGCCCTGAGCGGCTACCGGCCCGAAGAGATCATCGGCCGCAACATAACCGAGTTCTATCTGGATCCGGCTGCACGAACGGCATTTCTCCAGGCATTGGCCGACAACGGCGGCCAGGTCCAGGGCTACGAGGCCGGCCTGCGCAGAAAGGACGGTACCGAACTGTGGGTATCCACCAGCGCCCATTTCATCTATGACGACGCGGGCAAGGTCGCCGGAATCGAAGGCACGGTACGCGACATCACCGAACGTCACCAGATCGAGGCGGCGCTGCGTGAGAGCCAACAGCGCTACAAGGCCCTGTTCGACAGCGCCGGCGATGCCATCTTCCTGCTGCAGAACGACCGTTTCATCGACTGCAACCCAATGACGTTGCGGATGTTCGGCTGTACCCGCGAGCAGATCCTCGACCAACCGCCGTATCGCTTCTCGCCCGAATACCAGCCAGACGGCAGGCTGTCGAAGGAAAAGGCGTTGGAGAAGATCAAGGCCGCCTTCGAGGGCACCCCCCAGAACTTCGACTGGATGCACATCAGGTACGACGGATCGCCATTCCATGCAGAGGTGACCCTGAACCGGGTCGATCTGAATGGAACATCCCATCTGCTGGCATCGGTTCGCGATGTCTCCGAACGCAAACGCATGGAGACCGCCCTGCAGCTCAGCCGCCGCAACCTGGCCGAGGCTCAGCGCATCGCCCATGTCGGCAGCTGGGACTGCGATATCGCCACCGAGCAGATGGAATGGTCCGACGAGATGTACCGCATCCACGGCCTGGAACCCGGCAGTCGCACGCCCGGCTACGAATTGCTGGCCGAGATCATCCATCCCGAGGACTGGCCGGGCGTGGAGGAGGCGATCAATGCCGCCGTCCGCGGTGAGTCGTGCCTGGACAGCGAATATCGCATCCAGCGCCCGAGCGGTGAAGTCCGCTACGTGTATGCACGCGGCGAACTTATCCGCGACCTGCAGGGGCAGCCGGTACAGATGGTGGGCACCATGCAGGACGTCACCGAGCACATCCAGTCCCTGGCCGCACTGAGATCCAGCGAGGAGCGCTTCCGCGATCTGGCCGAGAACATCAACGAGGTATTCTGGCTGGTATCACCGGACTGGCAGCAGGTCCACTACATCAGTCCGGCCTACGAAGCGGTCTGGGGCGCGAGCACGGACTCGCTCTATGCCAGCCCCATGTCCTGGGCAGACAGAATTCACAGCGATGACCGGGACAGCATCAAGGCCTTCATGGACAACATCGATCTGGATCAGGAGGAAATCGGCTTCCCCGAGTTCCGCATCGTACGTCCAGACGGCGAGATACGCTGGATCTCCACGCGGGCCTATCCGGTGCGGGATCAGGAGGGACGGCCGGTGCGTGTGGCCGGCATCGCCGAGGACATCACCGAACGCCGGCAGGCCGAGGAGCAGCTGCGTCAGTCTGCGGTGGCCTTCGACAATACCGCTGAAGGTATCCTGATCCTGGATACCGAACGCCGCATCCTGGCTGCAAACCGCGCCTTCACCGAACTGACCGGCTACAGCGAGGACGGCATCCGCCTGCAGACCCCGGAGCAGCTGGAACCGACACTGGACTCAGCGCCCGACAACGGCGTCGACTGGCAGACCGTGGAGCAGGCGCGCCGCTGGCAGGGCGAAGCGCTGCTGCGCCGCGCCAATGGCGAATTGTTCCCGGCCTGGCTGACGGTCAGCATGGTGCTCGACAGCAATGACCAACCCGCCAACTACGTCTACATCTTCTCCGACATCACCACCATCAAGCGCTCGCAGGAGAAACTGGATTACCTGGCCCATCATGACCCGTTGACCGACCTGCCCAATCGGCTGCTGCTCAGCGCCCGCCTGGAACACGCCATTCAGCATGCCCGGCGCGAGCACCATCAGATCGGGGTACTGTTCATCGACCTGGACCGGTTCAAGAACATCAACGACAGCCTGGGCCACAGCATGGGCGACGAGATCCTTACAGAGTCGGCTCGCCGGCTAAGAGGCCTGCTGCGCGACGAGGACACCGTGGCCCGACTGGGCGGCGACGAGTTCATCGTCATCCTCGACCAGGTCCGCCACAGTCAGGACGTGATCGCGCTGGCGGGGCGCATCATGGAACTGTTTCGCCAGCCCTTCGTCTCCGGCTTGCATACCCTGCACGTGACCGCCAGCATCGGCATCAGCATCTATCCCGAGGACGGCCGCGACACCGACACCCTGATCAAGAACGCAGATGCCGCCATGTACCGTGCCAAGGAACAGGGCCGGGACAACTTCCAGTTCTACACTCAGGAACTGACCAATACCGCGTTCGAGCGCATCCTGCTCGAGACCAGCCTGCGCCGGGCCCTGGACGAGGAGGACCTGGTGCTGCACTATCAGCCGCAGATCTCGCTGAGCGACGGACGCATCATCGGTGCCGAGGCCCTGATCCGCTGGAACCACCCGGACATGGGCCTGATCGCGCCCAACCGTTTCATCCCGCTGGCGGAGGAATCCGGGCTGATCGTCCCCATCGGCAACTGGGTGTTGCAAACCGCCTGTGAGCAGGCGCGCTACTGGCAGGACATCGGCCTGCCGCTGGAAAAGATCGCGGTGAACATTTCCGGCGTCCAGGTACTGCGCAGCAATATCCTCGAAGCGGTCAAACGGGCACTGAACTACTCGCGCCTGGACGCGCAGAGCCTGGAACTGGAAATCACCGAAAGCACGCTGATGCACGAGGGCGGTCAGGCGATCACCTCGCTGGAATCACTGCGCACCATTGGTGTGGAACTGGCCATCGACGATTTCGGTACCGGCTATTCCTCGCTGAGCTATCTCAAGCGCCTGCCCATCGACCGGCTCAAGGTCGACCGCGCCTTCATTCACGAGGCCGCCGTGGACAACAATGATGCAGCCATCATCCGCGCCATCATCGCCATGGGCCACAGCCTGCAGCTGAAGATCGTGGCCGAAGGCGTGGAAACCGAGCAGCAGAGCCAGTTCCTGCAGGAACTGGGTTGCGACGTGGCGCAGGGTTATTACTACGGACGGCCGGTGCCGGCGGAGGAGTTCGCGCGTCTGTTCAGCGCGGCTGAAAACGAACACGAATCGTAGGATGGGTGGAGCGAAGCGCAACCCATCATTCTCGGCCCGATGATGGGTTACGGCGGAAGACGCCTTCACCCATCCTACAATCTCACCGCCACACGCCGCGTGGCGAGGCGTGGCTCTCCAGCACCTTCACGTAATTGGCCCGCTCGTAGGCGGCCGGGTCGATGGCATTGCGGTGACTGACGCAGCCACGCATCTGGCGGATCGAGCCATACTCGTGCTCTTCCATCCACTCCCGCATGCCCTGATGAATCCGGCCCAGTTCCCCGGGGCCCTGCTGCAGCAGCACGCTGCACAGCTGCACCACGTCGGCGCCGGCCATAATGGCCTTGAGGCTGTCGGCCGCGGTATGGAAGCCGCCACTCACTGCCAGGCCCAGTCGTGTACGACCATGCAGGATCGCCGCCCAGTGCATGCGCAACAGCGCCTCGTGCGGCGAGGACAGCGTCAGGCTGGGCACCACTTCGCGGGTCTCCAGATCGATGTCCGGCTGGTAGAAGCGGTTGAACAGGACCACACCGGCCGCGCCCGCCGCCTCCAGGCTGCCGACCAGGTGGCCGACCGAACTGAACTGTGAGGAGAGCTTCATCGCCACCGGCAGGGACACCTGTTCGCGCACCGCGTGCAGCATTGCAACGTAGCGACTCTCCACCTCGGCCGCCGACTGACTGATGTCGGCAGCGACGTAATAGACGTTCAACTCCAGGGCGTCGGCGCCGGCCTCCTGCATCAAGCGGGCATAGCGCACCCAGCCGTCGTCGCTCACCCCGTTGAGGCTGGCGATCACGGGGATACCGAGCACCTCCTTGAGCCGGGACAGCTGCTCCAGGTAGGCGTCAACCTCGTTGATATAGCTGTCCGGCTGTGGCAGGAAGCTCTCGGCCTCGCCGAAACCGATCGCCTGTTCGTGCAGAAAGCGCGCGGTGGCCTCCTCGGCGTGCTGCACCTCCTCCTCGAACAGTGAATACATGACCAGCGCGGCGGCGCCGGCATCCTCCAGCCGGCGGGCGCTGTCCAGGTCCCGCGACAGGGGCGAGGCCGAAGGCACCAGCGGGCTTGCGAGTTCCAGGCCCAGGTAATCCGTGCTCAGATCAACCATCTCAATCCCCCCCCTCGGCGTCCTCATCCTGTTCGAAATCCGGCGACTCGGGCTCCTCCCAGGAGATTCCGGCCAGTTGCTTGTAGTGATGATAGCGTGCCAGCGCCTCTTCCTGTGACTGTTTCAGGAAGGCCTCGGCCGCATCCGGATGGGTGCGCCAGAGCATATTGAAGCGGGTCTCGGATTCAACATACCTGCGGTAAGGAATACTCGGCTCGCCGGAATCCAGATGCAGCGGATTCCTGCCTTCGGCGATCTTCCTGGGATCGTAGCGGAACAGGATCCAGTGACCGCTGTCCACCGCCAGCTGTTGCTGGCGGTGATTGTGCGACAGGTCCACACCGTGGGCGATGCAGGGCGAGTAGGCGATGATCAGCGACGGCCCCGGATGGGCCTCGGCCTCGAGGAAGGCGCGCAGGGTGTGCACGTCCTTGGCACCGTAGGCCACATGGGCCACATAGACATTGTCGTAGGCCATGGCAAGCATGCCCAGATCCTTCTTCACCGCCGGTTTGCCGCCGGCGGAGAACTTGGCGACCGCGCCGCGCGGCGTGGCCTTGGAGGTCTGGCCGCCGGTGTTGGAGTAGACCTCGGTGTCCAGCACCAGGATGTTCACGTCACGTCCGGCCGCCAGCACATGGTCGAGGCCGCCGTAGCCGATGTCATAGGCCCAGCCGTCGCCGCCGATGATCCAGACACTCTTCTTCACCAGGTTCTCGGCCACCCGTTCCAGCTCGCGGGCGCGCGGGTCGTCGATGAGATCGAGTTGCCGGCGCAGCCTGGCCACCCGCTCGCGCTGTTCATGAATGCCGGCCTCGTCGGACTGGTCGGCATTGACGATCTCGGCCACCAGTTCCGTATCCAGTGCCGCGCCCAGGGCATGGATCAGGTCCAGGGCCTGTTGGCGCTGCTGGTCGATGGCCACCCGCATGCCGTAGCCGAACTCGGCATTGTCCTCGAACAGGGAATTGGACCAGGCCGGCCCGCGTCCCTCGCTGTTGGCCGCCCAGGGGGTGGTCGGCAGGTTGCCGCCATAGATGGAGGAGCAGCCGGTGGCGTTGGCCACCAGCATGCGGTCGCCGAACAGCTGGCTGGCCAGCTTGATGTAGGGCGTCTCGCCGCAGCCCACGCAGGCACCGGAGAACTCGAACAGGGGCTGAAACAGCATCGAACCCTTCAGGGTACTGACCTTGACCTCACGCCGGTCGTATTCGGGCAGTGAGAGGAAGAACTCCCAGTTCGCCTTTTCCGGCGCGCGCAGATCCTCAACAGGCGCCATGTTCAGCGCCTTGCGGCTGGCATTGGACTTGTCGCGGATGGGGCAGATGTCCACGCACAGACCACAGCCGGTACAGTCCTCCGGCGCGACCTGATAGGCGATATGATACCCCTGCGGATAGTCCTTGCCCTTGACCGGGGCCGACTTGAAGCCCGGCGGCGCGTCCTTGAGATATTCTTCGGGAAACAGCTTGCTGCGGATCACCCCGTGCGGACACACCAGCGGGCACTTGCCGCACTGGGTGCACAGGTCCGTCTCCCATACCGGTATCTCCAGCGCCAGGTTGCGTTTCTCATAGGCGGCCGTGCCCAGGGGAAAGGTGCCGTCACTGGGCATGAAGCTGACCGGCACCTCGTCACCCTTGCCGGCGATCAGTTTGGCAGTAAACCGCTGCACAAAATCAGGCGCCGTCCCGGCCACGGTGGCTGGACGCTCGAAGTCGCTGGTAGCCGTCTCCGGCACCGGCACTTCGTGCAGCTTCTCAAGCGCCATGTCGATGGCGCGGAAGTTGAATTCAACGATGCGCGAGCCCTTCCTGCCGTAGGTCTTCTCCACTGCCTCCTTGATGGCGGCAATGGCCGCGTCGCGTTCCAGCACACCTGAGATGGCGAAGAAGCCGGTCTGCATGACGGTGTTGATGCGCGTGCCCATGCCGGCCTCCTGCGCCACGCGGTAGGCATCGATGCAGTGGAAGCGGATCTTTTTGTCGATCATCTGCTGCTGCAGCCGGCGCGGCAGACTGTCCCAGACCCGCTCCGGCGGCTCCGGGCTGTTGAGCAGGAACACCGCGCCCTCGGCGGCCTTGTCCAGCAGGTCGTAGCGCTCCAGAAACACCGGCTGATGACAGGCCACGAACTGGGCGCTGTCGTCATCGATCAGGTAAGTGGAACGAATCGGCCGTGGACCGAAGCGCAGATGCGAGACCGTGACCGCGCCGGACTTCTTGGAGTCGTAGACGAAATAGCCCTGGGCATGGAGATCCGTCGACTCACCGATGATCTTGATGGAGTTCTTGTTGGCGCTGACGGTGCCGTCCGAACCCAGGCCATAGAAGACCGCCTGCACCGCCTCCCGGTGGGCATCGGTGCGAAAGCCCGGATCCCAGTCCAGCGAGGTATGGCTGACATCATCGTGGATGCCGATGGTGAACAGATGCTTCGGCTCGGTTTTGTTGAGTTCGTCGAACACCGCCCGGACCATACCCGGGGTGAACTCCTTGGATGACAGACCGAAGCGGCCGCCGATCACCCGCGGCAGGGCAGTGAATTTGCCACCGCCGCCGCACTGATGCCGGGCCAGCGCGGCGATCACGTCCTTGTACAGGGGTTCGCCGTCGGCACCGGGCTCCTTGGTGCGATCGAGCACGGCAATGGATTTGACCGTCTGCGGCAGCGCGGCGATCAGCGCCTCAGGATCGAATGGGCGGTACAGCCGCACCCGCAGCACGCCCACCTTCTCGCCCTGGCCGGCGAGATAGTCCACGGTCTCCGATACCGTCTCGGCGCCCGACCCCATCAGCAGGATCACCCGTTCGGCATCCTCCGCACCCTGGTAGTCATACAGGTGATACTGACGGCCGGTCAGTTCGGCGAAGCGGTCCATGCACTCCTGCACGATGCCGGAAAAGGCATCATAGTAGGGGTTTACCGTCTCGCGGCCCTGGAAATACACATCCGGATTCTGCGAACTGCCGCGCAGCACCGGATGCTCCGGCGACAGGGCACGGGCGCGATGGGCGGCGACGGCCTCGCTGTCGATCATTGCGCGGATCGTGGCCTCGTCGACCACCGCGATCTTGGCCACCTCGTGCGAGGTGCGGAAGCCGTCGAAGAAATGCAGCACCGGGATGCGGCCCTTGAGCGTGGCGGCATGCGCGATCAGCGCCAGGTCATGCGCCTCCTGCACCGAGGCCGAGGCCAGCAGGGCAAAGCCGGTGCTGCGCGCGGCCAT
The DNA here is from genome assembly GCA_002702725.1 of Porticoccaceae bacterium. Classification (GTDB taxonomy): domain Bacteria; phylum Pseudomonadota; class Gammaproteobacteria; order Pseudomonadales; family Porticoccaceae; genus NAT127. Next base: position 34,359 of record PABE01000093.1, read on the forward strand.
CACGTCGCTGTGATCGCCGAAGATGGACAGGGCCTGCACCGCCAGCGAGCGGGCGGCGATATGGAATACTGCAGGGGTCAGTTCACCGGCAATCTTGTACATGTTGGGCAGCATCAGCAGCAGCCCCTGGGAGGCGGTGAAGGTGGAGGCGAGCGCCCCGGTCTGCAGCGCGCCGTGGATGGCGCCTGCGGCCCCGCCCTCGCTCTGCATCTCCACGATGGTCGGGATGCTGCCCCAGATGTTGGTCCTGCCCGCGGCCGACCAGGCATCGGCCAGTTCACCCATGGGCGAGGCCGGGGTGATGGGATAGATGGCGCAGACATCGCTGACGGCATGGGCGATACGGGTAGCCGCCTCGTTGCCGTCGACAGTAAGGGTGGTTGCGGACATGCCGTCCTCCGCCGGTCGTATCAATCCAGTGTCTGCACCAGCATAGTGCCAGCGGCTATCCCCCGCCACAGGCGATCTCAGGGGAGTTGACTGACGTCAAGATATACCCGATGCGGCGGCCGACCGGGTGAGCCGTTCCAGCCTTGCAAAGAGTTCCCGGTAATCACCGGCGGATTCATGCACCAGCACCTGTTGCGCCAGCGCCTGCTTACGCCGCGCCATCAGTCCACCGAGGTGATACAGCCCGGGCAGAAGATCGAGGTTGAGCTGGGGGGGCTCTTTGCCCTGCGCGACCTCTCGGAGGTTCCGGCAAACACTTTCCCCGACCGCTGCGGGCGCGTATTCGAGCAGTGTGTTCTCGAACACCATCATGTCGTGATACTCACCGAGCAGGTCCTGGACCGCCTTGAGAGCGGAGAGCAGGGCGGTGACCTGTCCCAGACGCCTACTCAGAGGAGTGATGAGATAGCGCAGCCGCTTACCGGCAATACGCGCGGCATGCAGATCCGCATCGTCTTCATGCACTGTCAGCCGTTGCAGACGCCGCCGGAATGTCTCACCGGTGCTGTGCAGTTCCTGCGCCAGACGTGCCCCGAAGGCGGCAGACCGGGCCGTCTCCGGCACAGCGGCCAACTGTCGTTTCAGGCGCAGGGCAAGTTTCACGAAACCGGCCTGAAGCACCTGGTGGCTGTGGGTATAGGCCTGCGCCCTGCGCTGGCGCAGTTGCTGTTCCAGCCATTGTCCACCCGGCTTCCGGTCCGCCTGCATCTGTGGCAGCCAGATGTGCAGATACGCCAGCTGCACCTCTGAATCCCGGGCCGCATTGGTGGCCTGCGCCGTGCGTTTGAGTTTCTTCTTCTGCTTCCGGGTGACCTGGGTCAGACAATCAGAATAGGCCTTCAGGGTACTGCGTAACTGGCGCAGCGCCACCCGCATATCGTGCAGCGCTTCGGCATCCCCCCCTGCCTGCAGCCGACCATGGGCCTGGCTGGCCTGATCCAGGTAATTCAGTGCGATTTCAGCCGTCACCCGGACGGCAGGCCGTGCAAGATCCGCCTTGCTGACAAAGTGTCTGGCGCTCACGAATCGGCGTCCAGCACCGGCTCCAGTACCGGCCAGACATTGTCCAGCAGCTGCGGCTGGGCACGCGAGGTGGGGTGAATACGGTCCGGCTGCATCATGCCCGGTTCCAGCGCGACCCCATCCATGAAGAAGGGCACGCTGGCCACATACTGCTCGCCGGCAAGCTGCGCATAGATGCGCTCGAAGGCATCGGTGTATACAGCACCGTAGTTGGGTGGCAACCGCATCCCGAGCAGCAGTACCCGGGCGGCCTGCTGCCGGGCGAGTTCGATCATGCGTTCCAGATTGTCACGCGTCTGTTGCAAACCCAGGCCGCGCAGACCGTCGTTGCCGCCCAGCTCGAGAATCACCACATCCGGGGCATGGGTTTGCAGCAGTTCCGGCAGTCGCGCCAGGCCGCCGGCCGTGGTCTCACCGCTGATGCTGGCATTGACGACGCGGTGCGGATACCCTTCCAGTTGCAAGCGCTGTTGCAGCAGATGTACCCAGCCCTGCTCCAGTTCCATGCCATAGGCGGCACTGATGCTGTCGCCCAGCACCAGTATGCGCGGCGCCTCCGCCCGTGCCGGAGCGGGCGCGACCAGCAGCACGCACAGCAGCAGTTTCAGGAGACGCATGAAAGCACAGGCAAGCGAGGAATTCACGGCAACCATCCGGGCTGAAGGACTGGACAAGGAAGTGGCAACCCCCAAGGGATCGCTGTCCATCCTGTCGGATATCACACTGCAGATCAACCGCGGGGAGACAGTGGCCGTGGTCGGCGCCTCCGGCTCCGGCAAATCCACCCTGCTCGGTCTGCTGGCCGGGCTGGATCTGCCCAGCCACGGCCGCGTCTGGCTCGATGGCGCGGAGCTCACGGCCCTGGACGAGGATGGGCGCGCCCGCCACCGTGCCGGCCGGGTGGGCTTCGTGTTCCAGTCCTTTCACCTGCTCGATGCCATGAGCGCGCTGGAGAATGTCATGGTACCGCTGGAACTGCTGCAGGTTCCGGATGCCGGACCCCGTGCCGCCGACTGGCTCACGCGGGTCGGCCTGCAGGACCGGCTGGATCATACCCCGGCCCAGCTGTCGGGCGGCGAGCAGCAGCGCGTGGCCATTGCCCGCGCCTTCGCGATCCAGCCCGGCATCCTGTTCGCCGACGAGCCGACCGGCAATCTGGACAGCCGCACCGGCGCCCAGGTCGCGGAACTGCTGTTCGAACTGAACGCCTCCCACGGCACCACCCTGGTGCTGGTCACCCATGATCCGGCCCTGGCCGAGCGCTGCCAGCGGCGGCTCACGCTGGACGCGGGACGGCTGGTCTGATGCGCCCCGGCCTGGTGTCCCTGGCCTGGCGCTGGCTGCGACGGGAGCGTCGCCACGGCGAGTTGCGCCTGATCCTGGTCGCCACCCTGCTGGCTGCCGCCGTGGCGGCCCTGACCGGCCGTTTCACCGGCCACATCAATGACCGGCTGCTGGCCCAGGGGGTGGA
>PABE01000094.1 GCA_002702725.1 Porticoccaceae bacterium
ATGCCAACCTACCTGCCATGTATCGATTCCCCGGGAGTTCTCGTATCCGACGCCGGCGAGGTATGGCGAGTCGGAAAGAAGGACTGCCGGAGGCTGAAACAGCGATCTGTCCGCAACAACGCGCAGGCCGTCACACTGCCTGACGGGAAGACACGCCTGGTCCATCGCCTCGTGCTCGAAACATTCGTGGGCCCCTGTCCGCCCGGTAACGAGCCACGACACCTGAACGACAACGTTACGGACAACCGGGCCGACAACCTGGCCTGGACCCCGAAGACCAAGACGGAAAGCACCAGGCCGGACAAACCATACGAGGGGTTCCCGCTGTTTGCCCACCGCAATGGCCAGTGGGCCAAGAAGATTGCCGGTCGCCTACTCTACTTCGGCCCCTGGGACGACTGGAAAGCCGCCGTGTACGCTTACCACCGGTTCCAGCAGAAGTTCATCGACAGGGAACCAGAGAAGGACGAGAAGCCGCATATCATGATCGGCGATCTCATCGATCGGTTCTTGAAGGACCGCAAGTCACAGGTGGCGTCCGGCGAGCTCACGCAGCGGTCCTATGATGATTACGAGAAGACCTGCGACCGGATCGCCGCTCTCATGGGCCGGGAGAAGAAAATCGAACAGCTCACGCCGGATGAGTTCGCCAAGTTCCGGGAGTCGCTGGCTAAGACGCGGAACCTGACGACACTGTCGAACGAGATCGGGCGCGTACGCGTCGTGTTCAACTATGCCGGCCCCAGACACCTCAACTGGCTCGATAGACCTGTCGTATTCGGCACCGGGTTCAAGAAGCCGACCCGGAAGTCCATGCGAGTAAAGCGAGCATCAGAGCAGCCCAGAGAGCTCTCAGCGGCGATGATCAAAGCGACCATTGACGCCAGCGTTGGCCAACTGCCGGCGATGATCATGCTCGGAATCAATTGCGGCCTAGGGAACAACGACTGCGCGCTACTGACAAAACACCACCTCGATCTTGATTCTGGCTGGCTCACATTCCCTCGGCCGAAGACCGGAGTCGGCCGCCGCGCCAAGCTTTGGCCGGAAACGATCACTGCTCTGCAAGAAGCCTGGAAGCTTCGGCCAAAAAAGCGACTGCCGAGGGAGCTGCAGACACGCTGGTTCGTCACCAAGTACCGATCGACGTGGTCAAATGAAGGCTCCGGTTGCCCAATCAGCCAGAGCTTCCGAAGAGCTCTCAAGGCTGCAGGCGGCCACCGCAAAGGCCTCGGGTTCTATACACTGAGGCACACGTTTCAGACGGTTGCCGAGACTTGTGGTGATTTTCCTGCAATCTCGATGGTTATGGGGCACGTCGACAATAGCATGTCAGCCGTATATCGTGAACGGATCGACGACAGCCGGCTCGAGAAAGTGGCAGAAACCGTGAAAAAGTGGTGGGATGCCGCCAAGTAACCAGTCAAAATGGGCCTTGTAGATAGACCAGTTTCCTGAGGAGCAAGACCGTGATCAATTTCAAATGCCGCAACTGTGGGTTCGACTTTCAGTTCTCTGAAGACAAGGCCGGCAAGAAAGCGAAATGCCGGAATTGCGGCAAGGTCTTCGTCATCCCAGGCGGAAAGCCCGAACCGGTCGTTCCGGCGGAGCCGCCGATCGCCGCAACTCCCCAGGCAGCAGCTGTCACAACCCACGTGCATCACCACACCCAGGAAGGAATTGGTAATGGCGCGGCGGCGATCCTGACGTTCTTCGTCCCTGGCCTAGGGCAAATGTGCCAAGGCCGTGTCGGACTTGGCGTGGCAGCCCTCATTCTCGTGCCTTTCGGCTACCTGCTCTTCATCGTGCCAGGCCTCGTCGCGCATCTCATCTCGATCGTAGACGCGGCAACGTACAAGGGACGCTAGAAGCGACTTCGATTGTACTCGTCCCACAAGTCCTGGTAGTACTCAATCGACCGGTCGTAGCACTCGCCGCACGACGTTTGGAAATTCAACCGGTCGTCGCAGTAGTTTGTGTTGAGCCGCCTTGATGCAATGTCGCTGGAGTGCCGATCGCACAACGGACAGATAGTGAGGTCCACGGGGGTGCTCTGAGCACAGGAAATAAACACGACCATTGGCAGGTCTCCAGTGGTAGAAGGAAACGGATGCTCGGCAGAATCATACTTACCGAACAGCTTCAAGCGGCCGGACTCGCTCCCACAGTTCCTCGGAAACGTTCTTGCGAATCCAGTCAAGGTTAACGTGGCGTGCGTCGTATTCGCTGAATCTGTGATCCTGCGAGATTCGCTTTTGGCAATACCGCGTGCAACAGATGCTCGCCCAAGAGTCTTCGTCACGGAGCCATTCGTACTCCGGCAAAAGGTCGACACAATTGCTATCGCCGACATTTGGCCGAAGTGAAATGGTGTACCGCATCGTGTTCCCGACTTCTTCAGGGCCTCGGTCACCTCCGTAACTGCCGCCAAGACGGCTCAGAAAGCAGGCACTGGTGACAACACCTTCTACTTCAGTCAGTAGTCGATCCGGCCAAAAGTAGTTGCCGTAAAGTAATCGCAGCTCGACTGTCTGCGGATCAAAACGGCCGGTACGATGCCAGAGGGCCGTCTCAAAGTGTTGGGTGTACTCGCGCGGTTCAGCTATGGTGAACGTACCGACGACTTCGGTCTTCTTAGACATGGTTTTCTCCAGTGGTAGAAGGAAACGGCTGCTTGCGACAACAGCCAACGCAATAGAATGCCGCTAGCTTCGCGGCATGGAGTAATTGGCCTCTGCAAAACTAGCGTCATCAGCATGCAGTTCGGCAACGTAGGCATCCCGCTCTTCGGCGCTGGTGAACGTCTCCGTCTTCCAAGAGTAGAAGCGGTTGAGGCGATGCCGAAGCACAAACACCCCCGTGGCAGCAACCCGATCGATTTCGATTTCTCGCGGCATAGCCAACTCTCCCTAAATGCGTGACTGACATCAGGGATTATACGCTTCGGCAACAGACTGTCAAGCGAAAAATTAACAGGCAATTTGGTCCGGTCATTTCCGGTGTTTGCCGGCTTTGAAGAGTTTTTCGCGACGGTTGTACTCCTCTTTCAGGGCTTTCCCACGGAGCCTTTTCTTCGTCGCCTTCTGATCGTACGGGCGGCCAGCAGCCAATTGATCGGCAGAGTCTTCAAGGTCACGGAGGAACGTCACGGCCCGCTCCTCCGCTGTTCGCATGGAATACCCGCCAAACGAATAAAGGCCGTTTTCGCCCATCTCCAAGACAGATTCACCGATTGCCCGAGCTCTGGCAGCCATTCTCTCCAACGCGCCGGCAAACACCACCAGCTCGTCTACGGAGATCCACTCGGTCACTTGGTTGTTGGCCACCTAAATACCCTTTGGTTTTTGTCGAAAACACAGAACACGTGCCGCCATATGTCTACAGATTATGCATCCCAGCAACACGTAGTAAAGGCGCGATGGAGACTTCCTACAAACTGTCCACATCGCCTGGGGTAATCAATCCCCAGTTTATCGCGGCTAAAACCCCTAATTTGGCAAATTTAGAAGTTTTTTGCGATAAAGGCATTGACCAATTGCGACAATGAGCGTCAAATGTCACTCGTTGACGCCATTGACGGAGCAAACCGCATTGAACTACCTAGCACCAAAAGACGTTGCCGACAGACTTGGCATCAGCCAACGATCCGCTAACGCGTTGTTGCGTTCCGGAGAACTGGAAACGATCAACGTCAGCGTGAATCCGAACAGCAAGAAGCAAAGGCTGCGAGTGACTCCTGAGGCTTTGGAGGCGTTCATGCGGTCTCGTTCTGTCAAACCGACAAATAGAAAACTAGACAAATAGGACAAGGCATGACAATTCTGCAGTTCGATCTTGATATCGACAACCCCGTACATCGAAAAGCCTTCCTGGCTTTCTTGACGGCATACGACAGCCCAGCTGTCGAAGTGCCTGCGACAGTGGCTGAAGACACGACTGTCGTATCTGAAAAACCTACCGAGCAACACGCTGTTGCCGAATCGGCCGCGACTCCTGAACCGGCCAAGCCTGACGAGCTCCCGCCATCTGTCCTACTGGCGCCGATGCCTGAACCGGAGCGGCAAGGCTCCGAGTTCGAAGACATCAGCAACGTGCCTGAGCAGAACAATGCGGAAGACCAAGTAGCGGATCAAACCACTGAGGCTGGCCGCGACGAGAGCGAACCTCCCTATATCCGCGAGGTGACGCGAGAAGAATTCGACAGAACGGTCAGGGATATCTACTCGGACGACAAGTCAATCGCGCCGTGGCTAAAAGGTCGACTCACCGAAATCGGTGTCAAACTGTCTGACCAACTTTCCGACGAGCAGCGAAACGAACTGTTTGCAGAGATGGAAGCCAAGTACGACCGGATCCCGTTCTAGCGCTTGTCGTGTTAGGGCAATAGTCAAATCGTTTTATAGTCAAATAGGAGAAGTCATGGCAGGCAAAAAAATCATCCTGCGTAACGTCCGTGTTTCCTTTCCGTCGTTGTTCGAACCGAACCGAATGAACGACAGTGATCCTGGCAAATACCAAGCCACGGCGATGATCCCCAAGACCGATGAATTCAAGCCGGTCATCAAAGAGATCAACGACGAGATCAAGCGGCTCGCCAGCGAGAAGTGGTCGGGCAAAGTCCCTAAGAACCTCAAACTCGCGCTCAAAGACGGCGATGCCGACGACAACGAGCGAGAAGAGTACAAGGGTCACTACGTGCTCACGGCTCGGTCAAACCAGAAGCCTGGGGTTGTTGATCAACGATGCGATGTCATCTCTGACAGCGCCGCGATCATGGCTGGCGACTATATCAACATGTCGTTCGTCATGTTTGCCTACGACAACTCCGGCAACAAGGGAGTGAGTGCCGGCCTCAACAACGTTCAGTTCGTCAAGAAGGGCGAGCCTCTCGGCAACCGCTCGCGTGCCGAAGACGAATTTGAAGTCGTCGAAGTCGGGGGAGATGACGACGACTTGGACATGTTGGGATAGGAGAGTGTCTTGAGCATTCACGTCGATTTCGAAACTCGATCGGCGCTAAACCTCAAGAACACCGGCATTCATCGTTACGCGAGGCACGACAGCACAAGCGTGTTGTGCCTCGCGTTTTCTTTGGACTCCGGAGAAAACGTTGAGGTCTGGCGAGCTGGCGATCCGCCACCAGAGAAGCTGTTCGCGGCTATCTCTGCCGGCAAGACCATCAACGCTCACAACTCCATGTTCGAGGAGTTGATCTGGCAGCACATCTGCGTAGAGCGGATGGGTTGGCCATCGTGCAGCACGTGGCGATGCACCATGCGTATGTGCGCTTATGCTGGGCTGCCGCTCAGCCTGGAGAAAGCTGCCGAGTGGCTTGAGCTGGAGGTCGAAAAAGACCGCAGCGGCAAGGCGATGATGACCAAGATGGCCAAAGCATCGAACGCCAAAGACGACACGGAGGAAAAGTGGCAGCGGCTGATGGAATACTGCGCGATGGACGTGCGCGTCGAAGCCGAGATCCACAAGGCACTCAGCAAGGTCAATAGCATCAACCGCGTGGAAGCGTTTGAGGAAGACATGGTGGTGGTCGACCGTGCGATCAACGATCGCGGCGTACCGATCGACCGAGAGACATGCCAAAACATCGTTCGTGTCTTAGACGTCGAGAAGAAACGGCTCAATCAAGAACTCCGTGAGTTGACTGACGGCCAGGTGAAATCCGGCCAGCAGGTTGCAGTGCTAATCGATTGGCTGAACACCAAGAATCTCCCCGTCGCGGACTGCAAGAAAGAAACAATCAAAGCCTCGCTTGCTGTCGTCCAAGACCCAGACGTGCGGCGAGCCCTCGAAATCCGCCAAGCAACCAGCCAAGGATCGACGTCCAAGATTAAGAAGATGCTGGAAGGTATTGAGTCTGACGGCCGCACACGTGGTGTCTTCCAGCACTATGGCGCGTCGCAAACTGGCCGATGGGCCGGTCGGCGAATCCAGCTGCAAAATCTGCCGCGACTGACGACCAACGACATCATGCTGGACGTCGCCGTGCAGGCGTTCAAGAACGTCGATCCGACAATGTTAGAGATCATCTTTGGCGACTGCATCACGGGGGCGAAGCAAATGATCCGTCCACTCGTGAAATCAGATCGTGGTTTGGTCGTCGCCGACTACGCCCAGATCGAGTTACGCGTTGCCGCCTGGCTTGCTGGCGAGAAGCGGTTGCTCGACATCTTCGCCAACGATGATGACGCGTACATCGGCATGGCCGGCAAGATCTTCGAGAAGCCGCCTGCAGAGGTCAATAAGTCCGAGCGGTTTGTCGGCAAGGTCGTCATGCTTGGCTGTCAATATCAGATGGGCGCCAAACGGTTCAAAGAGACGCTTGAGCAATTCGGCGTCAAGGGTACGGACGAAGAGTTACAGGCCCTGGCCGACAAGTCCGTGCCGGCATTCCGTGAGTTGCATCCGAACATCAAGCGACTGTGGTCGAAGCTGAGCGACGCCGCTGTACAGGCTTTCCGCGACAACAAGAAGATGCGGGTCGGGAGGTTGACCTTCCTCCGACCGCCGGGGACGGATCGCCTGTTAATGATCCTTCCGAGTGGCCGACCACTGCACTACTGGTTCGTGAAATGCGAAGACGGTGAGTACGGACCATCGCTCACGCACAAAGCCATCCGCCAGAACAAGATCGTTCGCGCGGGCCTCTACGGCGGCCGTTGGCTGGAGAACGCGGCCCAGGCCGTGTCTCGAGATCTACTTAAACACGCGTTGGTCAAACTCGACGGGCTTGGCCAGGAGGTCATCGGTCACGTGCATGACGAAGTGCTCGTTGAAGGTGGTGACCGCGAACTAGTCGAGAAGACGATGACCAGAGATTTGCCGGACTGGGCTGCCGGGCTACCAGTCAAAGTCGAGGCGTTCAACTGCGAACGTTACACCAAATGATCAGAGTTTCCTTCCTGTTTTGAATGGAGTATTGCCGTGACCCATCACATCCGTTGGATGAATAGACGTGACATGGAACGGGTTCTTGAAATCGAGCAGCACACCGACAATCCACATGTCTGGAGTCGCGAGGATTTCATAACTAATTTGCGACAGCGAAATTGCGTCGGAATGGTCGCTGAGAACAACGACTGGACCATCAACGGGTTCATGGTCTACGAACTGCACAAAAACAAGCTGTTCTTGCTGAACATGGGTGTCACACCAGAAAGCCGTAGGCAAGCCATCGGGGCCGCGATGGTCGGGAAGCTACTTGGCAAACTGGAAGTCGACCGCCGGCACATGTTGCGGACTATCGTGTCCGACCAAAACACTTCGTTCCACTTTTTCCTTCGGTCGGTTGGCCTCAAAGCCATTGACGTCTACTACGGGCATTTCGAGCCAGACGACTCCGCGTACGTGTTCTCGTACGACCTGCTCGATGACTGGTTCACCCAAGATCACACGATGGCAGATACGCTGCGCTGATGAACGAAGCGGCACTCGAGAGTCGATTTGCCGAGTATGTCCGTCGCCAGGGTGGTTTTGCGGTCAAGTTCAGCCCTTTCGGAATCAAAGGGTTTCCTGACCGCATCGTCTTACTGCCTGGCGGCATTATCGGGTTCGTCGAACTAAAGAATCCGAATGGAAAAGGCCGCGTCAGCCAATCGCAGCGACGCGCCCATCGAACCCTACGTTATTTGGGGTTTAACGTAATCGTGTCGCATCGCATGGAAGAATTGGTGGCCTGGATCGATGAGCTCATTCGCTCTCCACAAGTATCAAAAGACGGCGGTCGATCGTCTGCTAAATGACGGCCAGCTCGGCCTGCTATGGGACATGGGTGTTGGAAAAACGCTCACGAGTCTGAGCGCTGTCGACAACTGGCCGATCCCGCTTCGGACTCTGATCATCGCACCCAAACGGTGCTGCACCCGTGTCTGGCCGACCGAGATTGAGAAGTTCGGTTTCGATCTCGACGTCAGTCTTCTGTTAGGCACGCCGAAGCAACGGCTGAAAGCCCTTGACAAGCCGGCCGACGTTAAGGTGATCAACCCTGAGGGAATCAACTGGCTCTACGAAACTTGCAAGAAGGCAAAGGACGTTCCGTTCGACGCGCTACTTGTCGACGAGTCGACCGAATTCAAGAACGCTACTGGGATCCGATTCAAGGCGCTGAAGCAACTGATCCCCCACATCCCCGTGAGGATGATCCTCACCGGCACGCCGATCCCGCAAAGCTACGCGGACCTGTGGGCACAGATCTTCATCCTCGACCAGGGCAAACGCCTCGGCAAAAACATCACCGAGTTTCGACGGCGGTATTGCTACCGAGACTACTGGAAAAAATGGCATGTCAACGAGTTCGCTTGTCCTGAAATCGACGAGCTGATCAGTGATATCGTCTCACGGATCGATGCCGCAGATCATCTCGACATGCCAGATTTGCGATTTAACCGAGTAGTCATCGAACTCCCGAAGAAGGTTAAGGAGGCCTACGATCAGGGTCTATGGGAGCTGCAGAACGAAGATCCTGAGATCGGTTTCGACTCGACCGGGGCTTCGTTCACGCGAGTGCGAACTCTGTGCTCCGGGTTTGCGTACGTAGCCGACGAAATCAATCCAGACGCCCCGCAAGAGACGAAATGGCTGCACAAAGAGAAGGTAGATGCCATTGGCGAAATCCACGCGGGGATTGGGCACAAGCCGCTGTTGGTAGCGTTCAACTTCCGTGCCGAGCGAGAAGCCCTGGTCGAGAAGTACAAGTGCGATTTTATCGACGGTACGACCAGTTCGCGCCAGGGTGACAATCTCGTTGACAAATGGTGCCGAGGCGAGCTCTCAATGCTTGCTATTCATCCCGGGGCCGTGAAGTACGGCCTCAACATGCAATCCGGCGGAAACCACCTTGCTTGGATCAGCTTGCCGACGTCGCTTGCCGACTGGCAGCAAACCAACGCCCGTCTCTACCGCCAAGGCCAGAAAGACTCTGTGACGATTCACAGCGTCATTGCCCATGACACCGTGGACGCGCGACTGATCAACCTAATGGAGTCCAAGGAAACCACCCAAGATGCGTTTCTGCGAGCGATGAAGGATGCGGTAAATGCCTAAGGAACTTGACGAGTTGTTTTCAGACACGACCGACATCCATCGCTACTTCTGGAGCCTGTACGGAAAAGATGAGCTGTCTGACGGCCGGATCGTCATCATGTCGCACAACGCGTTTGATGAGCCGAAGTATTTTACGTCTGGCAGCCTCGTAGCCGACTACATCGCCGAAAAGCGGCCTGATGACACCTTTGTCGGGGTTGGAGTCACATCCAACACTTCTACGTATGGACGAGGCGACGAGTCTAAGATCATCGCGATGCCCGGCGTGTTCGCGGACATCGACGTCGACACCAAGGGCTACAAGACAACGGCCAGCGGAAAACAGCAGGCGGTGCCGGCTTCGATCCAAGAGGCTGAAGGTATTCTCGATGAGATGCCGTACAAGCCAAGCCTTCTCGTGTGTTCTGGTGGCGGTCTGCATGCCTACTGGCTATTCAATGAGCTCTGGTATTTCGACAATCGGGATCGAGCGAAGTCGATCGTCTACGGTTGGCGGCAAGAAGTGCAGCGGTGTTTTGACCGCCACGGATACGGCATCGATCACGTGGGGGACTTGGCGCGAGTGCTTCGTTGCCCAGGCGTAATTAACTCGAAGCACGACCGCGAGACGTATATCTACCGGATGTCGGAAGACATTCGCTATTCGCCCAACGACTTCGACAAATTTGCCGTCTCGCCAAACACTGCGCAATCAACGCCGCTTGACGGGGAACTCAACGAAGTCAAGATCCCTGGTGACGTCACCGAACTACTAGGCAAGCCAAGCAAGCTTCGGATGATCTGGCAGCAGGATGAGTCTGTGTCTCCGCCAAACGACACGTCTCAGTCTGGCTGGGACCAAATTTTGATCATCGAAGCTATTCGCCAGGGCATCAAGGATCAAAACGTCCTTTGGGCCATGCTCCGTGAGTATCGCGACGCCCACTGCGACAACCCAGAGAAAGCACTCAAAGGACATAACGAAGCGTACGCCAAGCGAACGATCGGCAAAGCGTTCGATGTAGTCGGTGCGACAGCTCCCCGGTCTACCGTCGAGGATGACTTCACACCGCTGGCTAACGGACCGTGGGATGACCCCGTGCGCGTTGGTGAACGGTTCGATCGAGTCTATCCACACACGAAGCGGTATCTCGAAAACTGGTACACCTGGAATCCAGGCGAAGGATGGGAGTTTCGTTCGGCCGAAGATGTGCGGGCCTTTGTCACACGGGAGTGCGTTTCACTCGCTGCGGAGGAGAACGCAAGGGCTGTAGAGATCGCGGAAGCATGCGGCAAGCCGCCAAAGCTTGTGAAGATGACCAACATGCATATCAACAACGCGATCACGTACATCCAGAGCAACAAGAAGTTGAGCGACTCTCTGGAGTTACCGGCGTGGGTCAGTGGTCATGGGCCTTGCGACATCAACGACGTGTTTCCGGTTCAGAACGGCCTGCTGGACATCAAGAACCGACGGCTGATCGCTAACACGCCAAACTTCTTTGACATCGGGCGAAGCAGCTGCACGTTCGTTCCAGAGGCAAAGTGTAGTTTTTGGGTCGATTGGCTTGCGGAAGTGTTCGAAGACGACTCCGAGTCAATCGAACTGCTGCAGGAGTGGATGGGGTATCTGATCAGTGGGAAGACGCACCTCCAGAAAATGCTTTTCATGGGCGGAGCGCCTCGGGCCGGTAAAGGGACCATCGGCCAGATCATGCAAAAAGTCGTCGGGTACAGCCGATCGTGTACCCCAAACCTCCAATCCCTGGCTCACCCATTTGGACTCGAGCCACTCATGCACTCACGGTTCGCCTTCTTCGGTGACGTGCGGCCGAACAGTATTCAGAACAGCGCGGAAATCGTCCAGACGCTTTTGGGTTGGGTCGGCGGCGACAACTTCAACATCAACCGAAAGTTTCGCAGCACGATCAACGGGTATCGGCCGAAGGCGCGCTTCGCCTTGGCGTTTAACAACATCCCCAACCTCCGCGAAGAATCGTCTGCGCTTGTCAGCCGCATCGTCTATCTGAACTTCACAATTAGTCGCACGGGGACTGAAGACCGAGAGTTGCAGCGGAAGATAAGCGCCGAGTTGTCTGGGATATTGAACTGGTCACTTGACGGACTTGAGCGTCTGCTCAAGCGAGGTGATTTCGTCAACCCGAAACGAAGCCAACACGCGATGGATCTGATCGCGGACACCGGATGCCCAATCAAACGGTTCCTCGAAGACTGCTGCGAATTCGACCGGCGGTACAAGGCCCCTAAAGAAGGCCTCTACGATCTCTACCACGCTTGGGCTATGGCCAACGGAGACGCCAAGCCGCTCAACCGAGTGCATTTTGCGAGGCACTTGTACGCAGTGCGGCCGTCGCTGACCGAGGGGCGTCACGTGGATCCCGTAACAGGCAAGAGGGATCGATTCTACCTCGGCATTAAGACCACGAAGGCCGTCAACGAAATCGATTTCATGTAGGAGCAAACATGAACCAACAAGATTTTGTCACTCGTTGCCGTGAGTTTGTCGCGGCACAAGAGGCTTTGAGTCAGGAACTGGCCACCCGTGGCCGAGAGCTTGCAGCATCGATCCAAGCCGATCATCGCAATGAGATTTGCAAGGCAACTGGCTTCAGCCCCCTGTTCATTCACAACCTGTCGATCGGCAAGCAAGTAGCCACACCTCAGGCATATTTACGCTTGCTTGAGGCGTCCGAAAAACTGCTGGCGGCCGTATGAGACGATTCCTGTTTGTTTGGGTGCCAAAGACGGCCGGCACCTCAATCTACACTGCTATGGCCAAGCACGCTGGCATGGTCAAACTCAAGACGGCTGAGGAGGCTCAGGAGTTTGATGGAAGCGGCAGTGTCACATTCGGGCACATCTGCACGCGGGAGCTGCTCTGGAGCGGCTTCGTTCCGGAGTATTACTGGAATGAGGCGTTCAAATTTGCGGTCGCCAGGAGCCCATACACCCGCGCAGCGTCGCTGTATCGCTACCTGACGCTGCACAACCGCTTTGCCGGCTCGTTTGTCGAGTTCCTCAATGCCGTGCGGCAGACGAAGCCTCCGGGGCTCTACAACGTCAACGGTCTGTCTCAGTCGAACCCACAATCGCGATGGTTGACTGACGAGCAAGGCAAATTCGTCGTGGACCGACTTTATCGATTTGAGCAGCTCAGCGCGCTCGAACAAGACATGCGGAATTTCCTTGGTAATCCCAAGTTTCGACTGAGTCACGAAAACGCCACGCGGGTTCAACACGGCAGCATATTTACTGGTGAAGCCGTCGAGCGGATCCGCGACATCTACGCAGAGGACTTTGACCGGCTCGGCTACGACAAGGATTCGATCCCCAGCTGCTAAGGAGGCAGCCACAATGCGAAAGTCTACAAAAGCCATCACAGCCCAAGACGCCGTGAAGTTGGCGCTCAAACACGAAGAAGACCTCCGCAACCAGCGGCAACGACAGTCATTTGCCGAAGTGTACGAGGCAATCGAAAAAGCCGCAAAAGCGGGTGAGTGGTCTGTTCGACTTACCCCAACCGCAGTGCCGCCATCACACCATGACGAGCAACTGCGGGTTCTGAATGTCATTTCCAAGCGACTTCAAGAAGATGGCTTTGACACGCAAATTGACGTGATTCGCGGGCCTGCAGACGAGCGCGGGAGGATGAAGCCAGAGGGCTACTGGATCTCCGCGTCTTGGTTCCAAGCACAATTTGTGGGTTAGCGCATCGTTGCGAAATCTTCGTTTTCTGCTATTGACTACTAATTGCCCTCCCGTATATTCGAGTCATTGCCGGGCCCGCTGCTATCCTTTTCGGCAACTCTCGGCATCGGTCGATTCTGTACTCGACCGAATCAGGAGTAAACGTGACGGATCGCCAACTGAGCAACTCTGAAGCTGTGCATCGCGAGGCGGTAATGGGCAAAAAGAAAAACAAACGGAAACGTGCAAAGTCCGCTGTCAAAGAAGAAAAGAAAATCGTGGAGCCGGTTGAGCAGCAAGAAGACACGCACCGATTATTGCGTGACCCAGAAACGCTAAAGCTTGGCCAGACCATGACGATCGTTGAGCTATGGGAAGAGTACGTGCAACCATCGCTCGTTACCCTCAAACGTCGCAAAACGACACTCGAGGGTATCCGCCGATCGATCGAACGGTGGGAAACGTGGTGGACGGAGGTTTGCCCGTCAGGTGACCGGTTACCGATTGCGAAAATCGGCATCCAGCATTTGAAGGAATTCCGAGACTGGCTGGATGACAAGGGCCACGAGGTTCCGACGCAGAACACAGCAGTGGCTGCCATCTCGCAGGCACTCAACTGCGCGAAAGACAACTTGCTGATCAAGACGTCACCAAAGATCAAACGCAAGATGCATCGCAGCGTTGCACCGAAGATTGTCTTTACTAATGACGACATTGCGAAGTTGTGGGAAGTGACCAACCGCGCACGTTGGCCGCGACTCGACCGAGATCGGAAGCCGTTGCCGTACTCCCCTCGCGATGCCTGGCGTATTGCAATAGTGCTGTACTGGCATTTTGGGTTCCGGACCCAGGAGCTGATTTCCAACGAGAAGGAATACATTCCGATCGACGGCACCAACATCCATCCGCCGGGGCTCACACCAAACCCAACTGGCCGCATGGAAGGCGAGTACGGATGGGTCTCCTACGTCCCACAGAAACAGAGCCGTGTGAAACCGGATCCACTGGTCGTGCCGCTGACTCGGATCACACGCGGGGCTCTCGACATGGCGATGGAGAACATGGTCGATGAGAAACGGCCGGTCATGAACTGGCCGATGTCGTCCGCATCGTTCTACAACGAGTGGCACCGACTCTGCGAGTTGGCGGACATCGCACCCCGTCGCGGATCCGGCGTGTCTCGTTTCCTGATCAAGCACTTCCGGAAAACGGCGAGCACGAATCTGGACACGCACTGGCCAGGTATGGGCGAGCACATTGTCGGCCACGCAAGTGATCGCAGCGGTCAGAAGTCGTCTGTCAGCGCGAAGCACTATGTGAACAACGAAGAGGCCGCATACAAGTGCATGATGACCTTGCCGTTTCCGGACTGCTTTGAGACATTGCTGCCACCACCGTGGAGCGAAAGCGATCGGGCTGCGGCGGCCTAGGAGATTGAAGTGAGCAAAGAATGTAAACACATCGAGATTGACCTTTGGCCCATTGGTTTAGCCATTGTTCTTGGTCTCTCGATGTTGTTTGGCCGTGGATGCGACGGCGATAAGCCAAGCGTGTTCGAAACTTATCTGCAGTACAAATACGACCAAAGCCAAACAGATAAGCGTTGGAAATACTGAAAGGATGACCAGAGGTGTCACCCTACCAGAGAGACTACGGATTTGGGGTTATTGGAAAAGGACGAGCGATGGACGGTTTGAAGCAACGATTGGCAAAGGCAATGAAACAGGAAGCGGGAGTAAAGCTAAGCCCAGCAGAGGCCCGCGTAGTTGCTCGGATGCTCGGCATGTGTCAGCAGTCGCCAGTACAACAGAAGGTCGCTGAGCCGAAGCGAGAGAAGCCGCAGGGCGGTGACCTCATTGTCGGCCACATTCGCTGGATGATTCGCAGTGATATGCCGACCGTGCTTGAGATTGAGAAATGCTGTTACGAATCGCCATGGAGTGAAGAGGACTTCATTCGGTGCCTGAGACAGCGAAACTGCATTGGCATGGTCATTGAGCACAAGGATCAAGTTGTAGGCTACATGATCTACGAACTGCACAAGTCGCACATTGAGTTGCTGAACATTGCCGTAGTCAAGTCGCTCCAGTGCCGAGGACTTGGGGCCGCGATGGTCGGAAAGCTTCGGGGGAAGCTGAGCGATGAACGACGCTGCCGCATTCTGGTTGATGTTTGGGAACACAACTTGGCCGCTCAGTTGTTCTTCAAGTCGCTCGGTTTCGTTGCTCACGGATTTGTTCGCGATCGATTCGACGGTGGACAAGATGCAATCCAGTTCATCTATGGCAAGCCCATGCCGAAAGCCAAAGCGGGCGACGATGGCAAACCATTTAGCGACTGGAAACCGGACGCGGACGACGACGGGGATATGTTCGCCTAACACTCAATGCAAGGGTATCGGAACAGAATAATGGCGATTGACGAGGATTTGATTTGCCCGAAGTGCAAACACAAACACTTTGGCGGCGGAAACCCAGCAGAGGAAAACGGCGAGCACGAGTGCAGTCAGTGCGGCTTCAAGTTCTTTGTGACGGTCGATCTCGTTCCGACGTACGACTGCGAATGCTTAGAGCATGAGTTCACGGCATTCAATAAGTTGAAAAACTTTAAGAATGCTAGACTATGCAAATACTGCGGCAAGATGGATTTTGGTGAATTCAGTCGAGCCTCTGCGACATCGTAACGAGGAAATATAGAAGCATGGCAAAAGTAAGCAAAATAACGGTCGACTTTGGTGAAGGCGTCGAGCTTGAACTGACTTTAGAGCAAGCGAAGAAACTTCATCAGGTGCTTGATGAAATTGTTGGAGCCAAAGTCGTAGAGCGACAACTACCAACGCAACATTGGCCATTCGACCAACCGACAAAATACGAGGTTTGGTGCCAACACGGAAAGAAGTCGTAACACGTAACTGAGGGTACTTCTGAAAGGCGAAGGGCGTTCCTTGGCCTACCGTTCGGACTAGAAAAACATGTTATTGGAAAAGGGCAAT
>PABE01000095.1 GCA_002702725.1 Porticoccaceae bacterium
CGATGGCCATGAACGCCCGGGTAGAGGCGAGGGTTTTCTCGTTGACGAAACGACGAACCATGACCTGCTGGCGCGACCCGGCCTGGTGATATTCGGTAAAGCGGGCACCCTGGGGGAAACCATCGTTGTACTTGCCGCTCAACACGCCACCGGCCAGCGGTGAATAGGGAATCAGACTGACCTGCTCCTGTCGGCACACCTGTGCCAGCTCATCTTCGAAACGACGGTTATTGAGACTGAAATTATTCTGGATGGTCTCATACCGCGCCAGGCCGTGGACATCCGACTGCCAGAGACTTTTCGTCAACCCCCAGGCGGTTTCATTGCTGCAGCCGAGAATTCTCACTTTTCCCTGGGTGACCAGGTCATCCAGCGCGCGCAAGGTTTCTTCGTACGGTAGATGGTGGTCAGGCCAATGGGTCTGGTAAAGATCGATGTAGTCCGTTTGCAGGCGCTTAAGACTGCCTTCGACCGCGCGCTGGATATGATGGCGATCCAGCGAGGTTTTGCTGCCGCGCAGGGGTGCCGCAAACCAGCCATGGCTTGGTCCTGCCACCTTGGTGGCGAGTATGATGTCATCCCTGTTCCTGGTTTTTAACCAACGACCAACAATCTCTTCAGTGCGTCCCACATATTTCTGATCGGGCGGCACCGGGTACATTTCCGCCGTATCAAAAAAATCAATTCCGGCATCGACGGCCCGGTCCATTATGCGCATTGCCATGGCCTCGTCACAATGGCTGCCGAATGTCATGGTCCCCATGCAAATATCCGATACGATAATACCGCTTCGACCGAGTCGGTTCTTCCGCATAACTGTCTCCTTTCGCGTTTTTATCCCGAGGCGATTGGTCTGACCAAGGGCGCTAAAACATAAGTGCCAGACACAAATTTTTGTTTTTTATCCCGGGTCGCGATGCACCCCGGTGTGTTCGCGTCGCCTACTCCGGGAATTGATCCAGTTCAAGGACGAACAGATCCGGCCAGTTTTTACCCGTCACGAGAACGTGTTTTGTTTCGGTGTCATAGGCGATGCCGTTCAACTCCCTGGCAAAGCGCCAGCGCCAACCGCCGCCTCTCAGTTCAGACATATCGAGCCAGTGAATCACATCACCGGAAACTGGATCAATGACAAGAATGAGATCGTCGCCCCAGCGGTTCGCCCATACCAGCCCCTCTATCCATTCGAGCTCGTTGAGTCGATCAACCGGATTGCCGAGATAAGAGACCTCAACCCTCCCCTGAAGCGCCATTGATTCCGGCTCCCGCCGATAAAGTGTTGCCGAACCATCGGACATGAAAAGGGACTGCCCGTCACTGGTTAATCCCCACCCTTCTCCGGGGTACGCGAGTGCCCGTTCCGGCTTGAGATGGCGGTCATAAACCAATGCAATGCCTGCCTGCCAGGTAAGCTGAATAAGGATGTCCCCGACGACCGTCAGCCCTTCGCCGAAATACTCATCGGGCAACCGGCGTTCCGCGAGCCAGCGGCCGGATACCAGATCCACCCTGGCCAGAGCGGACTCTCCGTAGCCGCCGGTACTTTCATAGAGCACCCCCTGATCGAAAATCAGCCCCTGGGTGAAGGCGGTATTGCGATGGGGATAAGCGGCGATAACGCGGTAATCAAGGGCTATTGATTCGTCGAGGGCGATGTCTCCCCAGGCCGGGGATAGGATGCTGGCCGCCAACAGATACAGGGCGCTTTTCAGTCGACTCCCGAAAGATGGCGCACGCTGAGTTGCCAATTCCACCTGGCGGTCCATTAGAATGGCCTGTCGGCCAAGGAGTAGATTGATGCACAGCAAAATTGTAGAGTTCCTGACATTAGAGCGATTGGAGGATAATCTTTTCCGCGGCGAAAGCCGTGATCTGGGCACGCCCCAGGTGTACGGCGGGCAGGTCTTCAGTCACGCGATTCAGGCCGCCCAGGCGACTGTCGATCGCCGCGCGGTACACTCCGCCCACGCCTATTTTTTGCGCCGGGGCGATTTCACTGCGCCCATTCTCTACGAGGTCGACCGAAATCGCGATGGCCGCAGTTTTTCGTCCCGTCGGGTGGTGGCGATCCAGCACGGTCGACCCATTTTCACACTGTCCGCCTCATTTCACGAGCAGGAATCCGGCCTCGAGTTTCAGCCACCCTGCCCATTGCCACCGGCGGCTGAAAACTATCCGGTTTTCCAGTTGGAAAGCGAGACCGACGTCGCAGTCAAAACACCCACCAGTGACTTTGCCATCCACCTGGTGGATCCCGCGGATCGAACCGAACAGGAATGCGTCCAGTGGTGGTTTAAAACCCGGCAGCGATTACCGGAAGACGAACCTACCCAGCGGGCGGTGCTCGCCTATATCTCCGATTATGGGTTGATCGCCGCCCTGCTTCAGCCCCACGGCTACATCCCTGGCCACCAGGATTTTCTGAAAAATATGGTCGCCGCGTCCATTGATCATGCCCTCTGGTACCATCGCCCCTTCCGCGCCGACGAGTGGCTGTTATACACCACGTCGGCGCGCTCCACCGCCGGCGCCCGCGGTCTGGCGAGCGGCGCCATCCATGACCGTCAGGGCAACCTGGTGGCATCGAGCATGCAGGAAATTCTTATCCGGCAGGTGAACTCCGGGCCCCAAGCTTCATGAACGCTTTGCCTAGCGATGCTGTCATTATTCCCTGACGGACATAACCGGTAAAGCAATCGGAGGCTGAGGCAGCATCCCGCTTTCGAGAAATCCGATGGGGTGTATTGTTGGCACCTCCAGCCAGAAGACAATCGCCCTGGTCACCGTTCGTTTCCAATGTCCGCATCAGGCAGAGGCCCGAATGGCTATCTGACCGCGCCTCGTGCTGGAAACACAATACTACCGTGACAGGGTGTTTGCCGGATCGTCGATTCGATACCATGGAAAAATATGGTCTACCATAAAGTAAGTGTTTGAATCGAATCAGAAATACCGCGGTGAGAATGCGACGGACAGCGAACGCATGAAAGCAGTGGCGATAAACCGGCAAAAATTTTACGACACATTCCTGTTCCTGGTGCTCTACGGCGTTCTATGGCTGATTCTGGGCGGAGGTAAAGGCTGGTGGTTCGGTGCCGCGGTTATTCTGCTGGCAACGCTCCTCTCCCTGCGCCTCGGCTTCAGCCTGCTGATCTTTCGCCCTATCCACCTGCCACGGTTTGTACTTTTCTACCTGCGGGAATTACTGACAGCGGGATGGCAGGTCGCCTACACCGCCTGCCATCCGCGGAAGTCGGTGGCGCCCGGCTGGGTGATCATGGACCTGAAAACCCGCTCCGATCAAACCCATATGTTGCTCGCGACTTTTGTCTGCCTGTTGCCCGGCACTCTTACCTCCCGCGTACACCGGGGAAAAATGCACATTCACCTGCTCGACGTCGAACAACCCTGGCGCCCCACGGTGGAAGAGCTGGAGACTCACCTTATGGCCTTACTGGGAGAGCGCAAATAATGGCGGTCCTTTTTCTCTTGCTTCTCCTGACCATGACCGCCGGCATCTGGCGCATTATTCGCGGCCCCACCAGGGGAGACAGATTGTTGCCG
Source organism: Porticoccaceae bacterium (assembly GCA_002702725.1). GTDB lineage: Bacteria > Pseudomonadota > Gammaproteobacteria > Pseudomonadales > Porticoccaceae > NAT127. The sequence goes on from PABE01000095.1 coordinate 3,565, forward strand.
GTGCAACTGTTCGGCTCCACTGGCATCGCCCTGATCCTCATGCTCGCCCATATCCAGGGGGACCCCAGACTTCTGGACATTGCCCTGGTACTGGCGACTCTGAGTGTGATCCTGCCGGCAGCCCTCGCGGAACACCTGAGGAAACAGAACAGTGAATGAAATCATGGTCTGGATAAGCTGGCTGGCGGTCATGGCGGGCGTCTTTTTCTTTGTCGCCGGCGCCATTGGCCTCGCCCGATTTCCCGACATCCATTGCCGGCTCCATGCGGTCACTAAAGCCGACACCCTTGGCATGGGTTTCCTGGTACTGGGATTTGGCATCAGGGCGGAGCACTGGCATTCGGCGGCCCTGATGCTGGTCATCTGGTTGCTGGTGGCCGCCTCCAGCGCCGTCAGCTGCCATCTTCTAGCCCGCTATGAACAACTCGAGGACGAACAATGATGGGCGGCCCCTGGCTGTTTGACATCGCTCTGGGTGTGCTCCTGGTTGTGCTTGCTATCGCCTCGATTCACGCCAGAAATCTCTACGCCGGGGTGGTGATGTTTATTTCCTTCGGTCTCGTGGCGGCACTGACCTGGACCTATCTGGGCGCCCCCGACCTGGCCCTGGCGGAAGCTGCCATCAGTGCCGGGCTCACCGGTGTCCTGCTTTTCGCCGCCCTCGCCCGCATCGGAAACACCGGTTCCACGCCCTTTACCCCGCGACGTCTTCCGGCACTCTTGTGTCTGGCCGTCGCGGGGCTTCTGATGGTCACCCTCTGGCCTCTGGCGCGCAATCCTTCCGTTTTGCCGGGCATGGCGATGGCGAACCTGCCCCGTACTGGTGTAGACAACCCCGTGACCGGCGTTTTGCTGAACTTCCGGGCCTGGGACACACTGCTGGAACTCGCCGTTCTGCTGGTGGCCCTGTTGGGATCCCGGGGCCTGCGCCCCACACCGGAAGAAGAACCTGTCCCCTGGCCACTGCTTACCGCCTGGAGCCGGCTGCTGGTGCCACTGCTCACTCTTTTCGGCGGATATCTGCTATGGCGTGGCGGCAACTGGCCCGGCGGCGCCTTTCAGGCCGGCGCCATGCTGGCGGCGGGGGCGGTGCTGCTGCGGCTTAACGGCCTTTTGCCGGAAGTCGCCTGGCGCAACCCGGTGGTCCGAGGACTCACGATCGCGGGCCTCGCGCTGTTCGCCACCATTGCCGCCCTCACCGCCTGGCTGGGCGATGGTTGGCTGAATTATCCTCCCGGAACGGACAATGCGCTTATGATGCTGATCGAGATCATTGCCACCCTGTCCATCGCCACGGTGCTCACATTGCTTGTCGCGGGCAACAAGACGGAGCTGGAGCCGTGACGGATACATTACTCTTCTACTTATTGGTAGCCTCGTTCCTCTGGGCCGCGGGACTGCACGGACTGATAGTCGCACGACACGTACTGCGGCGGGTCATTGCCGTCAACATCATGACCGCCGGCGTTTTTCTCGCTCTGGTAACGCTCGCCGCACGCGCCCCCGAACCCGATCCCGTGCTCCATGCCCTTGTGCTCACCGGGCTGGTGATTTCCGTCAGCGCCACGGCACTGGCACTGCACCTGGGCACCGCCGCCTTCAGTACGGAAAAGCCGGAGCCCACGACGCGGTGAATTTCGCCCTGGTCAGCCTTTCCATTCCCCTGTTCACCGGGCTGCTACTGTTAATGATCCCCCGGTACGGCGGGCCATGGGTGGTGCTATCGAGCACCTTGAGCCTGGCGGCGGCGGTTGCCAGCCTGGTGGAAGTGGTTGATAGCGGCAACCAGGCTGTTTTGCTCGGCGGCTGGCCCGAACTGCTGGCCATACGCCTCCACCTGGAGCCGATCAACGCCCTGCTACTGGCTTTTACCGCCCTGATCCAGCTACTGGTTTCCCTTTACTGGTCGAGAAATTGCCGCAATGACGGTTTCTGGGCACTGGCGTCGCTCCTCCACGCCACATTGGCCGCCCTTTGGCTTTCCGGCGATCTTTTCAACTGGTATGTCACCCTGGAACTTCTGAGCCTTGTCTCTGTGTCCATGGTCGCTCTTGCCGGCAAGGACTCCATCAAACCCGCGCTCAATTACCTGTTCCTGTCCCTGTTGGCGTCCCTGTGCTACCTGCTGGGTGTGGCCATCATCTACGGCCGGTATGGTGTCCTCGACTTTCAGATCCTCTCCCGGATGACGGTGGGAGACACATCCACCGCCATGGCGATGCTGCTAATGACCCTGGGCCTGATGGTCAAAGGGGCGCTGTGGCCCCTGCACCTGTGGCTGCCCCCGGCCCACAGCAGGGCGCCGACAGCGGTCAGTGCCCTGCTGTCGGCGCTCGTGGTGAAAGGGCCCCTGTTTATCCTCACCCTGCTGTGGACCCGAATGGCGCCGATGGAACTGACCGACAAGGGTGGGGAGTTTCTGGCGGTCATGGGTGTTTTCGCCCTGTTGGTGGGCGGCTGGTGTTCCTTTCGCACCCCTCTCCTGAAGGAAATGGTGGCCTACTCCACTGTCGCCCAACTGGGCTACGTCATGCTGGCCCTGGGCCTGATGCTGCAGTGGCAACTGCGGGAAACACTGGTGGCGCTGTGGCTGTTCGTGCTGGCACACGGACTCGCCAAAACATCCATGTTCCTGGCCGCGGGCGAAATGCAAAGGATTTTTGGCAACAAGCGGGTGACCGCCCTGAGAGGCGCCAGCCAGACGGCGCCGGTGGCCATGTTCGCCTTTGCGGTGGCCGGGGGAAGTCTTATCGGCCTGCCCCCCAGCGGTGGCTTTCTCGCCAAATGGCTTCTGCTTGAACCCCTTTTTTACGATTTACAACGCTGGCCCCTCGCTTTCGCTGTCTTGCTGAGCACCCTGGTGAGCGCCGCCTATGTCTTCCGGATCGTGACCCTCGCCTTTGACCGGGCGGAGAGGGGCCAGGCGCCGAGTCGCGACCGGGTTTCGGAATGGCTGGCCCTGCTGCCCGCCCTGCTGGTCTGGGGCATGGCGCTGGTGAGCGAGCCCCTGATCCTGTGGCTGACGCGGGTGGCCCAATGAGCCTGTCCTGGACCGGGATACTGCCCCTCGCCGTGGTGCTCAGCTCGCTGGTGCCCGGCCTGCTCATTTTTACTCTGCGGGAAGACCAGCAGCAATTGCGCACCTTTCTCAATCTGCTCGGCGCCGTGATCAAGCTGGTGCTGGTGGCGCTGATGCTTTACGGAGTCAGCCAGGGGGCTGTTTTTCGCTTCGAGTTTCCCTTCTTGCCGGAGGCCGGCATTCTTCTCCACGGCGACGCGCTCTCGCTCCAGTTTGTCAGCCTTTCCTCGGTGCTCTGGCTGGCGACCACGGTCTATGCCATCGGCTATCTCGAAGGGGCGGCGTTGAAATCCCGCTTCTTCGGCTATTTCAGTCTTTGCGTCAGCGCCACCGTGGGTCTTGCGTTGGCGGGCAACCTGGTGACCTTTCTGTTGTTTTACGAACTGCTGACCCTGGCCACTTTCCCGCTGGTGGTCCATACCGGCACCCCGGAAGCACTCAGGGCGGGACGGGTGTATCTCGCCTATACCCTGGGCGGCGGCGCCCTTGCCCTGATGGGCATCGCCCTGCTGCACAGCATTGGGGGCACGGAATCGTTCACTACCGGGGGCTATCTGGCCCCCCTGATGGCGGAGCACTCGGCCAGTCTGATGCTGGCCTTTGGCTTACTTGTTGCGGGCTTTGGCGTCAAGGCGGCCCTGATACCACTTCACGGCTGGTTGCCCATGGCCATGGTGGCACCGGCGCCGGTAAGCGCCCTGCTGCACGCGGTGGCGGTGGTGAAGGCCGGGGTCTTCGGTCTGGTGCGACTGGTCTATAACGTGTACGGCGTTGATGTTATGGACGCCCTGCACCTCAACGATCCCCTGCTCTGGGTGGCCAGTGCCACCATCATTTACGGATCCCTGAGGGCGCTGACTCAGACAAACCTGAAAAAACGGCTGGCCTATTCCACCGTGAGCCAGGTCTCCTATATCGCCTTTGGTGTCGGCCTGCTGGGACCACTGGCGGCGGCGGGCGCCCTGGCCCACCTGGTCCACCAGGGACTGATGAAAGTCACACTCTTCTATTGTGCCGGCGCGTTCGCCCAAACCCTGGGGGTTCACCGTGTACAGGAAATGAATGGGCTCGGGAAGCGGATGCCCGCCACCATGGCCGCCTTTACCGTCTGCGCATTGGGAATGATCGGTATTCCGCCCATGGCCGGGTTTATCAGCAAATGGTATTTGGGACTCGGCGCCCTGCAGGTCAACAAGGAATGGGGCCTGGCGGTGCTAGTGATATCGGCGCTGCTCAATGCCGCGTACTTCCTGCCACTGATCTATCGGGGCTGGTTCTCCGCCCCCGGAAAGGAGGGTTGGCCGGCGGAAAAAACCTTCCAGACCCGGCTCACACGGCTCCCGGAGAGCCACTGGATGCTGGTGGTGCCCTGCCTGTTCACCGCTATGCTGTCACTGCTCGCCGGGCTGTTCGCCGCCAGCGACCTCAGTCCGCTGGCCTGGGGACTCCTGATTGTCGACCGGGAGTTTCAACCGTGAACGGTACCCTCCTCTGGCCCGCTGTTGTGGCGACACCGTTGCTGGCGTATTTCTCTCTATACCGCTGGCCGGAAACGGCGCCTCGCTGGCTCTGGCTTTGCTGCCTGCCGGCGCTGGCCGCCGCTGTGTGGCCACCCCCGGCACTGGATATTCCCCTGTGGCCCGGAGCCCGCTGGGGCGCGGACGACATGCGGCGGGGATTCCTGGCTTTCTCCGCCCTGGTCTGGCTGGCGAGCACCCTCTACGCCGGTCGGGACAGACCGGCGGTACCCTATGGCAAGTGGTTCTGGCTGGCGTGGCTGCTGACGCTCACCGGCAACCTGCTGATCGTGATATCGCTGGATGCGGCGGGCCTTTACGTGGGCTACGCCGTCATGAGTCTCTCCGCCTATATCCTGATAGCCCACGGCGGCGGAAAAATCCCGCGCCGGGGGGGCCGAATCTACCTGCAGTTGGCGATCGTCAGCGAGTTGCTGATTTTCTCCGGCCTGATCTTCCGGTTCGGGGAAACCGGCTTCGCCCTGGAATTGCTCCATTGGCGGCGGGCACCGGCGGCACCCCTGACCGCATTACTGTTGCTGGCCGGCTTCGGCATCAAGCTCGGCGTCTGGCCGCTGCATTTCTGGATGCCCCTGGCCTATCCCGCATCCCGGCCGGTGGTGTGTGCCGTTCTTTCCGGCACCATGATGAAAACGGCCATCCTCGGTTTGTGGACATTTCTGCCGGCAGAAAATCCGCTGGCGGAATGGACCCACTGGCTGATGGCTGTGGCGGTGATCAGCGCCTTTTACGCTGTTGTAGCCGGCCTGCCGCAGAAGGACTCCCGCAAGGTGCTGGCCTACTCCTCCATCAGCCAGGCGGGTTACCTGCTCGCCATCGTGGCGCTGGCATGGCAACAACCCGAACACCGCAGTCAGTGGGGCATCCTATTGCTGATGTGGACCGTCCACCATGGTCTGGCCAAGGGCGCCCTGTTCCTCGGTGCAGGGCTTGCCCGAGCCCAACGCCTGCAACCCGCACACTGGCTGATATTGGCGATCCCGGCCCTGGCAATGGCGGGTTTCCCCCTGACCACCGGCGCTGTGGTCAAGACCGCCCTCGAGGAAGGGCTGACTGGCACACCTTACACGTCCTTTTCCGCGCTGCTACTGGCGGGCTCGTTAGCGACGGGCCTGCTGGTATTGAGAGCGTTGTGGCGAATGTACCATTCGCAGCCCACGGGGGACGCCGACAAATTTGCCGCTGGCGGCGTTGCCGGATGGATTATCCTTAGCCTGATGGTGCTGGTACTGCCATGGTGCTGGCCGTTGATGGATCAACCCTTTGCAGCAAGCCTGAAGACCGGCAAGATTCTGTCGTCCGCGGGCCTGGTACTTCTGGCGGTCGCTATCGCGACCATTGCCGTTAAATTTCCCATTTCCGTCTCCCGGAGGTCCTTCAACCGTCACCCGGGGATGGTCGTGTCCCGGTTCATCAAGGCCCTGATCGACGACCCGCCCCTGCCGACACCATCGTTCTCACCGGACCGTCTGTGGTGGCGCGACAGGGAGCGGCACTGGAACCGGTTCTGGCGCCGGGATGCGGTCAGCTTTACCGCGCTCACACTGGGGTTGCTGTTACTGGCCGTCGGTATCTGGTGGCTTTGATCGACTGAAAGGTCAAGAGGCCCCGAGAATGGTCTTTAGGTTATGGATAGTAGAGGCGGCCCGGACCCCTGAGATTACCGAATAATATCCGGGCCGCTTTCCCGATGTCGGGTACCACCTGATCAGACAACCACAACCCGCGCCTGCGCCACATTGGGAATTAGCAGTCTCCTGGCCCCGGTGTCGCCCTCGCGATGACTGAACACCCGTGCGGTTGCGAAATAGGTTCCCGGTTTGTCGTAGTTGTGCTCTACGGAAACGTTTACCTGTGCGGATGTGCCATCGACACCTTCCTGTTGGACAGGGAACGTACCCGTACCGTCGAAATCCCATTCGATCCGAACGATGCGCCCGGCTTCCGGCAGAACTTCCGCTTCGGCACACAAGGTAACCTTGTCCCCAACGCCGACCTCTGCCCGCGGTCCGCCGTTAGCCGTAACCCTGACCACGGGTTGTATACCGCCCCGCTCCCTCGCACTATCGGCCAGAATCACCTTGCCGTCGGCATAGCTGTAGCGGTTGCCAATGGGCTTGATACCCTTTTCCACCCAATCGATCAGATCCTGGAGGGATTGCTCGGTAATGGCGGTGAAATCGATCAGCCGGGTGGCGCTGGCGCGGTTGGGTTCCGGCGGCACGATGGAAGGAGGCCCGTGTTCGGCATTCTCGTTCCAGCGTATGCAGAAGTTTTCCGCCGCCCCCTCAGGCCCCTGCGCCGCAAGCACCGCGCTGGCATACAACAGGCCGTTGGCGGGCCAGACCGAGGAATCGTGGGTGTGGTGAATCCACATCAGCTTGCCCTCGTATTGTCCCGTATAGCAATTGCCCATCAAC
>PABE01000096.1 GCA_002702725.1 Porticoccaceae bacterium
CCCCCCGCCACAATGCACGGAAAGCGTAATCTAGCGAATTGTCGCCGGAATAGTCGCGCAAGATGCGATCGACACGTTTTGCCAATTGCGCTTCCGATAGTAGCGATAGCTTGCGCCAAGCGTAATCTAGTACGCTTTGGGCGTAGTCATCCAAGTCTGTACTCGACAATTCGGGGGAAGTATCGTTGACTTTCTCCCCGTTGTCGTTTCGCCATGCTAGTGCGTGAACTGCGATAACTCGCCATTCAGCGTATCGCCGCAATTGCGAATAGTTTGCGGCAAGGTAGCTTTCCAACCTTGCCAACCAGAAACCTTTCATTTTCCACACCTCATTGGAATTACCAAGAAAACAATAGAAACGGGAAACAACTCCCCGCTACGTGCAATACAGAGTAGACAAAGATAGCAACACCGGGAATAGAGAATCGGCAAGAATAATTCGAGAATCTAAGAATAATCCTAGAATAAGCTCAAAACGGTTCCCAATTTGTGGGAAGAATCCCAAGCGGACAATTGGCCAAGTGCAGGAACCAGCTACTGGCGACGATGCGAACCACCGCCCACAAACTACCGAACATAGAATCTAACTAGGGAACTATCTAGCAATCTTCCCGCTAGCCATTCCATCTACTGCCCTATTCTATGCTCTATCTACTATCTATTCGGCCCCATTATCTAGCCGATGAGTGATGCGAACTAGGGTTGTGCTAGGGGCGATTCTAGTCTATTTCTAGTAGAGTAGAAATGCGTTTGAGTACGTAAATTACGGGGAAAATGCTTAGAAAATGCGTTTCTTTGGTTTCTTAGTAGTCGCAGCATCCGGTCGTAGGTAGCTGTAAACGCAGAATCTTCTAAGGGTATACAGAGAATGAATGCCTATGCAGGCCGACCGGGGGCACTGACCCCCGCGAACCGCAAAATGTATGTTTACTTCCCCACTCCAAAACTCAAAAAACCCAATGTCCCCTAATCACCCATAAACCCCTCTCAACCAACCCCAACAGTGGACATCTTTCCCTTATGTACCTCTCAACCCGGTCTGAGCGATAACGACGGCGTGAAATCCGCCTTTAGTGCTAAAAAATAGCTGATACAATGGTCTAGGCCCCCTAATGCTTGGAAAAACCGGGCAGACATGGGCAGTTCCTGGGGAAGCCCCGGAGTGAATCCTGTGGAAACGCTGGGTTTGTTGGTTGCTTTTGTTTGGGAGTGCGTTAGGATGGTTGCGGAATTTGGCAACGGAGGTATGAGATGGGAAGAACTGTTTGCTGGTCTGCTTTTTGCGAATGGCTTGATTTCGGGATAAGCGCTGAGATCAGTCTGCGCGAGGCTGTATTCAGGCCATACGAGTACCGTACGGCTTTCCGCAGTCGCGATTTGCGCTGGCATGCGGTCCTGTTTAGCTATTCGCGGCATGGATTCCATGGATCGTGTTTTATCGCTTACGGTGAATGACGAGATGGGTGGAAAGATTGAGAACAGGACCTGGCATTGCCGCATTGCATTTTCTTCTAGTTGGCTTCTTGGCGGCAAATCACCGTACGTGTCCGAAGACCTGAGTAAGGCATGGGCTGACCTTTGGAATCCTGTGTGGGTGAGCCAAATTGGTATTGAGTACCAAGACTCTTGCAGAAGTGCGTGGAGTTAAAATGGACAAGAATTTCAGAAAGCAGTTCAACTGTTGGTTTTATTGCTTCTTCAAGCATGATGGTGCAGTACTTCGCGGGTATGACGACCGGATGCTGCGATTTAATGGTAACGTGCTGACTCTTCGTAGCGGCCACGCTGTTCCGATTCATATTGTCGCATTCAGGGTTTCGTGATGGGCCACATCTCAAAAGACTGGTTTCCGTCCTGGTTTTCTTACATGCCTGCGTACGACATCAATGTGCTTCGCGGGTACGAGAGTGGATTCCTGAGGACGATTGGTGATGTGCCGTCGCTTTACGGAGATGCTGACGGGGGGACAATCTTTGATCCACCTTCTATCTTCTTGGTCTCTTTCAAGGGTGGTGTGAAGTGAATCGAGACAGTTTTCTGTGCAGAAATCACAAGAAATGCATCGTCGCTAGGCTCGGAGACTCCCATGCGATTCTCTATTCTGATGGCGAGTTTGTGTCTTGGTATCGTGGTGAGCCTGGCGACAGTTTTGGATTCTTCTTTCGTTATCCGCTTCCTTGCGGCATTGCTTTTTGGGGTGAATGATGAACAGGAGTGAGTTTCTCAGTGCTATACATAAAAGACGGGACATGATCGATCGCTTCTTGCTTTCGCGCGCCAGTCACTATTCCCATCGCGTATTCGTGTCCTGGGGTCATGGAGAGCCTACAGATGAATTCTCGGTTGTTCATATAACAAGTGGTCGCGTAATCCTTCCTTGTGCCGCAGCTTTCGGGGTGTAAGGTGAATCGATCTATGTTCCTTTGCAGGCCATATCGCGGCGATCGCGCAACCCGGCTTTACGCAACTGCGTCTAACAGAGTGTCGCTCCACGACATGAGGAGATCGGTTATTTCCGTCCCTGCTCTTATCGGATGGCTGTCTACATCTGGCAGCATCAATTACGAGGTCTATCCCTGGGAGGCGTTTTATTATGAACAGGGCTGAATTTTTGAGGCGGTATTGCAAGTGGAAGTTGATTTATGCAATTGATTCACCAGTTGTGTATCAATCCAGCGCAGAGATTTTTGCCCACTGGGGCAATGGTGAGCCTGCCGATGTGTTTGGATACTTTGCTGGCACCGTTTCCCCGTTCCCGGTGGCTATTTCCTTCGGAGGTGAATGATGGGGAGGAGTGCGTTTCTCAATCGTCGCGTCAAGTCTGCGACTGTGCATTCATTGCATCGCGTGATTGCTGTCAAGTATCCAATGATTTCTACTGAATTCAGTCAAGGGTCGTTTGTCAGATGGGACGATGGAGAGCCTTTGGATCAATTCGGCTTAGCGCTGAACAGTAGTGGATATGTGGTTAAGCCTTGCGACACTGCTTTTGGGATAACGCGATCGTGGACAGATCAGAATTTTTGAAGAAAGGGTGGAGAGCATTTCGCACTGTTCGCCTTGCCAGCGCACCCACAGCTGCGTCGGCAATTTTTGCTTTGATGCCGAGGAGCAATTGGTCATATACGCCGATTCGGGTAGTTGCGTGGCTAGACGGAGAAGACGCTCGTTACATGCCGTTCGAGGGTGAGTGATGGAAAGAACTGGATTCCAGAAGTCGAGCTATCCATTTCGCAATAGGCTACTGGCTCGCATGCCTATGTCATACAAACTCATGGTCTTCGATAACACCTTTCCCTTTGCTAGCTTTGCTAGGTCCCAAATAAACCCGACTGATGCACTTAGTGTTGGATGGCTTGCTTCCGCGTGTCCATGCAAGGGTTCTTTTTTGGAGATGAGTAATGGGTCGAAGTAGTGAGTTCTTGTTTAACGAGAGCACGGATCGCCGCATTTGGTACTTCGATAAGTTCAAGATGGTGGAATCTAGCTCATTGGTGTTTGTGCCATGGCATTTGGGTGAGCCTGCCGACGTGTTTGGATACATGTGTGGGATCCCGGCTCCATGCCATCTCGCTTTTGCAGCAGAGAGTGAGCGATGAACAAGAAATTTATTCACAAGCATGTCTTCCAGATCAGGAGAAGATTGGACTCATACCTGCCGATGCATTACCGGGTTGAGATTGTCGACAAGCAACTCATACTCTCAAGGTTTCAAGCCACCCCTAATTCTGCCTTTGGCACGAGATCATGGATTCGGAGAGATCCTTTCAGTCTGGCTTTCGAGGTGAACAATGGGACGTGAAAAATTCCTAGTCAAGCAATACAAAGACAGAGTGGTTTGGCGCTTCGACATATACACACTGGCCAGCGCAACTGCTGATACTTTTGTGTCTTGGTATCGTGGAGAGCCTACAGACAGATTTGGGTATTTCACTGGAATGCCAGTTCCTTGCGCTACTGCGTTTGGTAGCACGTTGCCGGTTTGGAGATTGATTAGTGGGGCGTAGCCATTTTTGTGCGGCGGGTGGTGTTCGAGAAATTCGGATGAGAATGTTGATGTGGGTAATAAACCCCAGCAATCGCCATTTCTTGGGACATACTGGTAGGATTGTCGTCAGCCCTGGTGGGCCTATTGCTGACGGGTTGTTTTCAGACTGCGCTTACAGCTTGGCATTTCGATGAACAGAACCGGGACGTTATTTTCTCCAAGCATGATTGACATAAATCGGCCACTGCGTCTTGGTAGGACTACCGACTATCGCGGCGAACGGGCGATTCGGTTGCTTTTTGCTGGAAGGAGTCTCACAACCCCTGCGGGAGGCGGCTTGAGATTGCACTGTTACTGGGCGTTTGATCAATGAATCGATCTGGCTTTCTTAAATGGACGTGGAAGTACGACCTTGTTGTCGAAGGGATTGCGCCAACGATCTACGGCTTCAGGAGCGACGGCCTGCTTGTCGATTTCTTCCATGGTGAAGCTTGCGACATGTTCGGCGACTCTGACAGAGTCGTTTGCGAATCTTCTTTCTGGTGAAACATGAACAGATCTGAATTCTTGACGTATCGATGGCGATCTTATCGAACCAACAGGCTTCGCAGTTCACAAGATTTCGGCTATGGATTTTCTAGCGCGATCCTTGTTGGCTGGTCGTATGCTATCAGTCCTGTCGCCATGTTCAACATTGGTTTCACGGGCGATCCTGTTCGTGACTGCTGGAGGTAGCAAATGAACCGATCTGAATTCCTTACCTTGAGGGCTAAGAATCATCTTCACTACTGGAAGACTTGTGAACAGCTACCAAGGGACTTCTATGACTCTGAGTTTTCTGGCCGTTGGGTTGCAGTGAACCCATTTGACAAGTTTGGTTCCCACATGCTTGTTCCGCACCAAGTGGATCGCGCTTTCCGCTTTCTCTACAAGGAGTCCTGAATGAACAGAACCCTATTTGAGCTGCATCTTTTCTTTGACGACTTCGTTGGTTCATCCTCATTCCCTTCGGTGTGGAGTCCAGGCGATGACGACACCCATCCAGGATTTGATCCGCGCTGGGTGTACGGGATGCAGCTTGTTCGGATCGGATTCTACTCGGTGTGTATCCCCAGGTCTTGCTACAGTTCATTCGGAGGTTGATTCGATGGGCAACAGAGTCTTTAAGCGTCGTGTGTTCTCTCGCATGCTCACGCTGATGTCGTCACATCAGTTCGGTCGAGAGGACGTTAGCGACCTATTAGTTAGTGCCAGCGTAGACACAATCTATGGGATTCATGTCTTCAAAGGTGAGTTCAATCAGTACGTTCCAGCTTCCTGCTTTGTGACATTCGAGGGTTAAGATGGGAAGAAGTTTTAAGAGTTCGTTCGGGGAGTGGTTTTCCTACATCCTGCGGCTAGACATCGGAATTACTGACTACGACAGCGGCCTGCTGCTGCTGCGGTCTGGTGATCTTTATCGGGTCTACCCAGTCTATGGTAGGTTCTCGACGGTGCATTGTTTTGGGGGTGAATGATGGGAAACAAAACGGCTATCGTGGGGCATCGTGATTGCATTTACTCCTTGTATCGCGCAGTAACTTTCCAGCGGATTGATTTCAGCATATCGAACAACATCGATGGAATTCATTTGTCTGACTGCAGGAACCCAGCGATATCGTTCCGCGCGACAAGCGGCGACTCTCCACTTATCTGGGCTTTCAGGTGAACCATGGATCGCGAAAATTTCCTTGCGTGGGGATGGAAAGATGCCATTCGCTACGAATTTCTTCGCAAGGTGTGCCAAATCAACGGGATTGCTGAAGGATTTGACTACAGCTGCATCAGTGATCCAAGCAATACGATATTTAGTCCAAGAGTATGTGTTCTGGCATTTCAGGAGCGACAATGAACCGGAGTGGTTTTCTAACAGAAGGTGATCGATTCACTGGCAGGCTCGCTGACATTATCGGTGGATATGCCGGTGCAGATTTGCGATACTACGTCCTGGACGGACATTTCGTGAGTTGGGGAGATTCGTGCCCAATGATCTCATTTGATGGCAGCCGCGAGTGGTGGCGCCGCAGCGCTATCCTGGTTCACTTCTCTGAAGGCAAAATATGAACAAGACTGGTTTTGTGTCGTCGTACGGCATAATGGGGCTTAGCAGGCCTGCTTATCCAAGACCACCTTGCGGTCCATTCTGGAGTGAGTATTTCTTCGGAAGGACTTGGACAACAGATCCGATGGATCGATTCGACTTGGTTGGTGGCGTCGAGATAGCTATGATGGCTCCATGCTGATATCCTTTTTGGTGAATAATGAACAGAAGTAAATTCCTTTCTTGGCAATCGAGAGTCTGCAGGTGCGACAAACTGTATTTTTCAGGATGTGATTTTGCAAGAGAGGTGGTTGACTGGTGCGAAGACATCTGGCCTGTTAGGTGCCCAACTGCGGTTCTTGGCATTGGTCCGATTCGTGACGAGTTCTGTTTAGTGTCTTTCCCGAGGTGTTCGTCGTGAATAGAAATTTCCTTGACAATTGCGACATGGTTTCTGTTCGCGTAGGCATTCGCTTGCACATGCCGACCTGGTACTCGGAGGAGTACTTTTCCTGGGGGAGGCGCTCGCAGAGCTTCAGTCCAGTTCAGTCATTCAACATGTCTTTCACGTCATTGTCATACTCACCTGGCGCCACTCCTTGGGGAGATGCTTTCCGATGAACAGAAGCCACTTCCTTAAATGGAAATTCCAGAACGACTGCTTTTCGGGCATGTCTGCATCGATGGGATCGTACACCGAGAGATATTGCTCTAGTGGATTCTCGCACAAGATGACGTTCAGTTCGTTTAGCCACGACATGCGTTTCGTTCCCGCGCCGTGTTGCATCGCATTCAGAGGAAAACTGATATGAACAGATCCTTTCCGCTGACCTGGCGCTATAGACGATTGGTTGATAATGAAGACCTCAATCGCTCACTGGCTCGCTACTGCATCTATGTGGACCATCCTCTAATAGGGTCGTGCAAATCGCCAAACGCTGCCTTTGGGAGCTGGGGGGGTGTTCCATTCCCGTGTTTGCTATCATTTGGGCCTACAGCATGAACCGCAGTCATTTCCTGAACTGGGGAGGAAAACTCTCCGCTTGCGCCGGGATGCGAAACGCTACACCGCTAGTCTTCCTGAAATACATAAGGCATTCGCATGGTCAGGTGTCTGCAATGCTTGAACCTGTGCATGTGTTCGACATAATCGACCTTGTCCCGCTGCCTTGCTTTCTTGCGTTCGAGGACTAACAATGAACAAGTCCACTGGAAGGGTTTCTGTGTTCTTTCTGATGCTATCGATGCAGCGAAAGATTTTGTTCCTTGGCGTTGGTGAAGAGATTGCTCATGTCGACGTGTCGGATGTTTTCATGCCTGTCTATGCAAATGGAATATCAGTGCCAAGTCCAGTGATCGGGAGTTTTTGATGGGAACTAGCATTCGCCGTGATATAAAGAAGTGTATTCAAGGAATCGAAGAAACCAGAGTAGAGATGCTCGGCAATTCATCGTTTCCGCCGCACATGTGCAATGTCTTCAGGTGGGGCACTGTGATTAACTACAATGGATTATTTCGCGCCGTTCCTGGAAACCCACTAGAAGCATTCGCGGTGCGAAAGTGAACGGAAGAATCCTCGGGCCAAGCTTCATAGCAATGTGGGACATACGCAACAAGGATTACATCCCATCGGAGTTCCTTGATGACCTGAGTGCAGTCAGCAGGCTGGCGATTATCCACGGTTCGATTGCTCGCGCGATAAGGATGCGGTGATGGACAGACAAGAGTGGATGCTGGCGAACTTCTACAAGAGCAAGACCCTGAGGTCAATGCGCAGTTGTCACCTTAGTGGCTGGTATCTATGTGGCCTGTTCTATTCGCTGCTGGAGCCAACTGACGAGTTTGATTTTGTTTCAGTCCACAGGTTTTTGTACATTCCGTATCCTTGCTGGCAGGCTTTCGAGTGAACAAATCTCACCTCAAATCACCTCGCCGATACAGGCACGAAATCATGGTCGGCCCGATGGCTGGCGCGATGCTTGTCGCTGGCCTACGATCGTTCGGATTCGGCCATCGGTTTCCGCATCACCAAAATTCTTGTTTCCTCGCCTGGAGGCCGTTGTGAACGATAAGGTCTATAACGCTACTTACATTCGGCACACCATGATGACTTGGATTTTGTCCACAGCGCCACTGTATCATGGATGCATGGTTGATTGCGGGCTCCATCCGGTGCGATCAGCCAAGGGATTGTTGCGATTGCGACAGAACATGCCTCTTTCTTCTAACGTCTGTGTGGAGGCTTTCAAGTGAACAAGAGCAAAAAGATTACAACGGAATTGGCTGCATCGTTCAGGTACAGCGCGTACATTGCTGTTGATCTTTACTGCAGTGAACTTTTCGAGGCTGGATTTCGCTCACACTACAGACTTGACGTGATGACTGGCTACAGGCTTCAGGGCGGCGTGATCATCACTCCACTGCATGGGGTTTTTTGAGATGAACAAAAGTCTTTTCAGTCGGCATTGGTACAGAATGATGGATTACCGGAAAGAAGCTGGGATGTGTTATTCAACATGGACCTTGCTGCCAGAAAATACATCGCCGACACACTCTTTTGCATCGCTGTATTCTTACTGCGGATATGTACCACTTCCGTACATGAAGGCGTTTTGATGAACAAGCTAAAGTACAGGCGGTTCACTTCGCTGGCGCTGGACAGGCCTATGTCACTTGCGGACATGGTCAGGCTTGAGTCTCCACTCGCCTTTGACCCGGTCGGATGCTTCGGCGGATTCTATGCACCTGCGCCTTGCTGGGACGCATTTTTCCCATGAACAAAACAATCATTACTCGCTATTGGTACTTTGGGGTAGACACACGGCGCGAGATGTGCGAAGGAGGCCTTCAACCGTTGTTCCCAGGAAGCAGAAATCCGCCTAGAACTTTTGACGCATGGATCTGTGGACAATGCCAAGTCCCTCGTCCAGCATACATCGGCTTTGTTTAGGGTTGCCTTCATTCTTCTATTTGCTACGATAGTTGCGGAAAATGTCACCAGCGGAGTTTGCGATGGGTGGGTTCGTTAAATACAAGTGGCTAGACAGATTGAGGATGAATCGGTCGATGTACCAAAGAATCCCGAGTTTTGTTGATGTCGAGCTGGAAGCCTGTGGGTTTGCTTGGGACGACGGAGGATGGGCCATCATTGAGAACGCTCACTTCTTCGAGGTTCACTTTACATGAACAAGAAGTTTAGTTGCTGGCCGGTATCTACAGAAGGATCCCTGGAAATCGCTTTGTTCTTATCCGCGACTGGCTACTTTGAAATAGTGCATTACCCGGAGAACGCAGGATTTGACTGGGTTCCCGAGATTGCTTTTTATGGAGGGTACTAATGGGCTCTTCGCTAATCGGATTTAGCCATTTTAGCGCCACTGGCGTGCTAGGTATTCACGGCTTCCTGTGCAAGATCGACATTCCACACAGGCGACCGTACGTCGATGTTACGCCAGGTGGATCGCTGTATTTTTCGTGCAGTTTGACGAGCCCAATGTTCGAGGGTTTTGGGATATGAATAAATTCATCATTGCTGATCAGGAATACGAAGAGCAGTTTCCCGAGATAACCTGGTTTGCCTTTGCGTTTCCAAGTTTTTTTCACGAATTTCATGCTAAGAGAAGGATTCGGCCATTCATGATGCATCCGCGAATTGCCTTTGGAGACAGGTGGGCTTTGATATGAGCGGAAGGATCAAGGGCTTGTATCCAGGATATTTCTTTCAGTATCTCGCCATGGTGCATGGGCACATCACAGTGCTGGATACAATCTCCGGACCTGACGATGCGTTTACTCAAGCCGCGTTTGGAGTGTGGTCGTGGAGAAGAATTTGAAAGCAATCGCGCCTCGGCATGTCCCAGTATCTGGCATGTACGAGATTTTTCTGCTCGGACGGAGCTACACTCCAAACCCAAGCTTGACTTATGTTGTGTTCTGGTCGTGGGGGATCTGATGGGCAGCTTCGGAGATAAGTTGAAAAAGAAGGTGGTTTCGGCTGATTGTGCAATGTACTCAGTGCTGATGCGCGAATCACCAGGAGATTGCCTGGAAATGTCACCAGCACTCGTTGGTGGATGGATCGCATGGGTGACAGTTGAAAGCGTAATCAGGATCACTCTGCGCCCTTCTCATACAGTACGCCCTGCATTTGGAGTCGATTGATGGGGAAGTTCGGCAAGCGACTATTCATGGATGTCGTGGCGAAATATGAAGCTGAAATGTACGGCAGCCTTAATCGACTGCGCCACAACAGTCGCTACGGAGTGGTTCCTGATCTAACGATGGTACTTTCGTCGCTTGTAAGCACGACAGTGTTCTTCAATGAATAGGATTGACATCTTGCCGGTGCCGCGCGGACTAACAAAGCAGTACGTTTTGGATATGATTTATCAGTTCGGATATGCGACCGAATTCTTGGATATGTGCTTTAGGGTACGCATCGAGGCGCAAAGTCAAGATGTCCCCATTCTCCACATTCCGATTGATGCAATTCACGAGGCTTTCTATGGGTAGATCTTGGATCTTTCGCGGCATATCCAGTCTGTCAGTTGCAGAAGATATCGGCACTGGATGGTTGGTTGCAGCGTGCTGGGATGAAGATTACGCATGCGCTCTTGACCCATTCGTTGCGCCAATCCCCTCGTACTCAAGGATAGCGTTTCTGTGAACAGGCTCAGTCTTAGGTCATGGTGGACACATCATGACTCCAAAATGTGGAACATTTCCCTAGGCAGCCAAATTGGAAACATGAGATTCAGCAGAATCTACGCTCCGCTAGTCGGGAGCTTTGTTGTAGCAAACCCTGGTTCGTGCCATCCTCTGTTTCTCGGAGACAACTACATCTACGATGCATTCTCGCGCATATAAAAGACGGGGATCTTTTTATGGAGCGCGTGGATGAAGGGGATGCGGAACAAGGATGGTTCCAGCGAGTTGCTTCCAAAGTTCAAGACGATGCCTGTAGCGCTGCCGCAGGACATCGGCGAAGCACTTGAGAAGGCGCAGGCGGATATCTGCAAGACAATCAGGTCTACCGTTGTTGAAGTACTCAGGGATGGTGGTTTCTCAGAGAAAGCGAGAGAATGAATCCGTTGAATTTTTGCATCTACCCTGACTTCTTTGCGATGTGCGACTTGATTCCACATCGTGGATGTAATCCTTCTTTTCTGACCGGCATTTCTGGCAGGACTGTCGCAACGCCATTTGGGTTTAGTCGCGCCTCTGGGCCAGCAAACATTAGCTCATCGTCGGATTCCACAAGAATGTCGTTTGGCGACTACGGCATTGCTGGTTTTTACACATGGACTGGCGGCAGGGAGGATGCTGGGACGTGGAACCACTTGATTCGCTGAGATTGTATCACTACGAGTATCACAACATAGCGCTCGCAGAGATGTTCCTGGAAAGGTGTGTTCAGGACGGTACGCTCATGCATTCCGACTCGATGTTTGAAGTGGTTAGAATAAATACACCGGCAGCGATTAGATTGGCGTTTTTTGATTTGCAGAGATCAGAGAATTCCTTTATATTCACCAAGTAGACAAAAACCGCAACCGAGGATCAGTCATGGAAGTGCTTGTCGGCGACTGCCTGGAGATCATGAAGTCAATGGAAGACGACTCTGTTGACCTTGTGGTTTGCTCGCCTCCGTACGAAGACGCAAGGACGTACGGGATAGGGTTTAACCTGAAGGGCCAGGATTGGGTTGACTGGGCTGTCGAGCGGTACATGGAGTGTGTTCGTGTGTGCAAAGGTCTTGTCTGCTGGGTGGTTGAGGGGAAGACTCGGAAGTTTCGCTGGAGCGCCACTCCTGTTTTGATGATGGCCGACCTGCATCGCGCTGGAGTAAAGCTTCGCAAGCCTCCGGTTTACAAACGCAATGGAATATCTGGATCTGGTGGTCCCGATTGGCTAAGGAACGACTACGAGTTTGTGATCTGCTCTTCCAAGGGGAAGCTTCCCTGGAGCGACAACACTGCAAAGGGAAAGCCATGCAAGTACGGCCCTGGTGGAAAGCCAAGCAGCCGCAATCGAATTGGCAACAGAGTAAGGTCGGACTATGAGCCGCCGAAGCTGGCGAACCCAGGCAACGTAATCTCGTGCTCTGTTGGTGGTGGCAGGATGGGGTCAAGGCTGGCGCACGAAAACGAAGCGCCGTTTGCTGAAAAGCTAGCTGATTTCTTTGTTTGCTCGTTCTGTCCTCCTGGCGGTGTTGTGCTGGACCCTTTCTGTGGAAGTGGGACGACGCTTGCTGTCGCTGCCAAGACTGGCCGGAATGGAATCGGGATTGATGTTCGTGACTCGCAGGTTGATTTGACGCACAGGAGGCTCGCAGAAAATGCAGTCGTTCAGGACAGATAGTCGTGGTTTTCTTCATTCGAGTGGTCACGCAATGGCTCCTCGGACTGGAGGAAAGGATCGTTTCGGTTGCAATCCATTCGGACTTGTTCGCAGCCTTCCGCAGGGGATTCGCAAGCGAACTAAGCATCAAATCGAAGCGTTTGAGAACGACGACTACGAGCCGATTCCAGCGATGTGTCCCACAAACTTCCCAGCTGGAAGCGAAGAGAAGATCAGCGTGCTTCAGCAACGGAGCGCGTGCGGCCAATCGCTTTGGCACCCAGAAGACAACAGCGGCAAGGATGACGAGATCGACGGAGATTTCGAGGAGTACCTTGCTTTACTCTCGGAAATGGCTGGTGAGCAATGTACTCTGTGACGATTCGCAAGGGCGGCGGTGTGATCGCAAACTTCGATTCCGCCGAAAGCGTGACTATCGACCACGGAATCATCCGTGTGAAAAACGACGGGGTCTTTTCTTTGTTTCGCGAGTGGAGTGCAGCCACCTACCACAGGGTAGTCAGCAAGCCAGAAGAGAAGCAGAAAAGCCTTGTCGACATGGTGAATGACCAAGAGAAACACGATCGACACGACCAAGCACTCATCCAACTGGAGTTTGATTTTGAATAACAACTTTGAGTTCCTCCGCGCAGCCGGGGAGTACGACTACAGCAACCTACTTCGCCACGCTCGATTCAATGGCGAGGAGCGGTTCGATCGGACTGGCGTTGGAACGAACGCTGTGTTTGGTGTTTCGTGGGAGGCGGATATCTCCAATCAGTTTCCGCTATTCGTGCGCAAGTCAATGCCATGGAAGCAGACCATTGACGAGCTGAAGTGGTTCATTTCTGGCGGAACGAACTACAAGCAGCTGCCAGAAAGAACCCAGCACTGGTGGAGTTCTTGGGCCGACGACGACGGTGAACTTGGTCCTATCTACGGGAAGCAATTCCGCGATGGCAATGGAGTTGACCAGTTGGCTCAGTTCCTTGATGGCATTGTGCTGAATCCGTTTTCCAGGCGACACGTCATTTCCCTTTGGGACCCGAAGGAGATGAACGAGGCAAAGCTTCCGTGTTGCCATGGATTGGTGATCCAGGCTTACGTCTCGAACGACGATGAGCTTTCGCTGCAGATGTACCAGCGCAGTGCTGATCTTTTTATCGGCGTTCCGGTGAACATCGCTTCGTATGCACTATTCACCTACTTGGTTGCGGCTGCCACCAGAACAAGACCAAAGCGTTTGCGGATTGTTTTTGGTGATGCCCATGTCTACCGAAGCCACCGAGAACAAGTCGACGAATACCTTGCGCGGCAATGGCGACCGGCACCATCGCTGAAGATCGACGATCGACTCTCTGGCCTTGGGATTGAAGCTCTTGAGTCTTTCACTGAGGACGATCTTGAGCTTATTGACTACCACCCAGATTCCTCGATCAAGGCGCCGCTTGCGGTGTAGAGACATGGCCGAACGAAAAAGCATTGCCGAGCATGTCGAAGAGCAGAAGGCTGCGTTCCAGGTACACGCCGCAGTTCCTGCGATTGCAACCGTCGTGTACGTCTGCCTGATGACTTGCTGCGTGATCTTGCAAATCGACAGGTTCAACAAGAAGTGCAACGAGTTTCAGCAGAAGTGCATTCGGATCGCTGGCGAGTATGGCGATGCTCATGAAAAGAACATGAGTGACATTGCAGAATGTCGTGGTGCGCTTGCGAAACTCAGCCTGGAGCCGCCAGAGTCCAACCCATACATGGGGACTGAGTACGCAGAAGATTGGCTGAACGGATACTTCGGAATCAGGAAGGACTGAGCGATGCTTGCATGGATGCTTTTACTGCTGTCTTCGTACAACCCAACTGTCCCGGTCATTGAAGACGAAGTCGATGTTATCGAGGTCAACCACTACCACAGGAATGGCGGTAGTAAGTATTCCCAGATAATTTTCTGGGATCAGAGGCAAGGAGGTGGCGACAATGTCGTGGTTATGTATAAAATGCTGGTTGACAAAAACCGCAACCACATAAAATACGACAAGAGAAGAAGGAAGCACTTGTGGTATTTCGTCGGCAAGGATGGAATGGGGCGAAGCTACATGTGCAAGGTGTACGCCAGCGGATTTGTTGAATCGCACACGGCAGTCGACTGGGAGTTGATCAACTCCGAGAAGCTTCCACGGGACTTCAGGAGAGGTTTGTTTCGCGACAGCTTCCCTGCATACAACCGACTTGAGATCCACAACATCATTCGGGACTGATGACATGAAGATCACGGCAGACAGCAGTGCTCTGGATAATTGCGTGCGTGCAGTGTCTTCTGCGTGCCCAACAAGAACTCCTCAAGAGATCCTTCAGTCGATCAAGATTGAATGCACTGACGGTGTCGTTTCCATGGTGGCCACCGACAACGTGCGAACCATCGTAAAGCACTTGGATGTAATTGATGCGGAGGAAGATGGATGTGTTTTGATCCCCGCGAAGCAAGCCGCTGCGATTGCCAATTCCGTAAGCGGAGATGTTTCTATATCGTGCGACGGCGGCGCTGTTGTTGTGAAGGCCGGTGCCGACAAGTTTCGGATCAACACAGAGCCTTGTGAAAAACACCCCGCAGACGCCGGGAAGTTCGCAACTAGCGACTATTGCCATACATTCAAGCGCGAATCGTTTCTAACTGCACTCAGGCGAGTCGTGTTCGCCGCAAGTCGTTCTCCAGGCCGGTACGCAACAGACGGAGTTGCTTTCGACTTTCCGGTAGATGGCGAGTGCTACCTCGTGGCTTGCGATGGCAGCCGCACTGCTGCGCACCTAATCGGTGGAGAGTCATTCAAGGAGCACAAGTGCAGCACGACGACGACTGTTGTTCCGACTGTCGGAATGAAATCGCTACTGACCGTACTGTCGCTTTCTGAGAGCGACGATATATCAGTCTCTTCTCGCGCTTCCGACATCGTTGTCTTTGGTGATGACTTTGTATTTGGCTGTCGCCTGCTTGAAGGACGATATCCAAGTCCGTGGAGAAAGATGCTTGTCATGGATGATACGGATGGGTTCTACAACATTAGCGTCTCTTGTGCTGAGTTGCTTTCAGCCGTTCGCAAGTCGAGCATTGTGTCGGACACAGAGTCCTTGGCAGTGAAGTGCGTGTTTGGCGCTGGCCAGATTCACTTCGAGCGCACTGAATCCGTGGTTGGTTCATCGAGCGTTTCGATTGCTGCTGATGGTCCTGGCGAGGAATCTTCTGTATTGATGAACCTTTCTCTATTGAGGGAATGGCTTTCGACGATTCACCCAGAGGACATCGTGCGGATCGACTACCCGAAGACTCCTTTGTCGAAGATCCAGTTCAGCACAGACGAAGGCTCTTATTACTCTCAAGGAACAATGGGGAAAGAATGACGTGAATAAGTTTGTCGAGTCGACTGAGAAGTGGCTGATCGAGTACCTAGACAGCCTTGGGATTTCTTACCGTAGAAAACAGTCGAGGACAACAGAGAGCAAATACTTTTGGATTGGCAGGCCAGGCAACGAAACCTGCATAAGGATATCTGATCATCCTCCGCATCCAGGAAACCGAGATGTGTCGATTCATCCCGGAAGCCACATAGGAAGATCTCAGATTGCTGGACTGCCGGTGGTTAGGCAGGAGAGGCGACTTGATCCGCCTCCTTATCGCAAGAGCAAGCGATACGAAAAGAACGTCAAGAAGATGAAACAGAAGCGGAAACTCAGGAAGCCTCATCATGGAAAACCCAGAGAACTTTGTACCGACATCGATTGGTGAAGTAACTCGTGACGTTAAAGAGCACGAGGTGTTCTTTTCGTTCAACAGCGATCACCACGCAGAGGCTTTTGAGGACTGGTGGTACTCGGAAGGCCAGAGTCAGTTTGTGGAATACGTGAGAAACAGGCGGAACAACGATGAAAGCTGAAACTGCATTCCTCCTGGTGTGGTTTTTTGGTCCCGCTTTGATTGCGGCGCTGTCTCTTCTTGTTCTCGGCGCCCCTATCACTGAATCGCTTAAAGCATTCGGCGTATTGTTTGTTGGGATAGTGTTCCTCTCGTTCATAGGATTACGGTGATCATGAAGACTGAAGAAGAGATGCTCATGAGGATCCTGTCTAACGGCGAGACAGTCTTTTATGAAGGGTTCACATACGGCATGTCTGAGTCTGGAGCACTTGTCGCTGGTTATGGAGGTCGTTTCATCGAAATTGACTGCGACATGCGAGGGTTTTCTGCGATGGCAAAGGGGATTGGAATGGACGAGCTATGGCTAAGGTGTTGCGCAATGTCGCTGAAGAAAAAAAAGTCACGTACTTCGGCATCGAGTGTTGCATCTGGCGAAGTGTAGATGGCGGGCCATATCCGTGGAGATTTAGTGTTGGCAACTACATCTACATCGGAATACCAAATCAATGCGAAACATGTCGTTCTGCTGCGCGTCGTGCGTGGTGGCGTGCAAAGTGGATGAGCGAAGGATCTTGGAAGGATCGATATCGATGATCAAGTTGAATGGGCATGTCGTCAAGCCAACAATTTTTCCAGATGGAACCAGTCAAGTATGGAAGCAGCCGCTTGACGAAGGGAACGCTGGCGTCGTCGAGTGGGAGTTCGAGAACGAGGCAGAAGTGTTTCACGTTCTCCAGGCGTGCCACCTAGCCAGGAAATACTTTGGCCACGTCCGGCTTGTTGTCAATTACCTTCCGTACGGTCGACAAGACAAATCTGTTGACAACGAGAAGACGTTTGCGTTGCGGACCCTTGGTCTTTCGCTGGCGGCTGTCGGCGTAAGCGAAATTGTCACTGTTGATGCTCACAGCCAGTTGCTGGCTGAGCCTGGCATGAAGCTCAAGCTCACAAGCATCTTCCCTGGCGAGCGAATTGTTGATGTGATTGCAGAATGCGGCGCGAACATGGCTTGCTACCCAGACAAGGGCGCGTTTCAGCGATACAGCTCCATCGACATGAAGTCGATCGTCCTGGAGAAGGCTCGCGACCAGACGACCGGAGTGATCACAGGGATGGACGTTGTTGATGGCGATGTGGCCGAAGACGACGTTGTGCTGATCGTTGATGACATTTGCGACGGCGGCGCTAGCTTCATTGCTGCCGCGAAAGAACTCAAGGAACTGGCCGATGTGACAGTTCATCTTTACGTGTCCCACGGCATTTTCTCGAAAGGACTCGATGTGCTGCGTGAGGCTGGCATCGAGCGTATCTTCACGTACGAAAAGGAACTCGCACTGTGATCAACCCAATTCTTCTGGCCGATGCTTACAAGATCAGCCACCCAGAGCAATATCCCGACAACACCGAGTACGTCTACAGCAATACGACGGCACGCAAAAGCCGCATCGATGGAGTCGACCACGTTGTTGTGTTCGGCATTCAGTACCTGACCAAGGAGTACCTAGTCGACAGGTTCGAGCGAGACTTCTTCCGCAGGCCAAAAGACGACGTGCTTCAGGAATTGGACGACTTCTTTGTGTCGTTCTTTGGGCCTGGCGCCGTTGACGTGTCGCGTTACGGAGACCTCCATGACGTTGGGTATCTTCCACTGGAGATCAAGTGTCTTCCAGAAGGAACGCGATGCCCGATTGGCGTTCCATTTATGACGATCGTCAACACCAACCCAAAGTTTTACTGGCTGACTAATGCCATCGAGACATTGGTGCAGAACGTCATCTGGAATCCAATCACGGCAGCTACCATTGCAGATCGGTATCGCCAGCTGCTCGACAAGTACGCAGACATGACATCCGACTCTCCTGGGTTCGTTGACTTCCAGGGGCACAACTTTTCCATGCGTGGAATGAGCAGTCCCGAATCGAGCATGACGACCGATGGCGGACACTTGCTTTCATTCAATGGGAGCGACACTCTTCCTGGGACATGGTTTGTCAATGAATACTACGGCCCAAACGATGGTGTGCTAATTGGCACATCAGTCCCGGCGACGGAACATTCTGTGATGTCTGCTGGTGGGTGTGAAGATGAGCGTGAGACATTTCGGATGCTGATCCAGGATGTATATCCATCCGGAATTGTCTCAATCGTGAGCGACACCTGGGATCTGTGGAAGGTTCTTACAGAGATAGCGCCTTCGCTGCGAAAAGAGATCGAGGCTCGCGACGGCAGAACGGTCTTCCGCCCTGACAGTGGTGATCCTGTCAAGATCGTCTGCGGCTACAACGTCAAGATGCATGCAAGCCTTCCCGAGAGCCGCGAACAATGGGAAGCGTTTTATGAAGATGGATACGACGCTGTCTTCACTCCGGACGGTCAGTATCTTGACGAACACGGAAAAGTGTTATCCATGAATGAAGTCAAGGGGTGCGTGCAGATCCTTGATGAGCAGTTTGGTTCAACGATCAACTCGAAGGGATACAAAGAACTGAACCCGAAGGTCGGACTGATCTACGGCGACAGCATCACTTACGAGCGCGCTGAACAGATCTGCAAAGAACTTGCCGACAAGGGATATGCGTCCACGAACGTCATATATGGGATTGGCAGCTTCACGTTCCAGTACAACACTCGCGACACATTCTCGATCGCCTGCAAGGCCACCTGGGTGCAGATTGACGGCGAAGGCCGGGAGATCTTCAAGGACCCGGTGACTGACGACGGCACGAAGAAGTCTGCAAAAGGCCTTCTACAGGTCTACCGCGACACTGATGGAACGATCTGCCTGCGAGATTGCGTTTCCAAGTCAGAGGAGGAGGAGACCATTCTTGAGACTGTCTTCTTGGACGGCCAGGCTTTTATGGAGACGTTCGGAACGATTCGCAAGCGTTTGCGTAGGTAGGCCAGTTATGCCAAGAGTACACAACAAATACCACAGGACTGCCCCTGCCGATGCGATATACATTGGTCGTGGCAGCCCATACGGCAACAAGTTTGTTATTGGAGATCCGCATCCAGAAACTGGCGCGCCGATGACCAGGGATGACGTGTGCGATCTATTCGAGCGACTCTGCCTTCCGAACTTGGATGTCACTGCTCTCGCTGGCAGGGACTTGGTTTGCTTTTGCAAACCCAAGAGGTGCCATGGGGATGCGATTCTTGATGCTGCCAATGGAGGCATCAATGTCTGAGATGCGAGAAAAGATTGCTGAGGCAAAAAGCGAGGCAACTATCGCCGCATTTAATTCATTCCGCCAGGAGATTGGATGGCGAGGCGAGGAGATTGCTGACCTTCGAGCGCTGGTGTGCCTGTTGATTGAAAAGCTTGGCGGTTCATGCTCAGTCTCAAAACGCGACTTTCACTACATGAGGGAATCGAAGCAGGTGTTTTTCTCTCGCGACGATGAACGCAATCGAAGCGTTGTGCTTTGGGTTGATAAGTAACTCGATTTTAGGATGATTTGCGATGGAAGTAAAAAGACACTCACTAATGGATGAGATTGTCGCCAGGTCTATTGCTTACAAGATGTATGAGCACATCTCTAGGCAGTGCAACATTGAGCAACTCATGAACGACGACGGAAATATCGATAGCGGTCGATTTGTCTTTCATGAAATCAATGAAGAAGAGTCAAGCGGAGTTATTGCTTATTGGATAAACGATCTGGACGTTTACTGCGCTTGTGAAATGACGACCAAGAACGATGGATTTTCTCCGAATGATTGCATTTCGCTAGTCAATCGAATGCTATCAAGCGGATACTTCCGACACAGACACATGTTCGAGTCTGCGGAAGGTCCTGACGATTTTGATGGAAGCGGCATCTCTCAGATTGACCTGGACGTAAGGGACGCGGTCAGAGAATTCGAGAGAGAGATAAATGGCGATAAATAACTGCAGAGCGTGCGGTCGACTCAAAGTCCAGGACTTGGATGTCATCGAGAAGTTCCTGTCGGAGGGGATCACCAAACCTCCTTCTCGTGCAACCAAGGACGAACTCGAAAAGTGGATCGACGAGCATGCTCGCGTTTTCAATAACGTGCGCGATCTCCTTGTGCAGACAATTGCCGGGGAGATCCACAGTCGATTAACAATGAACCAGATTGACTTCGATTCAATCAAGGGAGACATGAAGTGAGCAGCGGAACTACTGGCAATTGGAGTGACAGTTGAAGTGATGGAGCAGTTGACGGATCGATTGAAAAGTTCCCTAAAGGAGAATGAAGATGGAAAAGGTAAGGATTGAAATCAGGTCAGCCGAGGGCGGCGACGACTCGAAGCTATTGATTCGCGACATGGCTGGAATATACGCAAAGGCCTGCAAGCGGAGGTGCCTTTAGCTTCGACATCGTGTCGGAGTCTGACGGAGAGATCGTGTGTTTTGTTTCTGGGAAGGGTGCTTGGAAAGACTTCAAGGATGAAGCCGGTGGCCACAGATGGCAGCGTGTTCCTCCGACTGAAACAAAGGGTCGCAGGCACAGTTCCACATTTACGGTGGCAGTTTTCCGGGACGGCAGCGAGAGCATCGATTTTGACGAAAGCGATGTCAAGTTCGAGGCAGCTATTGGTCATGGTCCAGGAGGACAGCACAAACAGAAGACAGCTTCCGCGATCAAGGCAACGCATGTTCCCACTGGAATAACAGCCTACGTGCAGAACGAGCGCTCGCAACACACAAACAAGCGAAAAGCCTTAGAGACTCTCCGGTCTCGTGTTACCGAGCTGATCGAGAGCGAGAAGCACAGCGAAGTCAACAACAGTCGCCAGGAGATGATTGGCAGCGGAGAGCGCAGCGACAAGATTCGCACTGTCCAGGAGCAGAATGGACGGGTGGTTGATCATCGGACAGGCAAGAAATGCAGTGTTTCTGCCTACCTAAAAGGCGACATTTGGAAGCTCAGGTAATTGCCGCTGCGCATATAACATTACGGGAGGAGGATGTTGCGCAACCTGGAGATGGCCATGGCGAGCAAGGATGACGGATTTACCAGGATGGAAAGCAGCCACTTCGACGCAGTGAAGAGTCTCGATT
Source organism: Porticoccaceae bacterium (assembly GCA_002702725.1). GTDB lineage: Bacteria > Pseudomonadota > Gammaproteobacteria > Pseudomonadales > Porticoccaceae > NAT127. The sequence continues at coordinate 21,345 of PABE01000096.1, forward strand.
CTCGCTGCAATGAGGGTGTTTTCCCTGCGAAAGGAATACGGTCGGCCATTAGGGATTCCGCGAACCGCGCTTTCGTGAACCTGAGTGGCGGAAAGGTAAACGGTTTCGTTGTCTTCTCAATCAAGCGAAACCCAGGGATCTTGCACATCGAAAGGTTTGCCGCAGACAGCGTCAGGTCGTACGATACGATTTTTGACGCGCTGTTCTACATCTGTGACGGAATCTTCGATCACCAAGAGTGCGAGTGCATCAACATTGCTGTCCCGTTCAACAACTTGACTCTCCGTGGAAAGTTGATCGAGAAGGGGTTTAGTGTTGGCCAGACAAAAGGATCTGGCGACAACAGGAAGATCTACTTCTCAAAGATCATGATCGAGAGCACCTGGAGCGAAGGGACCCACTATCCACTTGGGACCATGGTCATCGAGGAAATAATGGGCGGATCCTGCCGCGTGCTAGGACACATCGTCTAGCTCGTCAAACAGGCTTCCTTCGTGGATGCTGTGCAGTCCAATCTCTTTGGCGCCGTCGGGGCACTTCGACCCAACCTCGAAAGAGATGTAGTTTGCCGCTGCCTTTAGCCTTAGCTTCGCCTCTTCTTCGGAAATGCCAAGCTCTACGGCAATGCTAGGCAAACTTGCTCCTTGCAGGACGAGATTGATCAGTTGTTGCTGCGACGGGCTGAGGCTCCTTGCCGCTTCGATTGCCACATCGCACGCATCCGTGCCTGACCGGAAGTCTTCGATGTCCATGTCTTCGGGGTCATTCCTGAATGGCAGCGAATTCTCTTCAATTGTTGACATCGAGATGTGTTCTCCCTGCCGCTTCTTTACACGCAGATGGAGGTACATTTCGCGTCTGGCCACAGTCATTGCAAACGTGGCAAATTTCCCTTTGGATTCGTTCCACTTGTCAACGGACCTTGGCAGTGAAAAGACAGCATCGGCGTACAGGTCTTCTTGTAGCGACGGATTGTGCGGAACAATCTTTGCGGCCAGTGTTTCCAGTCTTCGCTGGAGAATCTCCACGAGGTCAGTAAACGCCTCTTGATTGCCTTCTTTGGCGAGCTTTGCTAGTTCATCAGTCCTTGACATTTCCTTCTCCTGGAGTAAAACACACACATAGGGGCGAGCAAGTATTATACACGAAAGGTTGACAAAATGCACAACCGTATATCTGAAAACACACCGCGAGTCTACGCACTCTGTCGAGTTTCGTCTAAGAAGCAGGTACTTGCCGACATATCGATTCCCGAGCAAAGGGCCGCTGCGAGGCGATACAGGAAGGAAAAGCTGAGCAAGTTCAGGTGGGGCGAAGAGTCGTACCCAGAGACGGAGGCAAACGGGTTCTTTGTCGACCGCGCCGTGTCGGCATGGAAGAAGAAATTCAACGAGCGCCCTGCAGCATCTCGGCTTTTGAGTGTCGTTCGTCCTGGAGATTACGTGCTGATATACAGTGTTGACCGGGCATTCAGGAACGTTGGTGACTTCGGGACTGTCATGCAGGCGATGACGCAGACCGGCGTGAATGTGATTTTTGTCAGCCAAGAATCGGTCAACATGAACACCTCTTCTGGCAAGCTTATTGGAAACATGCTTGCGACCATCGCCCAGTACTCCTCGGACGTGAAGTCAGATCGCGCAAGAGAGGCAAAGCTAATGCGAAAGCTTGGTCTCGTTGACAAGAATAAGCCATCCGGAGAGCCTGAGAAGATCCCCTGGGACGAAAACAAGCTCGTGCTGCCAGGAAGGATTGAAGAGGAATCAAAGAGAGTGCCAGGTAGGGTTTTCCCGTACATTCGGTGCAGCCACGTCAAGTCGCTGGAGTCTGGCCTTGGGCTTGCCTGCCAGGAGCAGGCCGTTGTTGCCTACTCGCAGCAATTAAAAGAAGGCAACGACCTGCTTGAAATACAGGATGTGTTTGCCGACGAAGCAGTTAGCGCATTCTCGAAATCATTTGCAGAAAGGCCTTCAGGGAGGGTGATTAGCGAGCAGCTGAAGACTGGCGATCATGTTGTTGTCTACAGGCTAGACCGTGCATGGAGAAGCCTTGGTGACGCAACGCAGACGATCGAGAACTGGATCAGCAACGGCATTCACGTCCACCTCGTTGCCGATGGCGTGCGGTCTGATGATCCATTTGGAAGGCTGCACTTCTACACGATGGCGTACATCTCGTGGGTGGAGTCATACTTGACTTCTTGCAGGTCGAAGGCAGTGGCTGCCTACTTGAAGAAGAAAGGTCGCCCGGCTGGAAACACTCCGTACCTGACGAAGAAAATCGTCAAGAACAACAAGAAGCAGTTAGTGCTTGACGTTGACAGGATCGGCAGGGCTGCTTGGTTCAAAGACCTGAAAGAACGCACTGGAATGACGTACGAGGCGATGGCAGAGTACATTGCCAGAGAGTACGCAAAGAGGAGCGGCAAGAAGTACAAAATGACAGAGCATCCTTTTGACTTCCGCAGGATCGAAAAGGACGTTGTCGCTCTGCCCAAAATGCTTGAAACAGCTGCCGCAAATATGGCAGACGTTCCTACTCCTGAGGAACTACATTCAAGGGGCGTGATAAAATATATGCTGTAATTGATTTGCAGCAGGCGTCCCTCAGTTCCTCTTCTGAGTCTGATAGTTCCCTGAACACCGACTTGGATGTCGTTCGTTCATGGTTCTCGCTGAACTCACTGTCGCCAGTAGAGACCGTTGTATCGCAAATGTGCTCCAGCCTTATTGATCTATACAGAATCCTCAGGGCTGTGGTGGCTACATGGATTTCGTCCGGTATGCCATCGGACTCTTCTGCGGATTCATCTTCTACCAGCATTGATTGCAAATCCTTGATTTCATGAACTCTTCGCTGGATAGCCTTTTCGATTGCTTCTCGTTTTTCCAGATTGCTCGTCACGGTTCCTTCCTTGAGTTGAGTTCCAATTGAAATCTCTGGTACGCGCCGAGCGAAGTCTTCTTTCCTGACTCCGTGCGCACGATATCCAGCACGACAGTTCTTCCGTCGATTGCTGTTGCGCCAGTAGTTGTGAGCCTATGTATCTTGCTCACGCTGCAACCTAGTAGCGCAGCAAGTTCGTTAATGCTGCATGGGTTCTCTTGAAGTATCTTCTCAGCCTCATCCATGGACTGCTCCGGAAGTGCGGTGGCCCTCTATATTCTATATGCGCCAAGCCGTTTCCCGCTGATTCCCAAATCTTACTTTTCTTTCCCATATTTTCCTAAATTTTCCTAAATCTTCTCATACTTTCTCACATTTTCTCACCGAGCTGTCCTTCCGCGCATACAAGAGGTCAGAAATCACCCCCAGTCTAGTACGCGCAAAACATACGAATCATGGCAAAGCGAACTTCGTTTCAAGATGCCGACGAGAACAACAAGACTCTTGCCGACCTGATCAATGAGGAAAACCCCCAGGTCGAGGATGAGCAAGAAGTCGAAGAGCCCTCGGAAGATCCTGTAGAGGATGGTCCAGAGGAAGTTCCTGAGGATGATGAAGATCCTTCGCAGGGAAGCGGAGAAGGCGAACCGGAGGTCACGGAAGACACGACTCCGGCGCCGTTCTCTCGCTATTTGGCAGAGCGCGGGTACGAAATCCCTGAGGGATTAGACGAATCGGACCTGATCGAGTCTGTGTTTCGCCGGATGCAGGAAGTCGACAAGATCCGGAAGGACTTAGAGCAGGAAAGAAAAGAGCGGGAGAAGCTTCTCAAGGAGCAAGAGGAGCTTCGCAAATCGCAGCAGGCACAAGCTCCGTCGCCAGCTGCACCTCCAGAGCAAAGAGACGAAAAGCCCAGCAGTGACGACTTCTGGGGTCCTCTGGAAGAACCTGACCGCGAATTGATGCAACGGGTCGAGCAAGACCCTAACACCGGCATGTTCCGTTCTCGGGAAGAGTACCAGGGATTTGGCGGCGAAGAGGCTGCTCGCAAGATCAACGAATACAACCAGCGGCTGAGTCGTCGGTCGCAAGCCATCCTGAAGAATCCAGCAGACGCTGTTTTCCAAGCAGGCCTGGCCAAGAGAATCGAAGAGATTGCCATCAAGAAGGCAGAATCTCTCTTCGAGGAGAAAATCAAGGGCCTGGGAGACATCCAGGGCAAGGCTGTTGCAGCATTCGACAAGCGCCGCGAGGCCGAGGCAAAGCAGCAGCGAATCAGTTCGTTCTATGAGGAGCATGGAGACAAGTTCCTCAAGCGTGACCCAAGCGGTCGCCTGCTGACTGACCTGGGTGGAGACTATATCCCCACTGACATTGGCAAGGCTTTCTACGACGAGCTTGCCTACATCAAAGACACACTTCAAGTCAAAGACGAAGAGACGGCGTTGAAAACAGCGTGGAGAAACATTTCTCGCACGATCGCTGCTCCGAGTCAGCAAGAGGCTCCTCCGAAAACTGAACCGGAGACGCCTCCGCAAGAAAGCGGGCCGCAAAAGCGCCGCAAGTTTGTAGAGCGCAGAAACACCGAAAGCCCCAGTGTTCCTGCCAATCGTGATGGCTATGCCAGAGAGGGGCGACCCGAGCGAAGCAGACCGCTTTCGCTCTCGGAATTGGTGAAAGAAGAAGAAAGTCTTCAGTAGCCAGCAACATCATTTGGCCGTAGTAAGGAAGCGTAACGGTGGCAAACGAGGGAATCTTAGCAGTTAAAGCAACTGCGCCGAAGTATCTGAAGGGCGCGAGTGACCAGACCATTCGTCAGCGTGTGTTGCTGTCAATGTTGGATTCTCGCGGCCAGTTGAAATTCAATGTGGATGGCCATACGGAATCTAATTGGCTGATCCAGGTTCGCGACCCGCAGATTCGCCAATACGGTGACTCGGCGCGTCAGAACTTCACCGAACATGACGCCTACGAATCGTTGCAGATCGACGTTCGTGGCTACATCGGAACTGACAAGCTTTCGCACCGCACTGGCTTGCTGAACCGTGGCAAGTTGGCGATCGTCAATCACTACGACGAGAAGCTGAAGATTCTGATGCGTGCTGCACGGCGCCGCATTGGTACGGACATTTATGCAGACGGATACGCGACCGGCAACGAACAAGCCTTGATTGGTCTTGGCTCGTTCATGAAGCCTGATGGCTCGGTCGACACCGACGACTTGGTTGCAGTGCCGTCTTCGAGCGCAGCCTACGGCGGAAAGTCCTGCCAGTTGGGTGCTCTTGGAGGTAGCTGGTCTGCCGATTTGGCGGTCGCCGACCGTCCCAGTTCTTTGATCTCGTACGACTGGCCTCTTGGGTCTGGCTCGCCTGAATATGACGCGCTGACTCCCAAGATGATCAACGCTGGATCGACTCGCTGGCCGAGCGGTACTGCCGGTTGGAAGCACAACTGCACGACCATCATGCGTCGGGCACGTCAATGGACGCGCAGCCTTGGTGGCGACGGCTCTGAGCCAATGCTCCACCTGTTGTGCAGCGAGTTCTACGGCGAATACCAAGACTACATGGAATCCAAGGAACGGATCATCCTTCCTCACAAGGAAACGTCCGACTACGGGTTCTCGCGAACGCTGAACTTCGAGGGCGCCGCGATTGTCGACGACTTCGACGTTCCGAGCCAAAAAGGGTACGGCCTCAACATCGACGAGCTGATGCTGTTCACCTTGCACGACGACTTGTTTGAGTCGGAAGGCCCTGAGTGGGACACGATGGAACAAGCGTGGTTGTTTGTTGTGCGGATGGCTGGAAACCTCCGGTTCAATCCGAAGCACCACAGCGAGTACGGCGTCTACGGCAGCTAAGCCAAGCCGGAAGCAACGAATTTTGGAAAGGAATCTCCGGGAATAAAAGATGAGCCGTTTTAACAACCCTTTTGAGCGAGGCACTACTCGCTCGGCAACCGACCGCCCGCATTTGCTTGGTCAGCGTTGCTACTTTGACAACGTCGTTGCAAACACTGGCAACGGCCCGACGAAGGTCACTGATGGCCGGGAGGTTGAAGCCATTGTCGTGAAGAATGACTCTGGCGGAACCTTGGCTGCAAAGAAGGCAGTCACTTGGAAAGCCGGGTACACCGGCACGCGAGTTGGTGGCGTCACGAGTGGCGCATCCCAGCGAGTTGCTGGCATCGTTGACCCGTTCTTGACGAGCACTGTTGCGGACGGCGAGCAGTTTTTGCTGATCGTCAAAGGTCCCACGACTGTGCTTGCAAATGACGGATCAATTACTGCTGGCACTGGCTTGGTCTCTCAAGCCGCTGGCCGCGCTGGCGGGTATGCAGCGAACGGCGACTCTGACGACGCATTGAGCTACTTCGGGACTGCTGATGCCGCGAGTTCGGCTCAGGACGACGACGTGGCCGCGACGATCGACTGCCGTTACTAATCGTTTTGGCAACAACACTTAACAGGTGATTTGATATGAAAAGCTCCTCATCCTCATCTTCGGGGCAGACTGGCGCGGACTGTTGCAAAGGCGGAAGCACACTTGATGAATCCGCCGTAGACAACGTGTCGAGCGAGAGTGCAGACATGCGTGGTGGCGGCTCTAAGAGCTAACTGCACTTTCACTTCTCTTATGGTCTGCTGGGGGTGCGAGTGGGCCTGGGGGCGGGTGGGTTAATACTGCCCGCCCCCTTTTTTATGCACCTACAAGAACAAGCGTGAGCGACAAGCGCATCTACATAAACGACAAACGCTGTCACTGTGTTGACTGTCCTGGAACTTTCTCCGTGGAGCATGTCAACCGTGAGGGCTACTGCAAGAGATGCTGGTCATCTAAGTGCAGGGAAGTCGCAGAGCACCAACGCATGTCCGAACAAAAAGCATTATTTGACGCAACTCGCGAGCTGTCTCGAAAGATCTCTAACCTCAGCAAGAACAGTGCTGTGGCGCCTGAGTTCTTCGAGGAGTTCCAGAAAGAGCTTGGCGGCGCGCGCGGCCTTGGCCAGTTAATCGCTGAAGACTTCAAGCGAATGCACGGCATCGGCTTGAGTGCAACCGAACAAAAGCTCTTTTCCCCAGACGAAAAGACAATCCAGCGTTACTGGCAGACCTTAATGGTCTTCATGCAGCAGCAGGATCGCCACAACGCTGTCGACATCTCTAGCTTGAGCGACAAGGAACTTCAAGCCACGCTTCTGCAATTAGCGCAGGAGTTAATTCTTGAAAATCCTGGTTTCCGCAGCCAGGTCATTCGGATCGCGGTAGCACAAGATCGAGACCTCATTAACGAGCTTGCCATGAAAGCAGGCCTCTTGGGAGACGTAGTCGAGGGAGACACGGAGCCTGAGGAGCCAGAAGCAATTGTTAGAGAGGACAACCCGGCAGAAGAGCCTGATGACTTTGATGTGGATGTGATTGAGCCTGAGGAACACTGATGGCTTCGATAACAACTACAGAAGCAAAGGCACTGAAAGAGCTGTCACTGCGTCAATGCGACGCGCTCGACATCTTCAGGCCGATGAAATACCAGGAGCCTATATTCCTTGCAGGGAGTACCGAGACACTTGGAAGAGGGGGTAACCGCTCAGGGAAGAGTACATGCATGGCTGCTCGCTTTGCTGCGATAGCCAGAGACATGCCAATCACGCTGGAAGATGGCCGCAAGGTAATGATGCGGCGCAAGTACCAGCGAGGTAAGAAGCTCAGGATGTGGATCATCGCCTACGATGCTAAGTACATCGGGCAAACGATCCACCGGCTTTTGTTCGAGGAAGGCTTGTTCAAGATTGTCCGCAATCCAAAGACAGGCAAGTGGGAAACATACAAGCCTCGCGAAGATAAGCACAAGGGGCTTGAGAGAGAAGTCAAGGACTCGCCTCCTTTGATTCCAGCTTCCTGGATTGTTCCTGGTTCATGGAACTGGGAAAACGCGGGCAACAAAGAGTTCACTCGGGTAACGATTGCAAATCCACAGACCGGCGAAGAGCTTGCCGAGATTTTTGCTTACTCGTCCAAGGCCGACCCAAAGGCTGGTGATCCAGTAGACCATATCTGGATTGACGAAAAGATTCGCTACCCAAAGCACTACGGCGAATGGCAAGCACGTACGCTTGACCGCAAGGGAAGGATCGATTGGTCTTCGTGGCCAGCAACATCCAACTCAGCGCTAACTGATCTCACTAAGCGAGCAAAGAAGTGTCGCGAGTCAGGGAGCAAGCGAGTTCAAGAGATTGTCCTTCGCACCGACGACAACGAGTCGTTCACCAAGGATCAGTTTGAGCAGTGGGCAACTGGGTTTTCCCCAGAAGAGTACATCGCTCGTGTGTCTGGGGAATACCAGACTGACGGGTTGAAGATGTACCCGCTCTTCTCAAAGGAAGTTTGCTCCGCTGTCATCGAAGGCCAGAGGGAAGATGAGCTAAGTAGAGAGCTTCGCAAGAACAACTTCGAGCCACCATCCTCTTGGACGCGAGAGCTTGTTCTCGACCCAGGGACAACCAATCCAGCAGTCATCTTCTGTGCGATACCACCTCCGTATCTCGGAAGATATTTCGTTATCTACGACGAGATCTGCATACCGCGACTTGACGCTCGCCAGTTAGCAAAGCGAATCAAAGAGAAAGCAGGCGGTCACTTATTCAACAGATTCATCATCGACGGTCACGCAGCACGTACGACCCCGATGGGATTCACGTTGACTGTATCTGCCAACTACACAAAAGAGTTCGAGAGATACGGACTCATGTGCAAGCAGACGGGATCGATGTTCAGCTATGGATCCGACAACATTGCTGGTCGTATCCAAGTCTTGCAGGAATGGATGCACATTCAAGCGGACACCGGACTGCCAAAGCTCCGCATTGTCACAAGCCGGTGCCCAACGCTTTGCGAGCAGCTTGAAGAGTACGAGAAGCAACTCAGCGCAGACATTGCACAGGACTTTGTTCCTGCAAGAAATCAGACAATCGACGCCGCCCAATGTCTGGAGTACTTTGCTTCGCGCAATCCTCGGTACGTTCCTCCAGAACCAATGGTAGAGGGAAAGCAAGACGTTGAGTCTGTGTGGAAGGAATTCAAGAAGATGTTCTTCCGCAAGAGTAAGAAAGAGTCAGACAACACTGTTCTCATGGGACCCCCAGTTTAATGTTCGACGCACCTAAGCACAAAGTACCTATCGGTACGCCAGTCTGGTTTATCCAGTATGGCGCCGATGACAGCACTCCTCTTCCGGCCACAGTGATCTCCATTGCAGACAACTTAGTCTGCCGACTGCAGATCATCACTCCAGATGGCCCAACCGTCACAAACACTGCTGTCCATCCTTATGGGCACCAGACGCTACGCGACGAGAACAACGCACCATCTACCAATGCTCGAAGGAATGGGGCGTGGACATACAACCCATGGTTTAAGCCCGGAACAACCATGAAGCCAGAGCCAACCACGGAAGAGCTTGTCAAGACGCTGTACGAAGAGCACGGGGACCTGAAGAAGGTCTGCGCTCGAGTTCGCAGCAAGGGGATTAGCAAGTCCCAAGTAGAAGACATTTTGAACCTGTAATCGGACAGCGCTGGTGGACGAGCCGCGATACTACATGTCCTCAGTCGTGAACTGTTGGCTGAGGAACATCAAAAAGGCCGGGGACGCCAAGAAGGCATTCACCGAAACAGGTGAAATGTGCCGTCAGTTCTTTTCTGGATCTGTCGGCTTCATGTGGGAAGACAAGTTCCGAAGTCGTTTTCTCAAGAACGTAACGCCTCCCCGATTTCGCGTAACGATCGCGAAGGCTTTTGAGCTTGTCGCAGTATTCGGACCCAGTCTTTTTTGGCGTTACCCCGGTCGCACAATCAAGTCGCGAGAAATCTTCCAGCCGGACCCTTCGTTCTTCGGAAATCCTGAGGACCCAGCAGTTGCAGAGCAGATCCAAGCTTTCATGCAACAGGTCCAGCAAGAGAAGGTGACCAGAAACACTCGCGACAAGTTGATGGAGCAATACCTCAACTACGCACAGCGAGAGCAGCCTGGTGGTGGATTAAAGCTTGACGCGCAACTTGCTGTAACCGAGGCGCTGGTCAAGGGACGAGGTGTCCTTTGGTGTCAAGACTATTCGTTCCCTGGATCTGACAGGAAGCTGACCGGAAGTTTCTTCGACACGGTCGACAACCTGTTCATTGATCCAGACGCGACTAGGCCAAACCTAACCGATGCTCACTGGATTGCAAAAAAACACATCGACAAATACTGGGAAGTTGAGAGGCGATTCAAGCTACCTCCCGGTACGCTAAGAGACAAAGCTCGCGGCAAGACTGCCGACATGTTGAGCCAGCAGGAAACACTTCGCAAGCCAAACGCCTCGTCTGCCCAAGTTGGCGATCAGATTGTTTGGTACGAGGTATTCTCGAAGTGTGGAGTCGGAACCAGACAGCGCGGAATTGTACCGGACTTGCACGAGGCATTTGAGGATGTTGTTGGTGACTTTGCATACATTTGTGTCTGCGAAGGAGTCGACTACCCTCTGAATGCTCCTCCGGAAAGATTCGAGAACGCCGAAGACGAGCAAGTTCTGGAGATGTTTGATTGGCCTGTTCCGTACTACAAAGACGGAAGGTGGCCTTGCGCGTGGCTGGATTTCTATCCAAACCCAAACAGTGTCTGGCCGTTGGCGCCGATGGCAATGGGCCTTGGTGAACTGATCTTTCTGAACACGATGATGTCTGTTCTGTGCGAGCGATCGTACGAAAATAGCAGGCTTTTGATTGCAGCAATCAAGGGGCATGCTTCTGACGCTGTTGCCAAGATCAAGAATGGCAGCATGAAGGAAGTCATCGAGATGAACCCCGAGATGCAGGCTTCGATCAAAGATCTGATCCAGGTCATTCAGCTCCCGGAAATCGGATTCGACTTGTTTAAGATGATCAACATGGTAAGTGCCATGTTTGACAAGCGAACAGGGCTATCTGAGTTGCTATACGGCATGAACCCAGGCGGGTCTGCATCGAGAACGGCTGCTGACATCAACGTCAAGAGCGAAATGGCTTCCGTTCGCCCAGAATACATGAGCCAACAAGTCGAGGATTGGCAATCAGAGGTTGCGAATGTCGAGCGAATTGCAGCCGGATGGAAGGTGATTGGCGACGACGTATCTCCGCTTGTTGGGATGTTTGGCGCCCAACTCTGGGATCAGTTGATCACCAACGACGATCCTGAAATCTTCGTGCGTGAGATGCGCTGCACGGTTGAAGCAAACAGCATCCGCAAGCCAAACAAGACTCGCGACAACGAGAACATCCAGAGAATCTCGCAGTACTTGTTCCCTGAACTCAGCAAGCACGCAGAGATCACAGGCGATACCGAGCCAATCAACAACTTCATCGAGGACATGGGCGCCGCGATGGAGCAAGACACGAAACGCTGGACACTTCCTAGCCGGGAACAGCAACCCGATCCTGAGCAGGAAGAGATGGCTAAAGAGCAGGCTCGCCTTGAGCTTGCCGACAAGAGTGCGGACGTATCAAAGAAGCAAGCAGAAACAGAAGGACAATCGATCGAAAATGAAAAGCTCATCCAAGAAATGCAGCTCGGGGAAGTCGGCGGCGAAGTCAACGACCAAGAACTCCAGCGGCAAGTCGCAGAACAAGAAATGAACTTAGCCGCCAAGCAGGCTGAGGAGTACATCAAGCTCGATTCAATGCAAGCAGAGAACGAGCTTGAGCTTGAGTTTCAAAAGGAATTGAACGACCTGAAGCTAGATGCAGCTTCAGCTAGTTAGCACCCCAATTTCAGAGGCAAGGATGCCAATACACAAGATCAAGTACCAGGGCAAGACGTACGTCGGAAGAACCAACAGGAGCGGTGAGACGATCTTCGATCCTCCGCTTCCTCCAGAGTACGAAGAGCGCTGCAAGTCAAACATCAAAGAAGCTGTCGAAGCTCGGCAGTTCCCTGGGTTGAACACGGACACAAGCTTTCTTGCGAATCGCGGGACGCTTGAGGCTCAGTTTGCTGACAAAGAAGCGCTGAAGCAAACAGTCGAAGGCGCTCAGCGAGCTGGGTACAAACCAAAGCCGAGCGATGTTTATCTCTCCAGCTTGGCCCAGTTCCCAGGAGACCCGCAGGCTTGGGTTGGGAGCGATGCAAAGGGGCACATCCGCAAGGTCTGTGAAGAGCGCGGGATTGGGTGCTCTGGATCAGTCAACGTGCCGCAGCCAGATCGTCGAGTTGACGCCGAAGAGGCAAGAAAGAAGGCCCGCGATAAGGCGGTCGAGAGGAAGGCGAAGAGAATCCTTGCTCGCCAGAAACACCAGGTTCCTAAGAAATGAGCTTCCCAAGTCAAACATTAACGACACAGGAAGTCCTGACGTTTCAAGACGCAGTTGACCGACTAGCGCTTGCCACTGGATGCAGGGCAACTGGGCGGGAGTACAACCAGTTGCGAATGGCCGTCTTGGATGCATACAAAGATCTGCCGAACAAGCACAGTTGGTCGTACTACAAGCGAGCTTTTCAGATCACGACTGTCGCTCCGGAGACTGGCAAGGTTGGTGCGTACGATCACACTGGTGGGACATACGAGCGACAGCTAACACTTACCACTGGAACGTGGAACGATCAGGCGGCAGACGGTCAGGTTGTCTTGGGAGACAACCTATACAAAATCGAGAAGCGGATTAGCGACACCGTCGTGCAGCTTTCTGTTGACAGCAATCCAGGACAAGATGTTTCTTCCAGCACTCTTTCGTGGGTGAAAACAAGCTATCGGCTTGGCCAGCGTGTCAAGCGAGTTCTGTATCTTGCCGAGGCTGCCAACGACGTACCTCTCGATTACGTTTCACAAGTAGAGCTTCTTCAGCACCAGCGAGCGACACCGAGCCCAAGCGATCCGATTATCTATAACATTCACCAGACAGGTGGATATCTTGGAGAGACCGAGATTGAATTTGCTCCTCCACCTCTCCAGGCAAAAACATACATCATTGCCATCGAGGCTTCGCCAAGGCCGCTCAGGACTTACAAGGCAGAGTCTGTCGTAACAAGTTCTGGGACTACAGTAACCAGAACATCAGGCGATGCGTTCAGAACATTTCATGTCGGCGCTGTTATTAGGTTTGGAATATCTGACACATCACCAACAGGTGTTGTTGCCGAGGACTCATCTTTCGACCCGTTTGAATATCAAGCGATCATTACTGCAGTCAGTGGATCGACACTAACGATACACGATTCGACCATCCCGAATCAGACAGGAAACGGTGTCACGATCTCTGATCCACTCGACATCGATCCGCTTCTCATGTGGGACTATTTCTTTGCGTTGTGCCGCAGAAAGTTCCACCAGTACGGACCAGTAGGTACGAAGGTCGACGAGCACCTAGCTCTTGAGCAGAAGGCACTGATGACAGCCATCGCAAACGACCCGTACGTCCACACAGACACATTGACACAAGCCAAGCTTTCGGCTGTGCCAGACATTGACTTTATTCTTGAGTTCCCACAGACGCAGTAGCAGAGAGAGATATGGCAATTTCAGATACTTACTATTCTGACTTGACATCAGACGGCGATTCGTCGTGGGTCAAGGTTGGCAAGGAAGGCCTGACAGTCACTGTCGACTGTGTTGACGGAAGCGGGGATTCTGCTTCGTGGGGAAGTGTGGAGGCAACCCTTCTGTACTCACCCGATGGAAAGATGCGGTCTGTCGTCAAAGAAGACGGAACTGCAGTCACTGGCACTGATGGATTCACAAAAGAGATGCAGGTCGCCGGTTACGTGGCTGTAGCTGGCAGCAACATCTCCGGAGAGACATTGCGAATCAAAGTTCAGCACCCAAGAAACGCATTCTACAGTTAAGCCGTGGTAGTAAAAAAGAATATCACAGGAAACATCACGCGAGACTTCGTTCGCTCTCTTCCGTTTGAGCTAACGGGCGATGGTGTGTTATCCGGTAGCTCCCAAGGGTCCGCCACTGGTGGGACCATCACCGACGTCGGCGGCTATCGCATCCACATGTTTACCAGCAGCGGAGACTTCGTTGTCTCCGGTGGCAATCTTGACGTTGAGTATCTCGTCGTTGCTGGTGGTGGTGGTGGTGGTGCAAACTCGATCGGAGGTGCTGGCGGGGGAGGTGCTGGCGGACGGTTGACAACCTTGGGCAATCCGGAAACGTGGGACGCTGGGACGTATCCGGTGGTTGTTGGTGCTGGCGGTGCGGGTGCTACCGGCAATGGTGCGGGTGCAAATGGCTCTGGTTCAACGGTAAACGCTATCGCTCCGATCGGCGGTGGCGGTGGAGGAGGCCGGTTCGATACTCAAGGCAGAGACGGCGGATCAGGTGGTGGTACCCGAGCTTCCGCTGGCAGTGGCAACGAAGGAGCTGGAACAATTGGACAAGGAAATGACGGTGGCTATTCTGGCGGAGGAGGTGGTGGAGCGGGGGGTGGTGCTGGATCGGAAGGTGCAATTGCGACTGACGATGACGGCGTCAGCGGAGGCGACGGTGTAGCTACGTCGTTTACGGGCACGTCGGTTACTCTGGCTGGCGGCGGTGGAAGCTCTGGTGGCTCTGGGGCTACTGCCGGTGGTGGTGGGTCCGGGGGTGGTGGTGGCGGGGGAAACACCGTAGACGGATCGGCTGGAACCGCAAATACTGGCGGAGGTGGAGGCGGCTCCTGTGCCGGCAACGGCGGCAACGGTGGTTCAGGAATCGTAATCATCAGGTATCCAATCTAATGCCTTATTACGCAGAATTAGACGAAGACAGCCAAGTGCTGCGGGTGATCGTTGCCGACTCCAAGGAATGGTGCGAGAACCGACTTGGCGGGACTTGGGTTGAAACTAAAATCGACGCGGGAGAGCAATACGCTGGTATTGGTTTCCAATTCGACAAGGCCCACCCAAAGCGGTTTGCTCCTGATTGGAGTTCAGCGGGGCAGACCCAACAGCCAGACGGGTCGTGGATTTACAACACCCAAGGTCAGTTTGCTGCACACAACGGCAAGATATGGACCAACCTGCTGCCGAGCGGAACTCCAAACGTCTGGGAGCCTGGAGTTGCAAACTGGCGAGAGTATCAGCTTGGCGTCAATTACACGGTCTGGCTCCAACCTACTGGAGCATTCGACGCTTATCCGTCTGGTTACCGGGTCGAGCATGATGAAGTCGAATACGAATCGAACATTGACGCAAACACCACTACTCCAGGCGGCCCAGGTGGTCAGTGGACTCGCCTGACTCCGTTGCCTGCTCTTGATGAATGGGCACCGAACACAAGCTACGTGATTGGTGACGAGCGAACCTACAACGGCACCACTTATCGCTGCATCCAGGCCCACACTTCTATCGTCGGATGGCAACCACCGAACGTCCCAGCATTGTGGCAGGCTGTCTAGCAGAATGGAAACCTATCGTCAGAACAAGGCAAAAACGCGACTAACGCTTAACGATCCATTACCCTCTTCAAATCAATCAGATCTGATGGAACAGATTCATGGCAAATGAAATCCGCGTAAGCTTCCAGTTCGATGTGACGAACGGAAACTTTTCTGATTCAATCGTCCGGTCCAACAAGCAGTTCGATCAAGCAAGCGATGGTGGCGGCAATCCTGGGACTATCGAAATCGGCACATCGGAAGAGTCGGTTGCATTTAGTGAACTTGGGACTGAAGGGTTCCTGTTCATGGAAAACCTTGACGACACCAACTACGTGCAGTGGGGATTTGCAACAACTGACTACGGCGGTCGAATTGAGGCTGGTGAAATCGCTTTCTTCCGTCTTGAGCCAAGCACGACCCTTTACCTGAAAGCCAACACAGCAGCCTGCAAAGTAAATTTCCGGGCATACGAAGACTGATTTTCAGCTTCGCGCATATAACAGTACGGAGAGAGGATGAGGCCAAAGCCAGGAATAGCAGCAAGGGCTGAAATTCAAGACATTATCGACGGCGATACTCTTGACGTTGTGCTGAAGATACCAGTCAGGATCCGCCTGCTTGACTGCTGGGCGCCGGAAACAAGGGGGCATGAAGCTCCAGAGGGAAAGAGATCCAAGGAAGCACTGGACCGCTTGATAGATGGCAGGGATGCCGCCTTGGTTCACATACCAACGGAAGATGCCCACAAGTTTGGCGACGTGCTAACCTTTGGAAGGGTTCTTGGGAACGTCTGGATTGGCGAAGACCAGGAGTCACTGAGCGAAAAGATGGTCGCAGAAGGATTTGCAAAGGCCAAGAAGGATGCCTGAAAAGCAATTCATCGACATGCTATGGACGGCGATGATGCAGGCGAGATTGATTGCTGCTGCATACGCTGGTCGCGTTGGTGAGCTTGCTGAGGATGCTGGAGCAAACTTTAAGATTGTCGAGGAAGGCAATTCTCTTGCAGCTGTTCTCTACTTCAGAGATCACACGCATCTGGCGGTTATTGGGACAAACGACATCCACGACTGGGTAGACAACTTTTCTGCCGGACAGACTTCCTATCGCGGCATGAAGGTTCACAGTGGGTTTGCTAGGTGTGCGATCCATTTGGCTGATCGACTCGAAGAGGCTGGGTTTTATGCGGCTTCTGCCGGAAAGCCAGTGATTGTCGGTGGCCACAGCGCTGGCGGGGCGATTGCTCAGCTTTTGACAGTTCCGTTCAAATACCGCGAAGTTGATCCAAGAGAGGTTATTACGTTCGGGTGCCCGAGGGTTTTTTCGCCCAACGATGCTGTTCTTTATGGAGCATTTTCGTGGGAGATGTTTAGGTTTGTTCTCCCTGGTGATCCTGTTCCGCATCTTCCGCTGAGGAAGTTTAGAGCGCTGTTTGGAAAGGCAGAGTACGCACACTCGTCCCAGGCAATGACCATCAACGACGATGGTGACGTGCTGGCAGAGCAGTCGCTTGGGTTCATCGGGAAGGTTGCTAGGTTCTTTGCCAACGCATGGCTATATGGAATCGTGTCGGCTCTTTCTCCGATGGGCAGGATATCCGCGATGCTCGACAAGCACTCGATCACGAGATACGAAGCCGCCATTCGCAAAGCAATAGACAAGAGGTCAAGCGATGCTTAGAAAACTGCTGATTCTGCTGGCAATCGCAATGCCAATCCAGGCTAGCGCCCAGTCGATGACCTACCTTGGGTCTAAGGCTGAGGTATTCCCTGGCGGCGATCAGTTGGCCATTGAGCTAACGGACTACTCATACACCCAAGATGGCCCGCTAATCAATTTCCTTCGCAGGGTGCGCCAAGGAATTGTGTGGAGATGGTCAAGGCCGCAGCCGTATCACAATGCTGCTGTAGTTGTTCATGCACCGGACGGATCTGGAAGTGGAACGATCATCCAGGTCAGTGGAGCCCACTGTGTGATCATCACTTGCCATCATGTGGTCGAGATGAATCGAGGCGGTGTTTCGAGAAACGTCACGATCAAGTGGATGAGCGGCTATAAAGCACAGGGAACTGTGATCGCTCATGACTCCGAGGGCGACATGGCAGCAATCGTTGTCCAGAATCCTCCTCGCGGTTTTGTTGGCGTTCCTGTTTCCAGGGTCGCGCCGCGAGACACCGACGAAGTGGAGGTAATGGGTTTTGGTGGACCTGACTTTGGCAGGTTCCGGCCATACAGGGCCAGACCTGTCAGTGGAATCGGCGGTCTTTGCATCGATGCTCCGTGCATTTCCGGAGACAGCGGCGCTGGCATGGTTGTCAACGGTGCTCTTGTCGGTGTCCAGTTTGGCGCATTCGCTGCCCCTCATATTTCACTGTCCAGTTCACAGGGGTCGATCCCTCTTGTGTACCCAGCAACGTCCAGGACGGACGTGAATCGCCTTGTATCATTCACCCAGGGTGCATGCCAGATCATTGGTGGTGGTTGCCAGCCACAGTACTACGGGCAACCACAGGGCGGCGTCCAGATAGGAATAAACCAGGGAGGCAATGATGGATTCTATCCTCCTGAGTACAGCCCACCTCCTGCAAATCAGCCTCAGCAGCCCGAGTTGAACCCTCCGGCGAATGCTCCTCAGTGCAACGGCAATTGCAACGGGAAGTGTGGATCCGGGTGCAAGGATTGCGAGTGCGATGTAGACGAGATTGCCGGAAAGGTGTCGGACATCATCAAAAATGATGATTCGATGCGAGGTCCGCAGGGCCCAAAGGGAGATCCGGGAGTAGTTTCCGAAGAGCATCTGGCATCTGTCGTCGCTTCGATTATCAAGCAATTGAAATCAGATCCTGATATGCGAGGTCCTCCTGGCCCAGTTGGACCACAGGGATTGCCAGGCAAGGATGCAGAGATCACCCCCGAGTTGATTGACCAAATCACAGAGCAAGTAATCGCAAGGCTTCCACGGCGAAGGTTCGTGATCGTTGATGGAGCGAAACGAGAGATCATTGAGGATGAAACCTACGGCCCAGATGAGCCGGTGGTTTTTGATATACGGTCCTTCAATAAGCAGAAGGTCGTTCAGTAGCACCCGATTGGAAGTCACGCGATGAGCGATGACGTAACCGAGCACGAGTTCCCCGAGGAGCCTGTCATTGGAGATGGGATCCTCACGTTACCTCCTTCAGAAGGAAAGAAGAAGATGCCCGTAGACTTGCCAGAAAGCGTGGCCGTCAACCTGTTGGCCGAAGCCACCAACAACATGCAAAACAACAACCGCCAGGGTCGTGACACGTTCACGTTGGCGAGCGGTGCTTTGCAAGCCGGAATTGCCAAGACTCTCAACGAGCTTGGCCCGGTCGAAAGCCGAAGCGTTAGCGGGGTCATGGCGACTCCCGTGGCGAGCCCAGCCGTCCAGGCTCCCGGCGCCTAAGCATGACGCCAGAAGAGCAACAATTGCGGGCGATAGTTGAAAATGCTGTCGCCCGCAATGCCTCTGGTCGTGATGAGTTCACATCAAAGGCCAAAAGCCTCCAGCAGATTTTATTAAGCGGTACAGAGGAAGATCTCAATGAGTTCATCGACAGACTGGCGCCAGACAGCACTGGAGCACGGGAAGGAGATGGGGAAGATCTTCAACTGGGCGAGGCTGGGAGCAGTTGAAGACATGCAAGAGCAATGGAGAGAGCAGCAGTTGAACCGTGAGGCAGAGTCTTCTGCGGCGCGTCGGCAGTTTGTCTCTCCTGATGTGCAAATGCAATCTCAGGCGGACGAGGAAATGCGCCAGACGATTCTTGGTGATGTAAACAATCCACCTGCGATCATCATGCCTCAGCAGCAGAGTAGTAATCTTGGGACAGTGGCGGCTTTAGCGGCTGCCACGCTGGGCCTTGGTGGCGCAGCAGGATACATCTTGGCAGACAAGTCATCGGATAGCACTCAGCCACCCGCAGTGCAGCGTTCGGTAGATGACGAGAGCGTGTCCATTGGCCTTGGAAGGATCGAGGATTTCTTGAAGTAGGGCATCCGATGGATTGGGTGGCGTTTTCTGCAATTGCTGTTCCTGTTGTCGCAACAGCTGTGTCTGGTTTCTTTGCATTTCTGAGCAAGCAGTCCGCTGGAAAGCGAGACGCAGCTAAAGAATCTGAGTCTGCAAAAATCGAGCAGCAGGTTCAGTTCTACGCGCAGGTTATTTCTGAGTGCTCTGAGCTTAGAAAAAGCAATCTTGAACTGCAGCACCAAATATCAAGCTTGCAGTCGGAAGTCCATAAGCTTCGCGATCAGCTTGAGTATTACGAACAGAACCACTTGGCATCAGAGGCCAGAGAGCTTGTATCTGGTCTTCTCAACAGGGCGTGCAATCGGCCTGCATGGATACACGATGTCGCGTCAAACAAGTGGTATTTGAACGACGAGTATTGCCGAGAGTTCTCTATTACTAGGCCAACATTCTGGACACCAGTGAACATCTTTGGTCGATACGACGCTGACGATGTCTTGGAGTACATATCCAACGATCTAAAGGTTGTGGAAGCAAACGCGACTGTCGAGTTTGTAGAGTCGATGCCCAGGCGAGTCATGGACCCAAAGTGCGACGAGCTTGTCCGAGCAAAGTTCCAAAAGACTCCGATCGTGATCAACGAGCGCCCGTACGTTTTCGGAAGGCTCGTTGAGTGGCTAGACGAGATTAAGGTATGCGACAAGGGCTGCGTTTGATGAAGAAAATGCTTTCTCGACCGATCAGCATGCCAATCTCCAGATCGATAACACGCGATGGTGTGTTATCCGGTTCTGGCTATACGTTTTCAGACTCGGACGCCGAAGCCTACGTCACATTGGTCGAAACCGCAG
>PABE01000097.1 GCA_002702725.1 Porticoccaceae bacterium
ATGGGGCCGATACAGGGATTGGGCTTATGCGCCGGGTCACCGAGGTAGCGGTTGTATTCCGTGCTGCCGCGGCCAAAGTCTTTATCGACCCCGGTCACGGCGTAACGGTTATTGGCTTCAATGCTTGCCTTGAGGTTATCCGCCGGAACACCGATTTTTTCTGCCAGCTGCGCAGGGGTCGGGGCGCAAAGCAGGTAACCGTTTCTGACCAGACCTCCATGGGGAAACGGCCAGGGCCTGGCCAGACCGAGACCGTAGCGGGAAAGAAAGCATGCATCGCAGATAAGATAGGCGGGGATGGTTTCCGCGGCTTGCCGCCCGTGATACATACCTTCGACAAAACTGTGGTAGGAGTTGGCTTCGTTGACGAATCGCTGTCCCTGGTGATTGACCGCAATCAACCCGGGTTTTTGACGGTCGAGAATCAGGTGAGGGAAGCGGACCTCTTCACCCCGGCGAGTCCGAAGAACAGAGACCGGGGTAAGCAGTACCGGGTTGTGATTTCGCGATCCGCACTGGCCGCCCATCGCTTTTACCATGCGCAGACCGTCGCCCTCACTACCCTCCGGCGCCATGGTGAGATGGCTTTCCGCACAGGCCACAGACTCCCGGGCCAGCGTTTTATTGGCGGCAAAACCGCCGCTGGCCAGTACCACGCCCCTGCGCGCAGCGATACGCTGGACCTGGCCACCCAGATTGACCTCTACCCCGGTCGCCGCGCCGGTATCGTCGGATAACAGTGCCTCGACACGGGCAAGATTGCGTAACCGGACACCGGCATCGACGGCGGACTTGAGCAGCCGTCCGGCCAGCGCGTTGCCCGCCAGCAGGCGTGTGCCCCGCGGATAGCGTAGCCGGTCAACGGCATGGCGCAGGAGTATCGATACACCGTGGCGAAACGAGGACCAGCGACGCCAGAGGTGGGTGAGGTGGTCGATATCGTAGCGGCTGACCATCATGCCGCCAAAAATCGTCATCTGGGGCAACGGCGCGCGCAGCAAGGGAAACCAGTCACCCAGCTCCCGGCCATCAAAGACCGCCGGATCCAGGGCACGGCCGCCATAGGAGGCCCCTTCCACCTCGGATTGGTAATCGGGGGCATACATGCGCGGCACAAGCTGCACGTCGGTATTGAGCCGAAAATAATCGACCATCTTCGGACCCTGTTCCAGAAAGGCATCGATTAGCGCTTCGTTGAACTGCTCGCCAAGGGTGTGGCGCAAATAGGTTTTGGCGGTGCCCGGGATATCCGGCGAGCCGCACTCCGCCATCAGGCTGTTTTCCGGAATCCAGACAACCCCCCCGGAGATGGCGGTGCTGCCACCATAAAAGGGTGTCTTTTCCAGCACCAGGACATCGAGCCCCGCCCGGGCACAGCGGATAGCGGCGGAAAGCCCGCCGGCGCCGGAGCCGACGACGATCACATCCGCCGACTGGTCCCAGTCCCGGGTCATTGCCATGGAATCGAACAACGCCGTTGCGCGGAATATGGATTAATCCCGAACCCCCTCCAGCAGGCCTTTGAGGTTGGTGTGAAAAATCCGCTTGAGCTGGCTATCGTCGAAGCTGCTGAACTCCTTGATGTAATCCAGTGGTTCAGCCAGCCCCTCCGGATGGGGAAAGTCGCTGCCAAACAGAATCCGCTCGACCGGCAGATCCTTTGCCAGTTCTATCGGATCATTTTCGTAAAACGGTGCGACAAAAATCTGCCGCTCAAACGTCTCCCGGGGGTGTCGCTTGAAGGCATCCGGCATCTGGCCATAGGCGCGGTCGAGGCGAATCAACAACCCGTGCACCCATTCGGAGCCGTTTTCAACAGACACGACCCGCAGGTCGGGGTGACGTTCCAGGGCGCCGTGACAGACCATTGCCGACATGGAATCGGCGATGGGACGCTCGAGCAGTTCCAGGGTCTGCTTGAAGGGATCTTTCTCGAAGGGTACGAACTCGGTGCCGCCACCGGCCCAGTCCCGGTATACCCTGTCGTACCCGGAATCGGATGCGTGGAAGCAGACGAAGATTTTGGCCTCGGCACAGCGCGCCCAGAAGGGATCGAACTCGGGCAATCCAAAGGACTTGCTGCCGTGAACATTGGGCACCGGCGCCGGCCGGATACCCACAGCCCGGGCGCCGCTCTTGAGCACAAAATCCAGCTCCTTGACCGCGAGGTCGACGTCACCGAGGCCGATCATCGGCACGGAGAAAAGGCGATTATCCCGGGCAAAACCCCATTCTTCCTGTGTCCACTGGTTGAGGGAATGGAACAGTGCCGCCACCAGATCGTGGCGGTGCCCAAGTCGTTCTTCAATGACAGACGCCAGGGTCGGAAACACCAGAGCCGCGTGGATCCCCTGCTGGTCCATGACCGCCAGGCGGCCATCCCCGGTGCGCCATTCCCTGGGGGGACGCACCACCTCACCGGTCATCTCGCGCAGGGTGAGCCCCTCGGGGTTGTCGGCCCGATACCATTTTTCGTGGGTGCCGGGACCGGCGACCACCTCGAAAGTGGGATTCGGGATGTATTCCGACAGCATGCCGCCAATGACCAGTTTTTTGCGGCCCTTGACGTCGACAAACAGAAAATCCTTGTGGTATTTCTTCGGCAAATGCCGGAGGAAGGCCTCTTCGGGCTCATACAGGTGGTTGTCGGCATCGTAAACGGGATAGGGCAATACGCTCATGGTTTCCTCCTGCAGGTGTGACCACTGAGGGCCGTCTGCCTCATTGCTATCAGTGAAACAATACTAGAATGTTAGACCGCCATCAATGACCGGCCAGACTCTTCATCGTGACTTATTATTCAGTGTAGCTCAGGGGTAAGAACAGCCGACCCCATGGTATGGCTCAGGCTAATGCCCGAGATTTTGCGCCATCATTTCTGACATCTCCCGCCGCCACTGGGCAATGGGTTTGAATCCCGGCTGGTTTTTACAGAACGCCAGCGTTTGCCGGCGAATCTCATCCTCCGGCCGGGTCAGGTCTAACGGCTCCTTGAGCGGCTGCTCGATATACCAGTCGCTGTCGGTAAACACCTCAAGGCGATTGCCCTCGGGATCCGGGAAATACATGGACCAGGCGTTACCGTGGGTGACCGGGTCCAGGCCAGTCACTTCCATATCGACGAGACGCTGATAGAGGTTTTTGAGCTCCGTCAGAGAGCCGACACGAAAAGAGATCTGATTGATATTCTGCAGGGTCCCGGGTTCCTTGCCGCCAACCAGAACAATCTGATGGTGTTCTGAGGGGTCGCGGCTTAAAAAGGTGATCGGGCGGTCGTTCAACAGGCCACTGTCGGTGACAAAAAACCCCATGACATCCCGGTAGAACCCCACCATGGTGTCCATGTCCTCGACAAAAAACCCGACATGGCTGAAAGCCAACTGATAATTGCGGGGCGATGACACGTTTGACCTCCTGACTCGATTGGCGCCTGCGACACTCGGCCCTTTTCGCTGTTGAATTGTTATGCCGCGAATACAGCTTGCACATGACTCATAGATTCTAATATGTTAGAACCATTATAACCACCGATTGCGTCAACCCTGTCAGTCAAAGCGCTACTTTTGCAAAGATAAGCTGCAGCCAGGCTGGTCTGGACCCGAAGCGCCCGGGCACAAAACTGTCATTACGTCAGGTATAGTGTATTCCCCGCGCGCACCAGCGGTGGCACTATCGAGTGCAATGACCGCAGAGCATAAGAGTAAGAGGAAACATCATGGGCTACATCCAGTACGAAACACAGGATCGCGTTGCGATCATCACCCTCGACCGTCCCGAGCGCCGCAATGCCCAGAATGCCGCCCTGCTCAAGGAGCTCGACGAGACCTTCGATCGCGCCGTCGACGATGACGAAGTGCGTGTGATTGTGCTTAAGGCAAACGGCAAGCATTTCTCCGCCGGCCACGACCTGTCACCGGATGTCTTCGACAGCGAACCCTGGAAGTCCATGATGGCGGACAGCGACACCAACGGGCTGCTGCGTCTTTACAAATGGGAGCTCAAGCATTTCTTCGGTTACTCCCGCAAATGGCGGGACCTGCCAAAGCCAACCATTGCTGCGGTGCAGGGCGCCTGCATCGCAGCCGGTCTGATGCTGGCCTGGCCCTGCGACCTGATCATCGCCAGTGACGATGCCCGTTTCAGCGATCCGGTTATCCACATGGGTATTGGCGGTGTCGAGTACCACGGCCACACCTGGGAATTCGGCGCCCGCAAGGCGAAGGAGTTACTGTTTACCGGCGACTTTATCGACGCCGAAGAGGCGCACCGTCTGGGGATGGTCAACAAGGTGGTGCCACGGGAGGAACTGGAGAGTACCGCCCTGGCCATGGCCCGGAAAATTTCCCGCATGCACCCCCACGGGTTGCTGATGGCCAAGCGGGCGGTTAACCAGTCCCTCGACGCCCAGGGGATGAGCACGGCGTTGCAGTCGGCCTATGACATGCACGCCCTGGGGCACGCCAATGCCTATGCCATTTCCGGCGAAATTGTACTGGTCGGCCTCGACGAAATGACCAAGGCCAACAAGGAATCCTCCGACAGTTAGCCGCTCACCGACCCACCGGAGCGCCCCACCGAGCAGACAATAACCATGACAGACGCAACCATTGCCGCCACCTTAAAGCCACAACGTCTGAAAGACCGCGTCGCCATCATCACCGGTGGCGGCCGCGGTATTGGTCGGGAAATCGCGCGGCTGTTCGCCGCCCACGGCGCCCGGGTGCTGATCGCGACGCGCACCGCCAGTCATGGCGAGGATACCGTGCGGGACATCGTGGACGATGGCGGCACCGCCGAATTACTGACCGTCGACCTGGGCTCAGCGGCAGCGGCGCGGGAATTGGTCGCCACGGCCATCCAGCATTGGGGACAACTCGACATTGTCGTTCACAACGCCGGCTACCTGCCCTACTGCGCCCTGGTGGAAACCCCGGATGAGGAGTTCCAGCGGGTACTCGATGTCAACCTCAATACCGGCTTCTGGCTACTCAAGGCGGCCTATCCACACCTGAAGGCCAGCCCCGCCGGGCGCATGCTGTTCACCTCATCCCTGACCGCCGAACGCAATCACCTCTGGGGGCTGGCGCACTACGGTACCGCCAAGGGAGGGCTCAACGCACTGGTACGGGGTGCGGCGGTGGAGTTGGGCATCGACGGCATTACGGTTAACGCCGTGGCCCCCGGGGGCACCCGGTCCGCCGCCCTGGAAGCGAGCATGACCCCGGACGCCATCGCCCAGTGGGGTGAGGTGATTCCCATGGGTCGCATCGGCGAGGGGCAGGACATCGCCCGGGCCATGTTGTTCCTGGCATCCGACGAGGCCGGGTACATCACCGGCCAGACCCTGGTCGTGGATGGTGGACAGAGCCTCGGCCAGGCGATGACCTTTGGTGACTCGGAGGGTTTCAGCGGTCAGTAGCGGCTGCCGTTGCCGACGGAGTGAACAGCGCCGACACGGCTTTGAGATCCACTTTAAGGGACGGGGTTCGGGGCAGGTCCTCGACGATCCGGATACTGACCGGCACCGCGGTGGACGCAAGGCGACTGCGAAGAAACCCCTTCAAGGCATCCTCGGTCACCGGCTCGGCACCGCTTTTTAATTCAACCACGGCCACGGGAACCTGACCGAGACGCTCATCGGGCAGGCCGACAACCGCCGCATCGAGCACGCTCTGGTGCTCCACCAGGGCGGCAACGATCGTCTCGGGCAGAATTTTGAAGCCGCCGCGGAGGATGGCGCCGTCCCCCCGCCCCCTGTGAAAGACGAAGCCATCCTCGTCAATCAAGGCCAGATCGGTGGTACGTATCCAGTGTTCGCCGATGGAGGGCACCTTTGCCTCCAGGTACCCGACACGGTTGATTCCCAGGGGTTCTCCGCTACGCTCGTCGACAACCCTTACTTCGATACCGGGCAAGGGCTTTCCCATGGCGCCGCGTTTCGCCGGATAATAACGGTCGTAGAGGGCGACGTTCCAACTGATCACCGTGCCGCAAAATTCGGTGGCACCGTAACCCCAGATGGTTTTGATGCCGTATTTTTCCAGCAGGGTGTTTTCGAGTTTTTCCGGCATCGGCGCACTGCCGCCGTAAAAATACCTGACCGATGCCAGGTCGGCGGGATCGACATCGGCATCCACCAGCATCTGCGTCACCGTCGGAGGGCCACTGAAAAAACTCGGTTTGTGACGCTTGACCGCCTCCAGCCACTGGGGCACGTTGAATCGATCGAGCAGGGTCATGTAGCGGTGAATAACGATGTTGGCAACCAGGTTGCAAAGGCCCCCGATGCCGGCAAAGGGCCAGGTGCAGATATCCGCCGGCCGGGTATCGTCCATCTGCCCCGCCTTCACCGTCTCCACCGCGCGTACGAGCATATGGGAGGGGAACACAATGCGCTTGGGCTTGCCCGTGGTGCCACTCGAGAGAATTTCGATCCCACCCCCTTCGACGCGGTGAAAATCCTGACCGGTAAACTGGCCGCCACCGTCAATACGGCGCACCCGGGGCGCGTCCTCCAGTGACAGGCAAATCCCCACCGCGCCAATGTCCCTGACGGCGGTGCGGAGCGCCTCGGTCCAGTCCTCCTGATCGGCAATCACACAGGCAAAGCGGGTCTCGCGAACGTCCCGGGCGAGCATATCCGGGGACTGGAAGGCATAGATGGACGTGTAGGAACGCTCCGCCGCGAGCAGCCCGACAATGGCGGCGCCATGCAATGGCCGGTTTCGGGTCACCAGGCCCGCCGAGGCATCCCTCGGAACCCCTGCCTCCTCCAGAATGGAAACGATCTGTTCACCGTAGCGAGCAAACTCACCGCGGGTGACAAACAGCTCCCCGGCGTAGTCCATAATGACTTCGTCAGGGTTGGCGGACAGCCCTTGACGCAGATCCTCGAGAAAACTCATTGCATATACTCCGCAAGCGGGTTTGCAGCCTTGCTGGTGAGAGGTCGCACTTGACCGCTACACCGTCGCAACCGCCCCGTCACTCGGACCTGGCGACCGCGTGGGCTGCAGCCCGTCGGCCCGAAAACACGCAGTCCGCCAACGAGGAACCGCTCACATAAAATCCGGAGGGAATCCCCACCGCGGCGCGGCCTGCGGCGTAAAGTCCGGAAATGGATTCACCGTTGCGATCGCGCACCTCGCCTGTCTCCTCATTGACATAGAGGCCACCCATCGGAATAGAGGGGAGCGGATTGCGGCGATTGGTGATTGAAATGTCCAGGGCGTAATACGGGCCCGATCCGATCCGGCGGTGGTAATCCGTATTCTTGCCGAAATCGTCGACACCCTTTTCCATGGTTTCGTTGTAATGGGCGACGGTGGCTTGCAGTCCGTCCGCATCGATGCCGCACTTGCCGGCAAGCTCGTCGAGGGTCTTGCCCTTGGTGGTACAGCGCAGCAGATTGTGGATCTGGTGCAACGCCCCGGAGAATTCGAACAGGGGAATATCGGAGATCTGCAGGGCGCTTTTAAAGGCCTCGCTGTGCAGCTGCTTGTCGATCAGTACCCAGGCCTTGCAGTCCGGTTGCAGCGCAATTTCATGACCAAGTCGCCCGACGTAGGTATCCTCGGTGACAAACCGCTTTCCCTCCCGGTTAACGGCGATGCCTTTGACGAACGATACCGGCGGGCTGATAGAACGCCAGGCGGTAACCGAATCCATGCGCCCCAGCGCTCCGCCGACGCTGTAGCCCAGGGCGATACCACTGCCGTCACAGCCCATGGCACCGAGGGGTACGATGTCGATGAACTTGGGCGCATAGGTTTCGATCATCTGGTGATTGAAGGCAAAACTCCCGGTGCTGAGAATCACCCCTTTCGTTGCCCTGACCCTGATGGTTTTTCCAGCGGATTCCTCCAGCGCGGCGATTTTGGCCATGGCCTTGCGGGTGGTGGAGGCGAAGAAACGGCCATAGGTATTGAAACCCTTCATGATTTTCGCCAGTTCGCCGGCCGCCGGGGAGAGCGGATCGATAACACTGACTTCGGCTCCGACCACAGCGTTGCCGGCATCGACAATCAACCGGGTGACGCGACTCAGGGGCTGGAAGCGCACCCCCATTCTGAGTGCCGACTCCCTGAGTCTTTCGAAGAACACATGGCCGGTGTATTTTTCCCCCACGGCGCGGTGGCCCCGGGGTGCCGGTTTGGCGGCGGCCGCATAGTCCGGCACCTTTTCATTGCCGGAAAAGTAGATATCGTAGCCCGCCGGCGGATAGGTCATTTTGCCGCTGTAAACATTATCGCCAAACTCGACGCCGTGCTCTTCCAGCCATTGCAGGTTTTCATTGCTGGTTTCGCAAAAACGGCGCAGCGTCTCGTCCTTGACCACGTCGCCAATTTCCATCTTGAGGTACTGGTACATCGCCTCGACGGAGTCTTCATAACCGCCCTGTTTCTGATGGCGGGTGGCGCCGGCATAAACCACACCGCCGGACAACGCCGTGGCCCCGCCACCGTGAAAACGGTCCACAGCCAATACGCTGGCACCCTGACTCGCCGCCTCGATGGCGGCACTGACGCCGGCACCGCCGTAACCGACCACAAGCACATCGCAGGTGTTATCCCAATGGCTTGCCGTCACATTTTCAATGACCAGCGGTTCACTGGCATAGGTCATTGGGAGCGGGCTTGCCACTTGTTGATCGTCTGCCACTGTCTTCGCCAGTTCCGTCATGCAAACCTCTGATGCTTATTATTTGAGGATGTATTGATTGATTGTCTTGTGAAAATTGGTGATTTGCCGTTCCTGTACCGGATTCGGCCGCAACGCCTTCAATGCCAGGGAATGCACTCCCTTCTGGACGTACTCGATGTTCGAGGTATCCTGGATAAGCAGCGACGGGATATGGTGTTTCTCCTTGCGCCAATCGGTCAGATGGAGCCGTTTCACCCCGGGGCACTCACCGGGCGCCCAGCACAGCACGCTCCAGATATCGAGGTAACACTGATCCGGGTTGTCGCCCCGCGGCCGAGCGCGGAAAATCAGACAACCGTCGAAACTCATCACCAGGCCCAGGTTGGGAAACACGTTCCAGTCCACGCCCATCTCGGCCTTTTCCTCGTTACTCATCATCGGAAAGGGCGCGCCGACCTCGTCCGCCTTTTCTTTCATGGCGGCGATGGCGGTTTCAATAATCGTCATCGGTTCGGCATCTTTGGGCAATTTGGCCAGCGCTTCCTGCGCCGCGCGAATGGAGCGGGCCGTCATCTGGCCGTTGCCGTTCTCATCGCCCACCTGCTCATGGAACGATTGCAGGAAATCGGAAAATCCCTGGCGGACATCCTCGGGGATCGGTTTTTCAAGACGCCGGGACGGGGCGCCTACCGGCCGCTCGTAAAAATAGAAATGCTTGCCGTGCCGACCCATTTCTGCACTGGCATTTTTTTCATCGATATTGACCAGGAATTGTGGATGGGTGCCCCAGACGTGGTAACTCTCCATAAAGGCTTCCTGGGCCACTTTCCAGTTGGCGTCCAAATCGACAGTGAGCGCAAAACAATAGCGCATCTTGTCGAGCTGCAAGCAGTCGAGGTATTGGGGAACCGGGTTGATAAATTCTTCGAAGGATTCGCCGTCCGGATCCAGAGAGATGAAAACAAAGCCGCCCCAGGTAGCGACCCGCACGTCGTGCAGACAGACGTCGCTGGCATCAAGGCCGTTACAGGCCTGCCAGTCGTCCTGATCAAGAATCCGGATGTTTTCCCCGTTCAGATTCCACTGCCAGGCGTGGAACCCGCAATGAAATTTATTAATCTTGCCACGCCCTTCCAGCAATTGCCGGCCGCGGTGGGGACAGACATTGTGAAAGGCCTGAATTTCGTCCTTCGACGAGCGGACGACCACAACGGATTGATCGGTGATATCGAACACACAGTAGTCCCCGACATCCTGCACATCTTCCTCGCGACATGCCACCTGCCAGACCTTGTGCCAGATATGCTTTTTTTCCAGATCGGCGAATTCCCGCGAGGTGTACCTCTCGGGATGGAAGAAATCGTCCTCAACGTGAAAAATGGCGTCGTGTTCGTCAATTACTCTGCTGTTCATTGCCAACCCCCTGGCGTTCTTGGAGATGTTTCTGCAGGTCAACCTTTTTGAGTCGCAGTCTGGTTATCGGCCAAATCGGTAGCTCAGATCCACACCCCAGGTTCTCGGTGTATTGCCGATGCCCAGGGCGTAGCCATTACTGTCAAACAGTTCGATACCGTATTCGCGATAACGCTCGTCGGTCAGGTTTTTCCCCCACAGGGTAATATTAAAATTATCGGTAATATCCCAAAGCAGGCGACCATTGAAAATGCCCTTGGCCGGGGTTGCGCTGCCTTCCAGCCGCGATGTGGCGAAAGCGGCATGCTCATCCAGCCAGGAGTAATCCAGTCGTACAGACATGCTACCCGTGTTGACATCATCGCGGTAGTCCGCTCCGTCACTAAACGAATATTCCGCAAGCTCGGCTTTACCTGCACGCGACAGGTCACCCGGGCGATCTCCCCTTGCGGCCTCGAAGCAGGTTTTATTGCCGTCGCTTAAATCGTAAACCTCTATTATCACGCAATCGACCTCGCCTTCATTGTGGCCAGATCTGGCCGGAAACTGCCCTCCACCGAACTGGGCAGGGGCTGTGGAACTGCCG